>JAYTMG010000042.1:0-14156 GCA_043728745.1 Verrucomicrobiaceae bacterium
CTTGAGGACGACGGTATTGCCGCAGGCAAGCGCCGGGGCGAGCTTCCAAGCGGCCATGAGCAGCGGGAAATTCCACGGAATAATCTGCCCGCAAACGCCCACCGCACGAGCCGTGCGACCGGGGAACGCATACTTCAGTTTATCCGCCCAGCCCGCGTAATAGAAAAAGTTCGCCGCCGCCTGCGGAAGGTCGAAGTCGCGTGATTCCTTGATGGGCTTTCCGCCATCAAGCGTCTCCAGCACCGCGAGTTCCCGCGAGCGTTCCTGGATGATGCGGGCGATCCGGTAAAGATACTTCCCGCGCTCCGCTCCCGACATTTTGCCCCAAGGACCGTTCAGCGCCTTGCGCGCGGAGGCTACGGCGGCAGCCACGTCCTTCGAACTTCCATGCGCGATGTTCGACAGTGTCTTTTCGTTGGCAGGATTGATGGTGGGAAAATAGACGCCGCTTGCCGGCGCGCGGAACTTCCCGCCGACGAAAAGATCATACTGCGCATCCGGTTTCACCACGACGGACTCCGGCGCTGGGGCATATTCCCATTTTCCACCGAAGTTCAGCGTCCGCCGTGCTTTAGGTACGACGGGCGGATGGCTTTCAGCGACAACGGCGACGGCTTTCGTGCGGCGAGCGGTAATGCGAGGCATCCTGCAAGCATGGACATTCCCCATGCGCGACGCAAGCGCGACAGCGCGGCGCAACTTCATGGCGTGATCCAAAACGGGTGAGCGCGAAATGCCCGTCGAACGACGTGCGTGTGCAGTTGCCAAAGCTGTCCGCCATTTTTCTGCCCACCATCTTTCTGCCAAATGAGCGGCTCTATTTTGGCATAAAAATGGCGGGCAGAAATAGGGGGCAGGACTCGCGATGGCCAGCCCTGACGCATGAGCACCGGTTCCCAAGTTTCGATAACGATTTTGCTGACTCCGAATTGCTTGTTCATCCGCACTCTTTCGCTCAGGTTACAGCGGAGTAGGGGAGATTCAGCCAATCGGGGGTGTGATTATAAGTGGAATTGTAATGCTCATCCGGCGGATTGCTGATTGATGAACTCCGATTGTTGATTGTTGAAGTTTTCCGCCTCTCGCGAGCCGCGTCACCACCCGACACTTCAACAATCAACAATCGACAATCGACATTCATCAATCGATATTCCCACGCGTGACCATCGCCCTGACTCGATTCCACTTTTAATCACGCCCCCACGGAGGCCCACTTATACAATCTCCCCGAAATAAAGAGACGTTCCCCAAGCCGAGCGACGGAGCGGCGGGTAGGGCGGGTATTCTACCCGCCGTGGCGGGTGTTCCACCCGGCACATTATGGGTCGAATACGGGTTCGTTCGCGAAGGAACGTCCGTCGTACTCTGTGAGCACCGGGTAGTCCCGACGTGTCGGGACACCCTACCCCGCGCCCGTCCGTTCGCCTAACGATGCGTCTCATTATTTTGGGCAAATCGTATTACCCGGAAAACCGCAGTTGAATATCCACGGAAGACACTAAAAAACACGGAAAGAGGTAGTAGTGAAACCAACGCATCTGACCAATCGGGTGAAGGCTCGGATTCTGGGAATGTATTGGTTTCCGCGGACTTCCGTTTCTTCCGTGGGCCCAACTTTTTTGGGCTTACTTCCGAACGGCTTTAACGACGATTGAGTCCGGCTCGCTGCCGCCTTCATCGCGGAGCGCGATTGGTTCGCCAGCGGGTGCGAATTTCTTCGCAAACTTTGCGCGGTCCTTTCCGCGAACAAGGTAGAGCGCGGGCTCTCGCGGCGCGGAGGCCGCAGTCGGGACATACTTGAACGCTTTGGAATCCAGATAGAAAAGAACCGCGAGAAGCGGCGCGTAGTCATCGAGTTCGTATGCGAGAATCTGCTGCCCATTCCGGCGCTCTTCGATCTGCTCCGCGAACGGTCGGATGTCCTCGTGCTGCCGCATCACCGGCACGGCGATGGTGGCCATGATGATCATTCCCAAGGCCGCTACAATCCCTGTCCAAATCGCGAGATGAAGTGTCTCATGAAGCCGCCGCCGGAGCTGCATGAGGCACAACGAAGCGCCCACCACGACAAACAGCGCAAGGCCCGACAACCACATCGGCGGGACGCCGGGAGCGCGCTCGCTCGACGCCACGGAAAACGGCCCGAACAACGCTGCGAGGAACATTAAAAAAGTCAGCGCGAACAACGCGTATCGCCACCAATGCCGGAACCGGCGCGGACAATTCCAAAGCACCGGCGCAAGGATGAGACTGAACGGCGCGATCAGCGGTTGAACGTAGCGCGGCAGCACGCCGGGAATCAGCAGAAGAACAAAGAAGCAAGCCACCACCGCATTGCGCGCACCGATGAGCACCGAGCAACCTCGCGGATACATGGTATCGTTCATCCCACGCATCCACAGCAGCGGCGCGAAGAGCACCCAAGGCAGATGATTCGCGAGCCCGTTCGGGATATTGAGCAGGTACTTTTTGACATCCATTTCCGCACCCGTGACCCGCTCGACAAACTGCCGGTTCCAAACCCGTCCGGCATCCGTCGCCGGGATTTCCTGAAAGTAAGGGACTGCCCACGCCGCGATAATCGACGCGAAAAGAAGAAGTCCAACCCCGTGCGCGGGGCTCCAAAGTGCGGAAAGTTTTCGGTCGCGGAGGAGAACTCCGCAAACGACCGCGTAGAAAAAAAGCAGATGCAGCGGGGCCTTTGCGAGCAGCGCGAGCGCATTGAAGATCATCGGCAGCAGCCACAGTCGCCATGACGATGCGCCACGCGCCCAAGCGCTGAGCCACAGCACAACGGCGATCCCGCTCAATCCAACATAGACCGCCTCCAACTCGGCAAGGCGGCATTTTTCGATCGTCGCGATTTGCGTCATCATAATGATCGCAGCTACGAGCGATTCCTCGGTGATGAGCCAGCCTTGTGTCGCCACGATCATCACGATCGCGAGTGCGAGAACGCTGAGGACGCTGGGCAGACGCGCGGCCCAAGTGTTGTGGCCGAAAACCTTCATCGACGCAGCCATGCACCACTGCACAAGCGGCGGCTTGCGCAGAAAGGGTTTGCCGCCGACGTACGGGACAATCCAGCTTGCGTCTTGGTCCTCCAACATCGTCACCGCAGGCATGATCCTTCTTCCTTCTTCACCTTTAAGTTCAGTCGAGCCCAATCCTGGGAGGAAAATTCCTGCCCATAGGGCAAACACGATTAGTAGCGCAGTCACGCGGGTCATCGCCGCTGTTTTCGCTACTCGCGGCGTGTTGGGAAAGTTCTTTCCGCTGCTCATTTTCGCAACCCCCGTTGCTGCGGAGTCGCTGCCCAAGCCCGTATGCGAACACGTCCTGCTCGTCGTATGGGATGGGATGCGGCCCGATTTCATCCGCGAAGACCTCACGCCAAACGCATGGTCGCTGGTGAAACGCGGGACGTTTTTCGCGAAGAATCATTCGTCTCCTGACTGACAGCTCACTAGAGGCACTCCAAAATCCGGCACAACTCGCGACTGTCGCGACCGGGATGCGTGGATGTCGGAACCCATTCCGCGATCGTTTTGAAGGAACGTCCGAAACGCTCATCAAGTTCCTCTTTGGAAGATCCAAATGGCGGGCCTTCCTCTCCGGGGTCCATGTCGGGATTCATGTAAAAGATCGCGAGCATCCGCCCGCCGGGCGCGAGCGCTCCAGCAACGGCAGCCACATACTCATCCCGTCTCGCAGGTGGAATCGCACAAAAACATGTGTGCTCGAAAACCCAGTCGAATGAGCCGCGCATCGGCGCGGGCAACGCGAATAAGTCGGCGAGTTTATAGCATTCACCGCCGACGGACGGATACTTCTTGGCACCCGCAATCGCCGATGGTGCGATGTCCAATCCCACGACTTCATCCGCAGTCGCGGCGATCGCGCGCACGTCGTGCCCAAAGCCGCAGCCGGGCACGAGCACGCGCCCGTGGAGCGGATAGCGGCGAAGAAATGTGATGAGCTCGGGATGTGGCGTTCCTTTTTCCCACCGTGTTTCGCCCTTCGTATAAAGCTCCTCCCAGTCACTCATCGCGCGCGCCTCCAGATGCTCGCCTGCGCGACGCTCCATTGATATTTCCTCGTGTGTTCGCGAATGAGGAACGGGAGATCCTTCGTTTCGCGCAGTGAAAATGCGGGCTCTAGCGCGGCGATGAGACCGTCGAGCGTCGATTGCCCATCGCTTCCGCCGATCCAATTTCGCCTCGGTGTAAACTCATCGAGCCATGTGTACGGGCTCGTGAGAATCAACTGTCCGGCAGGCCGCACAATCCCCGCTAATGCAGCGAGGAAGCGCTCCGGCGCGGGAAGTCGGTCCACGAGATTCGCGGCAAAAACGACATCGAACGTCCCGATGTCGGGTCGCAACGCACACGCATCACCGCATTCAAACTGAACGCGGTTCGCCTCGATCCCGTCGGGAATCCGCGCGGTGAGCGTGGTAAAACGATCGCCTTCATCCGCGCGGCGATAGCTCAGACTGCCGCCGGATTGCAGCACTTTCGCCGCATCAATAAAGCGCGCGGAAAAATCGAGCGCGACGACTTCCGCGCAATGCCGGGCGAGTTCGAGCGATGAGCGACCGACGGCACAACCCACGTCGAGAGCGCGCGCCGATGGCGGCAATGATTTCGTATCGAGACATTCCGTAACGCAGCGAACGGCGTAATCGAGCGCATCGTGCGGACCGCCCGGCCACGGCAGGATTTCTCCCGGCCCGGCGTAGTGGAAGAGCAGGTATTCGTTGAGAAGCTTGTCGGTCTCGTATGGATTCATCACACGCTTCTACGCGAAGAGTCCGCGCTACGGCACGTCAATCCGCAACAACGCTTGGGTTCTATCGCTAAACGTCGCTTGCACTGCGAGTGAGCCGTTGCCGCTGTAGCTGCGCCGCGCACCGAGAGTGCCGGGCAGGGCATTGAGAAGTGTGAAGCTTTTGAGCGTCTTTGCGCCGGTCGGGAGTGGGATGGAATCGCCGGCGCGCAGCAGTTGCCGCACGGTGCCGGCGGAGTCTGCGGCCCATAGTCCGAGTTTGTTCCCGCCGTTTACCGCGCGCCCTTTTACCTGCGCGATGAAGACCGGGCCGATGCCATCGGGAAGCACGAACGTCGTGAATTTACTCCACGTTGTGTCGGCGAGATTCGTGCCGTCGGCAGCGGCAGCGGCAGCGCCGAGCGCGGCGACGAGTTCGGGAGTATTCACTCCATCGCTCAGCCACAGCGCATTGGTCGCAGCAGCCCGCGCGACGGATGCCCGTTGGCTGCCGAAAAAGAGGATGTCGCCAGCGGAATTGATGACTGGATCAGAAAAAGTGGCGAATGCTCCCAACGCCGCGCCTTCGCCAAGAAGCTCGGTGAACGTCGTGCCATCGCTCGAGTGCAGGAGCGCTGTGTCGTTTGCTTTCGATACGCCGGGCTGAACCGCTTTAATCACGCTGACCGTGATGCCAGGGCCGCCCACCGCAGGAATCGCGATGTCCGCGAGGCGCGCGGGAATTCCGGACCCCGCTGTGTTGGTCTGTAGGAGCAATGTCTGCTGTCCGTCGTTGGCGATCTTCACAAACGCCACCCGCTTATCCGCAAGCGCGAGTTTCGCGAGTGTGCCAGTCGCGTCGTGCCAGCGCCCTTGCCCGGCGGACGCCGATGAAGGCTGGAAGACCGTCAGCTTTTTCACGCTCGAACCGAACAACGTCGCCCCGGTCCGCGCGAGCACAGTTCCTGAGGATGTGCCGGTGATGCGAACGAGCGCCGCATCGTTTACCGAAGTGACGAAGCCGGCTTGCGGTGCGAGCTTCACCAGAGCGATGAGCGCGTTGTCGGTTATCGACACGCTGAGCACGGATTTCAGTTTCGCCGACATTCCGGGAACGGTCTGTCCCTCGCGGAGAATGGGCGCGAGCGCACCGAAAAGATCCGTCCACACGCCCTCGTCCTCGCCGCTTTTCACGCCGGAAAGCTTCGCGCCAAATGCGACCTTCCCGCTCGCGGAAATCAGCGGATCGTAGAACGACTTAAACGCGCCGTTGGCAACGCCGGATGCGCCGCCCTGAATGGCGACGATGCGCCCGGTCCCGGCCCCGTTTTCGACGTAAATCGCAGACTGCTTCGTCTTGCCAGCGGTGACGGTGACGCGGGCCGCGAGCTCTCGTTTATCGCTAATCGCGGGAGTTCCGAACTGAGTCAAAACTCCCGTCGTCCCCGCAGGAGCATTCGCTCCACTGCGAGCGGCAGCGACATTCACGACTGTGGTCGGCGTGTCAAATCGAACGCGCACTGTGCTCTGCTCGGAGGTCGTCTTATTCTTGGAATTGGTCGCCGAGAAAACGAGCGGATATACCCCCAATGCGAGGACCGTCCCCGGCGCGGGCGATTGGGTGAAAGTGCTGATTCCGCGCGGGTCCGTCGCCGTCACAATAGTGCCGCGCAAATCCGGCATGACCGCCGTGGCCTCGCCTCCCGCCGCGAGTGTTTGCGCGACGACGCCGGTGATGGTCGGTGCCGGATAATCCACGCCGATACCGCTGGCGAGGAGATTGATCACCGCTTGGTTCGGGTCCGCACTGCCGATGCGCAGCGTGGCGACTCGCTGGCCGATCGCGGAGGGCGTCATTGCGACCGTGAACGTGACACTTCCGCCCGCCGGAATATCTCCAGGCGTTGCCCCGCTCGTCACCACGAAATCCGGCGCGTTCGTCCCACTCGACGAGACTGAGAGCCCCGTGAGCGCAGCGCCGGAATCGTTCCGGATTGAAAACGTCCGGCTCTTCGGTTCCGTGATCACTCCATCGCCAAAGTCCGCAGGGATTTCGCCGTTCAACACGGTGCCGGGATCATCCGGGTTGAACACGAGAGTGACGGCATCGCCCGCACCTGTTTCGAAGTGCCAGCCTTGCGACCTCTCCACGCCGTTACCGCTGGCGAGGAGATTGATCACCGCTTGGTTCGGGTCTGCACTGCCGATGCGCAGCGTGGCGACTCGCTGGCCGATCGCGGAGGGCGTCATTGCTACGGTAAACGTGACACTTCCGCCCGCCGGAATATCTCCCGGCGTTGCCCCGCTCGTCACCACGAAATCCGGCGCGTTCGTTCCGCTTGATGCGACGGTGATCCCCGTGAGGGCTGCACCGGAATCGTTCCGGATTGAGAAGGCCCGGCTCTTCGACTCGGTGATCACTCCATTGCCAAAGGCCGCCGGGATTTCTCCATTCAATATGGTGCCCGTATCAGCCGGGTTGAATACGAGAGTGACAGCGCCGCTCGCCCCCGTTTCGAAGTGCCAACCTTGCGATCTCGTCTGCACGGTCACCGGAATATCCATCGTGATCGCCGCGCCGCTGAAGTCCGTTGCGGTTAAATGCACCGTCGTGCTACCCGAGCGACTCCCGGATGGAAACAGCCCAAGCGACCGCCCCATGATTGCGACTCCCACGAGCGCAGCATCGTCCGAGGTGACTGAATAAATGAGCTCGTGCGCGAGGCCGGTCTCGACGGTGTGAACGCGGTTGATCGTCGAGCCCGAGAAGTCTTTCACCGGAAGATCCGTGAACGCCCCGCCCGCATTGACCCGAGGTAACGCAGCGACTTCATCGATCACCGTCATGCCGGCCCCAACCACCTGCGCGAAGACCGTGAAGCCGCCATTCTGAGCATCGAGGTTCAGCGAATTGTCCGCGAGATTTACGAACCACTGGCTCGTCGCGCTATTCGGGTCTCCGCCGAGTTTCGCCATCGCGATGGTGCCGCGCAAATTCGATCGACCGGGCTCATTGAGGATCGCCGCAAAGGTCGGCACGGGGTTCACGCCCGTCGTCGTCCAGCGGAAGCCGCCGCCCTGTACGACAAAGCCCGGAATCGAACGATGGAAAATGTTGTTCTCCGTGCGCCCGGAGTGAATGTAATTGAGGAAATTGGCCGCAGTAATGGGCTGCGTTTGATCGAACAACTCGATGTCCACCGTCTTCACGACGCTCCCGAGACGAATGCTGAGCCGGACGAGATTCGCCACCGCATCCGGGTCACGAAAAAGCGGAGTCAAATCCGCCGACAGCACGGTTCCCCCGCTTCGCAGCACAGGCGCATCGGCTTGCTGGAGGATCTCCGGCGGAAGGTTGTCGGCATCCGCGTACGCGGTCAGAAAGATTAGAAAAAGCCCGAGAAGGCTACGAATTTGCATGGTGCCAACTTACGCAGAACATCCCGATACGCAAATCGAACGCCGAGGAAATCCGCCGGCGAACCGTCCGCCTACAGCGCAGTCTTCAGCACGTCGAAGTCAATGTCCTCATTTCTGGACCCGAACTTCGGATACACGAACTTGCCCGCCGGCACGTTGTCTTTGCAAATGCCCACTGCATTCGCGATGCCCGCTGTTTTCAAATGCGCGAGCGATTCGTAAAGGAGCGCGCTGCCGAGGCCGCGGCTGCGGTATTCGGCGAGGATGCACGGGCCGGAAATGAGGTGGCACAGCGCGTCGTCCGACACGTTCAGCGCCGAGGCTCCGATGATGCGCGAGCCATGCGTCAGCACGAGGCACGGGACTGCGCGGTGCAGGAAACTCTTCGTGATCTGACTCTCGATGAACCCGCTGATCTGCTTAAACGAATCGCCCCAAGCCGTATCGAGCCCGAAAGCCGTGATGATCACATTATGGATCGTCTTCTCCTCTTCCTTACCCGCCGAGCGGATATTGTAGTGGGACGGAATTTGCGGCTCTACGTCGGAGAGTTTCGAGAGATCCCAAATATATTTTTTCCAGCGGACGAGTTTCATGTGACGGTGCGGAACCTATCGTGCCAGTTGAGGGTGTCGAGTGTTTCAATGGAAGAAAAGGCGGGCGCATCAGCGCGCCAGCGTCTTCATGTATGCGAGAAGGTCCGCAAAGTCCGCGGGGAGCAGGCCCGTGAGCAAGCCCGGCGGCATCAGCGACACCTTGCTCTCCTCGCGCTGCACGATGTCACTTTCCGCCAACCGTTGCGTTCCGCCCACGGTCTGAACGATCACTCCGTCCGCCGAAACAAAAGCCACGACCCCCGCCACGCGCGAGCCGTCCTTCATCGTGAACATCGTCGCGCGAAACGCCTCGGCGATGGTCCTCGACGGGAACTGCACCTCCGTCATCAAATCGACCGCCGATAGCCGCGCAACGGGGCCCGTCAGTTCCGCGCCAATCGGCGAAGTCCCGCTGTGACACGTCGCGCAGGCACGGTCGGCGAAGATTTTTGCGCCGCGAGCAGCGTCGCCTTTTTCCCACGCGACCACCTGCATCGAATCCACAAACGGCTGCACGTCCACGACCGCCACCATCTCCATTGCATTCAAAATCGACAGCTCTTCCGGCGTCGCATCTTTCTCCAGGATCGGACGCAGAGCACTGCGGAGCGCCACATTTTTCCACAGGCCCAGCAAATGCGGCCGCGCCTCCGGCATCGGCCCCACCAGCTTCACCAGCTCTGCGCTCCACGGCCACGCGGCGTTTTCTTTCGCTGCGGAAAAAAACAGTCGAGCCGCCAAATCGCGCTGCTTGAGCACGTCCACCATCGAGAGCCGCCCCGGCGTCGCGAACCCCGGCGAATCCAGCAGCGCGGGCCCCAGCGCAGGATGTTTCACCAGCAGCCGCGCCAGCACTTCGTTCAAACGGATCGCCCAATTCTGCTTCGGGCGCTGGTCGCCGCCCGCCAGCTTTACGTCCAGCGAAAGGATCGCCTTTGCAAGCACCGGCACCACATCCGGCGCAGCCGCAAGACGCGCGTAGCACGCCAGAAAATGAAAGTCCGACGTGGCCCCGCTCTTCTCCGAAATCGCACCGAGAATTCGCAACGCCGAGATCTCCGAATCATCCCCCAGCATCGCCAAAACGCGCGCCGCCTCCGCCTGCACATCGTCATTTAGCGACAGCAAAGACTCCTGCCCCAGCGTCAGCGCCGCCACCCGCTCATCGTCGCTCAGCGCCTTTGGCAGCAAGGGCTCATAAGGCACAAATGCCTCCGCGCTCGCCCCCGATAATTTCCAGCCGCCCAGCTTTTCCTGCACCGCCGCAAGCGCCGCGAGCGCCGCATTTTCTTCGCGAGGACGCCCGATCACCACCGCCGGCGACTCATCCTTTTCCGTCGCCACCACCCGATATACCGCGCCCCGCGTCTTCCGTCCGCCGATGCAAATATACAGCGCCCCGTCCCGCCCCTGCTCAATGTCAGTCGGCGCAAACCCATGCGAACCCAGCGGCTCCAAGAAAACTTCCGGCTCCGAAACATATCGCGAACCCTCCACCATCAGCGGCAAAAAATGCACACGCCCAAACGTCCAATCGCACACAAACAAACCACCCCGCATCCGCCTCGGCAGCGACTCCCCGCGATAAACCAGCACCCCCGTCGGCGAGCCGCGCCCGAGGTCCGCCAGCGCCGGAACCGTCCCCGGCATATAGTCCGGCACACGAAAGCTCCGCTGATACCCATTCAGCCGCCAGCCATGACTCCGGCCCAGCTCCACACGATAAACCCGCGTCCCCGAATACCACGGCAGGAAATAATCCCGCTCACAATCGCTGTCGAAAGTGAAAACATCCCCCCGCTCGTTGAAATCAAAATCATACGGATTCCGAAACCCATCCGCCATCACCTCACACGTTTTCAGATCCGGCGAAATCCGCACCAGCGCACCCGCCAGCGCCTTCTTCTTCGGGTCGTGACGTAGATCGATCCCCGCATCATTTCCCCCGATCACCCACCACCATCCATCCGGCCCCTTCCGAATCGCGTGCCCCCCGTGCTCCCCCGCCGAAAACGGCAAAATCTTCCGCGGCGCACCATCCGCCACCGAGTCCAGATTCTCATCGCGATACTCCCACAGCCACCCATCCGCCATCGCCAGCAACTTACGCCCATCATCCCCAAAACAAAGCCCCATCGCCCCCTTCACCTTCGCAAACTCCACCGCCCGATCCGCCCGCCCATCGCCATCATCATCCCGCAGCGTAGAAATATACCCCGCCCCCGACACCACCACCTCCCCGCGCGGCGAAATCGTCATGCACCAAATATCATTCGCCAGTTGCGCGTCCGAGAAAACCGAAACCGCAAACCCCCGCTGCACGCGCAGCCCCAGCTCTGGCAAATCCACCATCCCCCCCGCCGCCACGCCGCAGAGACTCAGAAAAAAAAGAAACATCTTCATACCGCCCAAGTCCTACCGCTCCGAGCGCCGCGACGAAATGCGAAAAAGCTCAGGCATAAAAATGGACGGCATAAAAAATCCGCAGCCCATTTTTCTGCCCATCATTTTTCTGCCAAAAAGCGCGGCGCACTCCCAAGGCGTCTCCCCGAGCACCGGACCTTTTAAGGGAACCACTTGTACGTGGTTACCCTCGCCAGACGAGCGATAAGGGAATCGCGGAAAGCGAATCGGAGCTGGGCTTTTATAGCCCCTGCTGTCCCGACCTGTCGGGACAATCATTTGGAAGAGAGCGTGCCGAGCGTTCGGGGGTGTGACCGCTGCGGGATGTAGCCCGTAGCACAGTCCGTCCCGGCTGTGGGGCCAACGGGCGTCCCGCCCGTTGTAGGCCGACAGCAGCCGGGACGGCTACTGGCCCCACAGCCGGGACGGACTGTGCTACATCACGCAACGGTCACACCCGTGTTCGGTGGACTTTACTGTCCCGACATGTCGGGACAGACGGGGCTATGAAAGCCCCGCTCCTTTACGCGCCTTCGCTCAAGGCAAGGCTAACCAGATACTCGGCGTAATTTCCCTGCGCGCTATCCAGATACAACCACTTCGTGGTTCACGCTCCTTGGGGACGCGTGCGGCTTTTCCGCCTTGCATCCGGCGCGCTGGCGGATTGTCTGCCTACATTTCCATGACTCGCTCTTTTATCCTCATCGCCCTCGCTTGCACCGCTGTTCTCCGCGCTGACGACGTTCCGCTCGGCCCGGATGGCAAGCCGCGCTTTGGCCACAGCGCGCATGGGGAGGCGTTCGACGAGGGGCCGCGTCAGGCGGCCACGCTGCTGCCGGGGATGGGTAATGTGCATTTCCCCGTGACGACAAAATCGGAGGATGCGGCGAAGTTTTTCGACCAAGGTGTGGGGCAGCTTCATGGCTTTTGGTATTATGAGGCGGAGCGCTCGTTTCGCCAGGTGCTGAAGCTGGACCCGGACTGCGCGATGGCCTACTGGGGGCTGGCGCTGGCGAACCAGCACAATAATAAGCGGAGCGGCGAATTTATCAAAAAGGCGCAGGAGAAGAAGGACAAGGCGTCGCCACGAGAGCAGGCGTGGATTGCGGCTTATCACGCGGCTTATTCCGAGGGAAAAGGCACGACGAACGATAAGCGCACAAAGCTGGTGAAGGCGCTGGAGAAGATCGTCTTCGAATTCCCGGAGGACACGGAGGCTCGGGCGTTTCTGGTGTTGCAGATCTGGGACAACTCGCAAAAGGGAATGCCCCTCGGCAGTCACACCGCGACTACTGCGCTCGCGGAAACGGTCCTCGCGAAGACTCCGCAGCATCCGGGTATCCACCACTATTTGATCCACCTGTGGAACCACGAAGACGACCGCCGCGCGGTGACGGACGCCGCGTTGCTCGGCCAGAGCGCGCCGGGCATCGCGCACATGTGGCACATGCCCGGCCACACGTTCGTGACGCTGAAGCGGTTCGGCGACGCCGCGTGGCAGCAGGAGGCGAGCGCGCGCACGGACCACGCGAGCATGACGGTCTCCCGCATTTTGCCGGAGCAGATCCACAACTACGCGCACAACAACGACTGGCTCGTGGAGAACCTCGGCTTCATCGGGCGCATCCGCGAGGCGACGGACCTCGCGAAGAATATGATCGAGCTGCCGCGCCTCGCTCCCGGCCTCATGCTCGTGGGCAAGGCGGGCTACGCGGAAGCCGGTTCGGGATTTCAAATGGGCCGCAAACGCTTGCTGGACCTCATGCTCGCGTGGGGCCACTGGGAGGAGCTCATCGCGCTCGACGGCACTCAGTATCTGGAGCCGAGCCCGGACCCGACGGAAGACGGGCATCGCCTGCGGACGCTCGCCGTCGCGGGTTTCCAGATCAACAATCTCGCGAAGGGCGAGGAGAAGGCGGCGGCGCTGGATCTCGCGATCAAAAAGGCCCGCGAGCAGCGATTCGCAGCCGCCGAGACGGCGGAGACCGAGGCGCGCAAAGCATCGCAGGACACGGCGAAAGCGATGACGGATGCGATGCTAAAGTTCTCGAAGAAGATCGAAACGCTGGAGCGATACCGCGACGAAGTGCGGCTCTATCGTGCCATCGCAGAAGCGAAGCCGATGATCGAGATCAAGCCCCTCCTCGACAAAGCCAAGGACCTCAATCCCACGCGTCTCTCGCGCATTCACCTGAAACTCGGCGACAACAAACAAGCGCTCGAAGCCGCCGAACGCGCGGCGAAAGAGACGGAGGGACAAGTGCTCCCCTTGGCAAACCTCGCCGACATCCAGTGGCGCACGGGCAGCAAGGACGAAGCGAAGAAGACCTTCGAAAAGCTCCGCCCGCTTTGCGCGCAGGCTGACCTCGGGGAGATCACGTTCACTCGCCTCAAGCCCATCGCCGATGCACTCACGCTGCCCGCAGATTGGCGCCCGAAGCTGGAGTGGCCCAAGGACACCGGCGAGCGCCCCGACCTCGCGAAGCTCGGTCCGTTTCGCTGGTCGCCCTATATGGCACCCGACTGGCAGGCACCCGACGCGCATGGGAAAATGCACACGCTCGCCGAGCACAAAGGCCGCCCGCAATTACTCGTGTTCTATTTAGGCAGCGGATGCTCGCACTGCATCGAGCAGCTCAACGCCCTCGGGCCCGTCGCCAAGGACTACGCAGCAGCAGGCATCGACATCATCGCCGTGAGCACGGACAACGCAGCCGATTTGAACAAGACGTTCGTGCAGGCGAAAGACGCGGAGGGATTCCCCTTCCCCATCGTCGCCGATCCGGGCCTCGCGGCGTTCAAGGCGTATCGCGCTTACGACGACTTCGAGAATCAGTCGCTCCACGGCACATTCCTGATCGACGCCGCCGGCTACGTCCGCTGGCAAGACATCTCCAGCAAACCGTTCACCGATGTGCAATGGCTGCTGACCGAGAGCAAGCGACTGCTGGCGATGCCCGTGGCAAAGCC
>JAYTMG010000043.1:0-24396 GCA_043728745.1 Verrucomicrobiaceae bacterium
GGGGCGCGCATTTGTGGTTTCGCGTCATCGTTCCCGCCGCGCTGCCGGTCATCGTCGGCGGCGTGAAACAAGGCTGGGCCTTCGCCTGGCGCTCGCTCATGGCAGCGGAGATTTACGTCATCGCCACGGGCAGCTCCGGGCTAGGGCACTTGCTAAATGCCGGTCGCAATAGCCGTAATATGGCGCAAGTGGTCGGCGTCATGGTCGTCATCATGCTCGTCGGCCTCATCGCCGACAAAATCCTCTTCGGCCCTTGGGAACGCTTCATCCGACAGCGTTGGGGGACGAAGTAATCACAGCCCGTTTAGGGGACGAAATACGCGGGCTCATTTCCCTGCTTCCATTTGATACCGCAGCCCACGCTTGGCCGCTGGTCTGGGTTCGGCGGCCAGCCCGCAAGCACCGCGTCAAGAGCCGCCCGAATGTCCGAGCCATCCAGCGCCCCGCTCGCCGGTCTCCCCGAATCGCGCGCAGGGCGCGAGCCATCGAGCTGCCCGCGATAAGCCAGACGCTTCACCTGATCGAACAAAAAGAAATCCGGCGTACATGCCGCTGTAAACGCCTTCGCAACAGACTGCGACTGGTCATAAAGAATCGGGAATTTCAGCCCCTCCTTGCGCGCCAATGCAGCCACGTGAGCCGGGGCATCCTGCGGATACTGCGCCACATCGTTCGACGTGATTCCCACAATCCCCACGCCTTTCACGGGATACTCGTCACCCAGCCGCGCAAGTTCCGGCAAAACGTGAAGAACATACGGACAATGCGCACACAAAAACACCACCAGCAACGCCCGGCGCTCCTGAAAATCAATGAGCCTCACAGGCCGTCCCGTGGAGATTTCCGGTAAAGCAAAATCCGGTGCAGAAGTACCCAGCGCTAACATCGTAGATTGAACAGACATGAGCGCATTGTTATCCACGCAAAGCATCTGTCCATCGGTATTTCAGCTGAAGTCGGAGAGCAATCCGCGCTCCACGTCGCTCCACCGAATAACCCGCCGCTCGCCGACGACATGAAAGTAAACGTCCGAATCGACGATAAACCCGCGCGCCCTTCCGACTATTTCCCGCATCGACACCGCGATCCTTCTCCCGTAATCGCGAAGGCACACATGCAAACCGCTTTCACTCTACGCCGCGCTTCTGGGGACGACGCGGAAGCTGTCGCTTTGTTAAGCGCCGAACTGGGTTATCCGAGCGATGCTGTGGTGATTCGCTCACGCATTCTGGCGGTGTTGCGGTCCTCGGCAGATGCGCTCTTCATCGCGGTCGTCGCTTCCGGCGAGATTGTGGGTTGGCTCCATGCGCATACGGCGCAACTGATCGAATCCGGCTTTCGCGCCGAAATTCTCGGCCTCGTGGTTGCGCGAGACGCCCGGCGCGCGGGCATCGGGCGAGCGCTTGTCGCGGAAGCCGAGCAATGGGCCGCGAGCCTCGGCGCTGGAGTGGTCGTCGTGCGAAGCAATGTCGGCCGCGAGGAGAGCCACGCATTTTATCCCGCGCTCGGCTACGAAAACACGAAGACGCAAAGAGTATATCGGAGACGACTGAACCCATGATGAGAATGCACTTCTCGTCCCTCCGAGGTCGGTGAGGAATGAGCATCGCCGTGGATTCGGAGAAAGTATGGACTAACTTTAATCACCTCGCTCCTGCGCCTCGGCTCTGCCATTGACTTCAAGCCCGCCTTTCATTATCCGTCCATCGCTATGAAACTAACGCTCCCTTCCGCCTCAGCACTGCTCGCATTATCAATGTGTTTGCCCTCGCTTCTGCTCGGTCAAGTCGCGACGCCGATGGATGCCGCAGCGGAATTCTCGGCGACCAAATCCCAATTCGAAAAGCAAACCATTCAGCTCGACGGAGCAAAAAGCACCGCGTCAAAAGCGGTCGCGGCGCGCTACCTCACCGCGCTCGACGCAAGCGAGAAATCGGCGACCGCAGGCTCGAAGTTGAACGCCGTTACTGCGATTCTGGCAGAAAAGCAGGCGATCCAGTCCGATGCCGGCCTACCGCCTGCGGCATCGCCGGACCTGCCGAAGGAACTCGGGGCAGCTCGTGCCGCATACATGCGGGACGTCGCCCAAATCTCGAAGGCAATGGCTCCGAAAAACCAGGCGCTCGCGATAAGCTATCTCCGTGCGCTTGTCGCCATCGAGGCCAAGGCACGCGCGGGGAAAAACGAGCCGCTTCTAGCCGAGATCGCCGGCGAAAAACAGAAGGCTGCAGCCGCCGGGACTGCCGCCAACGCTAGCGCCAGCGCGGGGACTCCCCCCGCGAACAGCAAGAACCTTGTCATCAACGGTGATTTTTCCAAAGCGGAGTCGGACGGCCAGCCGACAGCGTGGGAATCGAAGGGCAATGCAAAAGTAGTCGTCGAGGGTGGGCAGAGTTTTGTGAGGTTGAGCGATCGCGGCTGCAAGCAGTCATTTCCCGTTCCGAAAGGCGCAAAGTCATTCACTTTTAACGGCCGCGTTCGCAGCGACGATTTTGTCGCTACGCCCACGGGAAATCTCAAAGGGATGAGCATCTCAATCATGGGCAAAGGCGAGACTTACAAAGGCGATTGGATAACCAACGTCACCGTTCGCGGACCGTCAAAGGCATGGAAGAAACTCGGCGATACAAAGGGAATTCCGCCGGGCGTGACCGAGATCGAGCTACATCTCACGCGCTGGGACTGCCTATCCGCAAACATCGACTACGACGATATCGAGCTGTCGTTTAAGTGACGCCCTCGAGTCGTTCCAGTTACCACCTCGTGTAATCGAGACCGGCAAAGCGGGCGCTCCCCCTCGTTTCTCGGAGGTTGCGCCTATCGAGTCGCTGGAGGTGGAGCAGGAACGGTGGTCCCTCGTTCTGTAGCGCGCAGGATTTTTTTCGGGATCGGATTTCGTTTCGTCTGTCATACAAACCGTCCTCATTCGCGACGAATACCCAAATGATCGACTTCCGAACCGAACTGGCCGCGCTTCACGATGAAAGCTTTTCGTGGGCTGCGTCATGTTGCGGCGGAGAATCGGGGCTGGCTGCGGACATTCTCCAGACGGTTTATCTCAAAGTCCTCGATGGTCGCGCAAAGTTCGGCGGGCAATCGACATTGAAAACTTGGCTTTTCGCCGTCATCCGCAACACGGCAACCGACGAGTGCCGCCGCCGCTCGCGAGAGAATTCGGGCCTCGCGATTTTTGCCGCGGAGTCGGACTTGGAGACTGCGGAACCGCCCGATGAACTGCTCTCGCGGGAACAGAGCCACAGCAATTTGCGCGAAGCCCTGGCAACGCTCTCGGCGCGGCAGCAAGAGGTGTTGCGCCTCGCATTTTACCACGGCCTCAGCCTCACCGAAGTCGCAGACGTCACGCGCATCAGCATCGGCTCCGTGCGGCAGCACTACGAGCGCGGCAAGCAGCGGCTGCGCGACATTCTCAATCCGTTGAAAACCACATTATGAACGATCCGCAACTCACCGACCTTTTCCGCGAACAGCTTCGCGAGGAAACACAGATTGCTCCCGGCTTCGACGAATTGTGGAGCAAAGCAGCATCCCGACACCGCTCGACGCGGATTCGAAAATTCGCAATAATCGGCATCGCCATCGGTTGCGTCGGTGCGTCCGTATTCGCGTTGGTGGCGAAGGAAAAAGCGCCCGCTCGTGTGGAGCAAAGCGTCAATGCGGTGCCGATGCCCCAACCGGCGGAACTCCCTGCGGAAACCAAAGCCAGCGCTGTCCCGGAGCCGTATCAATTTCAGTCGGAATCCGATACCGACCGTCTGAGGGAAATCAACGCTTACATGCGCTTTCTGCATTCGGCAATCGAAGCGGACCAGAAAAGGGCGGCGATTTTGCAGGCGCTGAATCAATCCGATGAGGCCGCGCGGCTGACCAAGCAGATTGCAACACGGAAAATCGAGCTCGCGGCGGCAAAAGAAACCGCTGCAAAGCTGGAGAAAGTTGTGGAGGCAAGTCCCCCTGTGAACACGGGGGACTCGATTTTACCCGGCGAGAACGTGGAAATCACCGTGGTAGAAAACAATGATCTGAACGGGCGATACTTGGTAAGGCGTGGCGGGTACATCATCATGCCGGGAATCGGAAAGGTTTCGCTTGCCGGGAAGAGCGTGGCGCAAGCCGCCAAAGACATCCGATTCATCCTCGCAAAACTCCATTCCGATCAAGCGTTCACAGTCGAAGTGAAGCGCACCGTGGGGATCACCGCCGACACCGGGCCTGTCGTGTATCTCGCGGGCGAATTTCGGAATCCAAGACCCTATCGAATTCCCTCGGGCAGCGCGCCCACGCTGATCAGCGTTTTACTTTCCAGCGGTGGCTGGACCGACCGCGCAGACCTCACGAGAGTGAAAATCATGCGCGTTTCTAAAAACACTCCGAAGGCGGAGGTATTCAACGTCAAGAAGATGCTGGATGGCGCGTTAGGGAATCCGAATAGCGCGGTCGTGCCGATGCTGACCGAGGGCGACGTGATAATCCTCCCAGCGCAAACTGAATCGCAGCTCGTCTATGTTGCCGGTGCTGTAAAGCGCTCCGGCTCATACCGAATTTCGGACGGTGAGAAACTGAGCGTCTATGGCTCAATTCTTCAAAGCGGCGGGATCATGTCAGGGGCCGGCCAGCTCCGAGTGTATATCTTGCGAAAAGGTCCAGATGGCAGCGATATGAAAATCCCCGTCGATCTCGAAGGAATCAAAGAAGGTAAAACACCCGATATGCGTATCGTGTCCGGCGACATTGTGTTGGTGGACCGGCTTGCGTGGTAGATTTCCGAAGGCTTCGCGGAGGATGTTTATTCCCGAACGCCGCGATTGCGTGTCGTGGCTCACGCAGCCCTCTGCGTGAACCTCCCGTCGCGAAGAGCACTTTTTCTGGTGGCACGCGCATTGGATCTGCGCTTCGCGTAAATGGGTATGCCGTTGGCTATCTTCGGTTCACGCAGAGGGCTGCGTGAGCCACGACTCCCAGACTCGCACGACAATCGCGGCGTTCGGGTTAAAAAGAGTTGTAGCGAGAACGATGGCGCAGACGCTTGCGCAAGGAGGGGCGCACTTCCTCGGTGTTTGAAAAAATCGCCGTGCAAAAAACGCGATAGCTCGGCGAATTGTTTTACGTTCCGCGCATCCTCGCCCAGCCCCTCTATTGCGAGAAAGCAGCGTCGGTTTCAGCGCCCGGAATACTTCACCGCGAGATCGGATGCCGCGCTGACTGCTGCGTCCCCGACCGCGTCCGCGTAGATTCGCGGCGTCGCCTTTGTCTCATCCGCCGTGAAGGACTGACTGCTCCCGCCAATCCCGCTATTTCTCCAAATCGCTTTCCCGGCAGCGTCCTGAATCTCACCTGCGACGACGACACTCGCACGAAACTGCTGCTTGCCGATGTGTGAAACGCCGTACGTGATTTTGCTCAAGCGCAACTGCCCGCCGGAAGCCCCGGCTCTGTCGTTGAGCCCTCGCGAGTTTACACCCGCGAGCGACTCGCCTACGACGATTCGCTCCACTTCTTTGGAAAGCCCGCCGGTTGCCGCAGAAAACTTCCGCACTCCCGCCGAGCGGTTGAGTTCAGCAATCCCGCCAAACAACAGCGCTCCTGCAAGCCCCGTCTGACTACCCACTACGTTCAGCGTCGCCGAAGTGGAATCATTGTAAATTGAACCCTCCGCAGACGTCGCTGGCGGCGTCACCCGAAGCGGACTGATATTTGCAAGCTTGTCTGCGGAGAGAGGCTTGCCGGTAACGCAACCGACGGTGAAAAATGCCACGAAGAGTGATGTAAGCAGTGCCCTCATAGATATTTGCAGAGCGGATTAGCGAATGCGCTCAACTAAATCAATGAATTGCGATACAGATGCCCGGCCCGTCGATGGCGAACGGTTGCCGCGGCTCCGGCGCGCGATGAATACTGGGAGCGCACTGTGAACGTCGTCGCATTCAGCGTTTCGGTGGTTGTTCGTCGTCTTCGGCATCGGGGCGCTTCCATTCCTCGCCCTCATCGTCCGCGTCATGCACGAAGTCCGCGATGTCCACTTTCTCCACCATTCCCATATCCTCATCCGACCACTCAAACACTTCCTTCGACCACGCGATGAAGTCCGCGCTGCTCGCCTCCCGACTGGCCTCGTACTCTTCCGGCGAGAGCGTCCATTCGTGCGCGGAGACGGTCAATTTGAAATCGTGCATGTGCAGGGAAATTTCGCCGTCTGTCTTACTGTGCCATTCGACCGACAGGGTGTTCGCCCAATGAAACGGCCCGTTTTTCATCCGCACAAATTCCTCAATCGGCACATCCGGCACTTTGAAGCGTCGCGCTGAGGTAATCTCGCCCACCCAGCCAGTCTGCACGAATTGAGGGAGGGACGAGACGTCCATCGGCACGGGATTCGGATTTTCAAAAGCAATCGTGCAGCCCGCCAAATCCGGCGCACAATCGCCGCGTAGCACAAGGTGGAACGGCAGGTCGATTCCCGCAAGCCAGATGGTCCCCTTCACGCGCCCGCGCCGCGTATTGTCGAGTTCACCACGGAGGACATTCTCAGAAAATCGCCAGGCCATAATTTTTAAAGTGAGTCGGTTTCCCGATTTGTGTGTTTGTGTGTTGCGATGAGGGCCGCGAGCGGATCGGGGGAATTCAAGATTTCCTCCGGCAACTCCAAGAATCGGCGAAAGGCGCGGCGCCTCTCCGTTCCTTCGCCCACAGGCTCCGGCTCGTCTGAGTGCTGATGCATTCCGCTGCGCAGACCGGGCATTTGAGCGGTGTCTTAAAATGGATGGTATCGAACATTCCCATGCAAAGACGCTGCGCGATTTCCAATCGAAAAACAAGCGAGGAAGCCGCGACGACTCGGAATACGTTCTGGACAGAGTGGACAGATTCACGCAAAGTCTCGCCATGAAAACTTTGCAACTCCAAGACGCCAAGCAGCAGTTCTGCGCAGTGGCCGGCAAGGCCGCACGCGGTAAGCCGCAAGTCGTCACCAAGCACGGGAAACCATACGTCGTCATCGTCGGCGTGGACGAATGGCGCAAGGCGCAACCGGCCAAAAAGAGTGTGCTCGACGCCCTCCGCGCCTGCCCCGCCGACCTCACGGAACTCGACCTCTCACGCTCCAGCGAAGCGCCTCGCGAAATTCGATTTTAACGATGTTCCTGCTCGACACGAACGTCATCAGCGAGCCCTCCGCAAAGCACCCGGAGCCGCGTGTGATGGAATGGCTTGCCGCACGACAAAGCGACGCGCTTTATCTCTCCGCAATCACGCTCGGAGAACTCCGCCGTGGCATCCTCCTTCTCGACGCCGGGCGCAAAAAACGCGGGCTCCTCGACTGGCTGGAAAATGAAATCAAACCCACCTTTGCCGACCGGATTCTCGACGTAGATACCGAAGTCATGGAGAAGTGGGCCGACCTCGCTGCCGCCGCCAAAAAGCAAGGCCGCAACACCAGCAGCTTCGACCTCATCATCGCTGCCATCGCACTCGTTCACGACTACACCCTCGCCACCCGCAACACCGCCGACTTCACCGCAACCGGCGTGCGCCTTGTGAATCCGTGGGCAGCGTGACATTTACGATGCTCGCCCAAACAGAAAGGCGGGGCCTGTTTTCACAGACCCCGCCTTTGTTGTTTACTCACTTCGCTAAGACTTCCGCCGCCACGGAGGACGGGACTTGCTCGAAGTGCGATGGTGTCATCGTCGCGCTCGCGCGGCCTCGGCTGAGGCTGCGGATTCCGCCGGTGTAACCGAACAGTTCCGCGAGCGGCGCGTGGGCTTGCACGACGCCGACTCCGCCGCGCGTGTCCATGCCGAGCACTCGGGCGCGGCGACGGTTCAGGTCGCCGAGGATGTCGCCTTGATGCTCGCCGGGCACTTCGACTTCTACGCGCATGATGGGCTCCAGCAGCACCGGAGCCGCCGCGCGGACGGCTTCGCGGAGCGCATCGCTCGCAGCGAGGCGGAATGCGAGTTCGTTGGAATCCTTCGCATGAGCCGCGCCGTCGAGAATCTCCACCAGCGTATCGACAAGCGGATAGCCGCCGAGGACGCCGCTGTTCGCAGTTTCCGCGATGCCGCGTTTCACCGAGCCGATGAATTCCGTCGGGATGGTCCCGCCAGTCACACGGCTTTCGATGATGATTCCGCTGCCGCGTTCACTCGGGCTCACGCGCAGTTTTACCCGCGCATACATGCCCGCACCGCCGCTTTGCTTTTTGAGCAAATGATCGGCTTCAGCGGTAACGATGATCGTCTCGCGATAGGCAATCTCTGGCGCACCCGCGATGGTCTCCACGCCTTGTTCGGACGCGAGTTTTTCGCGGATGACTTCGAGGTGCAGCTCGCCCATTCCGGCGATGATGCACTGGCCTGTCTCGGCGTGCGTGAACGTTCGGAACGTCGGGTCCTCATCGCTCACCCGCGCGAGCGCAGCGGTGAGTCGTTCGCCTTCCACTCGCGAGCGTGGCTCGATGGACATGCTCACGACTGGCTCGGGAAATTGCGGCGGCTCTAGCATCACGACGCGCTCTGGATCGCAGAGCGTATCGCCAGTGCTAAAACCACGCAGCCCGAGAACCGCGCAGATTTCGCCGACCCCGGCCTCGGCGATGTCTTCGCGTCGATCCGCAATGACGCGCACAAGCCGACCCGCGCGTTCCGTTTTACCGGTGCGCGGATTCAAGAGCACGTCCCCGCGACGAAGCGTGCCCGCATAGATGCGGACAAAAACGAGCCGTCCCGAAAGACGATCATTCACCGACTTAAACGCGATGCCGACCAGCGGCGCGGTGGAGTCGTGCGTGAGCACGGCACCATCATGCGTGCGCGAAGGCGGAAGGTCCGTCGGCGCGGGAAGGAAGTCGATCACTGCATCGAGCAGCGATTCCACGCCGACGTGCCGATACGCACTGCCGCCGATGACTGGCACAAAGCGACCCGCAATCGTCTGCCGACGAATCGCAGCACGCAGCTCCGGCGCAGTGATTTCCTTGCCGTCGAGCCACAGCGTAGCAATCGCGTCGTCGCAATTTGCGAGCGCAGAGACGAGTTCCTCGCGTGCAGTCTGCACGACATTCGCAGACTCCGCCGGGATGTTCTCCACGGAGAAATCGCCGCGTCCTTTGCACCGCAACGCGCGCCGCTCGATCACGTCGAACTGTCCGTGCAACTCGTCTTCCGAGCCCCACGGCAGCAGCACTGGCCAAGCATTCGCACCGAGCTTTTCGCGAAGCTCGCGCACGACTCGCGTGAAGTCCGCGCCCGTCCGATCCATCTTGTTTACAAACGCGATGCGCGGCACGCCGTACCGATCCGCCTGTCGCCAGACGGTCTCGGACTGCGGCTGCACGCCCGCGACTGCGCAAAAGACTGCAATCGCGCCGTCGAGCACGCGGAGCGAGCGTTCCACCTCAGCGGTGAAATCGACATGCCCCGGCGTGTCGATGATGTTGAGCCGATGCACCTCGCTCGCAAAGAGCGAAGCCGCGCCCGGCGTCCAACTGCACGGCACTGCCGCCGCAGAAATGGTGATGCCTTTTTTCCGCTCGATGGGATCGAAGTCCATCTTCGTATTTCCGTCGTGGACATCGCCGCACGTGTGAATCGCACCCGCAAAAAAGAGGATGCGTTCGGTGAGTGTGGTCTTGCCCGCGTCGATGTGCGCAGCGATGCCGATGTTGCGAAGCGTGCGCGTTGTGTTGTTCATAGTAGTCATATCACTGTTTTCTTTCTGTCTGATTTGTTCCGGGAGGTGCGCATTGAACGGGAAAACGAAAAAGCCCTGTCGTGACTGCGACAGGGCTGGTGATAAAACCTACGAGACGTCCCTCTGCGCTAAGACAAAAGCATCCCGTACCCTGGCCGCAGCCGGGCATACTGAATTGTTTTGATAACGCGGTAAAACATGACGCCGCCTTGCATAGCGGGGAGTTGGGGCTTTGTCAAAGAGTCGTTCACAAAGGACTGAAAGCCGTATGGTCGAAGTTTTGGCGGATAATGGCCCATTGGTAGCTTCTCTGAATCGTCGATGAAGCAGGCACCCACACTCCGGACTCTGGAGTTTACCCAAGAAGATGACTCCCTTGATGAAGATGGGATGGCGATACCGCTGAACCCGCTTCCCATCAAGTGTCGCGTGTGTGGAATGGCCGACCTCGACACGATTTCGGAACCTTATCTCCTGCGCAGGGCGGCGGCAAATGCAGCGGGAGACTACTTCGTCGCATATGTGGGAAATTTTCTCATCAAAGAACGCGTGAAAGGTATTGTTGAGTTTGTCGCACCCGGTTCCTTCGACTATTTCCGCACGGCATTGGTGCGCGGAAATGAACCTTCACCGTGGATTCTCGCGGTGCCACGTCATCGGGGCGACTCGAATATCGTCCGATTGAATGATGAGATTATGCGCTGCCCCGCGTGTGATGAATACCGGGAGTGCAATGTGAATGTCGTCGCTGAATGGAAGACCGGACTGACCTCGCAGCACGATGTTGCAAAAGTAGCCAACTGGTTTTCGTGGAGCCGAAAGCAAGAAACTGCATCGCCCCCGGAATCCGACACGAGCATGCGGCACGAGAGTAATCTCGCTGCCGGAACGGATATTTTGATTCGCAAACCGCCCAGGCGGATTCCCACACGGCCAGTCGAGTTTTTCCGCTGGGGCGTCCTCAGCGTCCGCATGTATGCCCTTTTCAAAAAATTGGGTATCAAAGGACGCTATCCGTGTGCGGAGAAGGCCGATATTACTCCCAACGCCGAAGAGAAACTATGGGTGGACGCGCAACTGGATCGATTGCAGAAGGCGGGTTTAGCTCCCGCCGTCGATGCGGCTCCGAAAGAGGCTGACATAAGCTGGTTTGAGAACTGGCTCCGTCGTCGCCGGAAGAAAAAGCATCCAGTCGAAGCATTGGAATTTCAGCAGGAAAGCGGGCTCATCCTCCCGCCGCCGTATATCAAGTTTTCCGAAAAAGTAGGCACCATGACGTTTCGGAATCTCGAAGACATCGGTCTTGATGCAACCATCATGGCGCGGCCAGAGATACACGTTCTTGGCTCGGAAGATCCCGAGTTGAGTGGACCACTCGTGGCGTTTGCAGACACGAATTGCGGCGACATGTTCTGCTTCCACTTCGGAGAGGGACTGAGCGAGCCAGAAATCGTCCACTATAACCACGAGACTGACTGCACGGACTGTTACGCAGAGCATTTCATCGAGTGTTTGCGCAGGTTTTGTACGGACCATTGACGAGCCTTCGGCTTCGGATTTCGGCGATGACCGGATTGCTCATGGCGTCACTGCACGATTGAGCACATAACTCCAACGGAGCGTTGCTCTTCTACAATTCCCTCTCATCGAACTCGATCCCCTGCTCGGTGAGTAGTTGTTTGTATTCGTCCAGAAACGGGACCGTGCGATGACGTTCGCCGTCGGCTTTGATGTAATCCGAAACCGTATCGCAGTCTTCCTCGGATACACTGAAAGCAGCGTAGTCTTCATGCCAGCCTGCGAATTGCGGAAAAACGGCCTCCGCCGCAATCCACGCTGCGGCTGCGGACTTTACCGCATTGACGTATCCATCCAGCGAGATCGTCGGTTTAAACGCTACGAGAATATGGATGTGTTCCTCGCTTCCGCTCACGCAAATCAGACGGCATCCGAGATTGCGATGAATGTGCCAAATCTCCCGAAAGAGGTCTTCCCGGCGTTCTTGAAAGAGCACTTTCTCCCGACCCTTTGTGGACAAGATGATGTGCAGAAACAATCGGCTGACTATCGTATCGTCGTTCATCGGCACCGGTCGGTCGGCTCGTCACGATTCAGGCATAGCGTTCCTTGCTCTGAACGCACGAATTGCTCGCCTGCAAATGCGCCAGCCGTCTGCTCAAAATAACCAGCGGGCCATGCTCCGCTTTTCGCTGTCTTCGCCAGCGCGAGAGCATCACGAACAAGTTGCTCCACGCGCCGCGCAGTGGCCGGGTCGAGAAGGCTCATCTGCTGGTCAAGTTCTTGTGCGATGCTGCTCATGGTCGGAACGATACCGCTCCAAGTGGATTCGTTCAAGCTCGCAGCTTGATCATCAAATCCCCCGCTTCCACTGCTTCGCCCACGCTCACTAGGACTTCGGCTACGGTGCCGTCGGCGGGGGCTAGGATGTTGGTTTGCATTTTCATCGCTTCGGCGGTTCTTCGCGCACGACTGCGGAATCGCTCGCGAAGGACACGTAGCGCACTCCTTGTGCGGCTCGTTCCTTTTGTCGGGTGCGCATTCGGGCTCCGATACGCTTCGGGTCATGATCGCATTCGGTGGATATTTTTGCACGCGTGCGATGGATTTCGGCGATGATTTCGTTCGTCGGCATGGCAGACTATGGCAGAAGTTCGTCAGGGCTGCAAATCACGGGACACGCAAAACCCGACTGTGCGCAAATCCGTTCGATTCGGCGGATGATGCTCACGTTGTTGATGTGTTTGCAGTTCCAAGTCAGCAGGAAATCCATCGCGTGGACCGCAGCGACCGCGACGTGAAATGCGTCGAGTTCGGCGTTTAGTGGAATCAGCCCTTTTTCCAAAAGCCGTACTGCAAGCTCATCGACCTCTTCAGTAACTTCGAGCAATGGAATGCAAGCGATCACCGCGAGTCGTTTCTGCGCAAAGACTTCGTCCCCCGCAGCAGCTTCGTCGAAAACAAAGTCTGAAATGAATAGCTCGAATTCATTTCGCTTCGTGTCCCACCATTCACGAGTGGTCTGTTGGTTCGCAGCGATGCGGATAAGCGGATTTGGCCGGGCCGTGAGGTAGCTCGGGATGGTCGTCTCGATGTAAATGCGCGGCTTCACATCGTCTAAAAATCCGAGAGATTTAGCTCTGCTGGACGCTGCGCACTTTGCACCGATGCGGCGCTCAATTTCCGTATGCTGCCAAGTTGTATCGGGCAGGATGATGGGAGTTTTTCGAGCAAATTGCCCGATCCCGGTAGCCAAAACCACATCCACACTTTGCTTGGATCTTCCGAAAGGGCGATTCCGCCGTTCAGTTTAGCCGTCCTTCGAAATAGCGGATGGAAGTGGGTCAACTGCTCTGGGCTTTTGAAAAAGATTGTCGGGCCGTTGTAAGCGATCTTTCCAACCATCTCGGATTCCGCAGGATAAATTCCAGCGGGGAGCGTGTGCCCGTTGTAATGAAATGGCTCTTTTACGAGGATCGCGGAGTCAATCGCACGTTGTCCGCGAATCGTTGTTTCGGGACGAATACGAGTCGGCCATGCGCAGCCAGAAATCGTCATGGCGATTACGAGTCCGAGTATTGAGAAGGTTTTCATGCTCTGAGCTTGATCATCAAATCCCCTGCCTCCACTGCTTCGCCGACGCCTGCTAGCACTTCGGCTACGGTGCCGTCGGCGGGGGCTAGGATGTTGGTTTGCATTTTCATCGCCTCCAAGGTGGCTAGTTTGTCGCCTTTGGCTACGGCTTTGCCTACGCTCGCGTTCATAACCGTGATCATTCCGGGGATTGGGGCTCCGATTTGTAGCGGGTCGCTGGCGGCGGCTTTGGGGCGCGTTTTTACTTCTTTGCTGATGCTCTTATCGAGCACCGTCGCTTCGCGCGGGAGGCCGTTTAGGTCGAACGTGATTACGCGGCGTCCGTCTTTGTCGGGAGTGCCGATGTTGATCAGTTTGATGATGAGGATTTTGCCTTCCTCGATGCTCACGGCGACTTCTTCGCCGGGGCGCAGGCCGTAGAAAAATGCGGGCGTCGGCAGGCAGCTCACGTCGCTGAAGCTCGACTGGAACTTCGCGAAGTCGGCGAATACCGTCGGGTACATGAGGTGCGAATAGAGGTCGTCCTCGGTCGCCTCGCGTTTGGTTTTCTCGGCGACTTCGGCTTTTACGTCCTTGAGTTTTACGGGCTCGGGTTTGGTGCGTTTTACTTTTGCGTTGCCGAGCACTGCGCGGACTACGTCGCGCGGGAAGCCGTCCATTGGTTCACCGAGCCCGCCGCTGAGCATGTCGATGACGCTCTCGGGGAATGCCACGCTGCCGGGTTCGAGGTTCACGACGTCGGCGGGTTTGATGCCTCGGGTGAAAAGGAACAGCGCCATGTCGCCGACGACTTTCGAGGACGGTGTGACTTTCACGATGTCGCCGAAAAGGTCGTTTACTTCGCGGTAGCAGCGGGCGATTTCCGGCCAGCGTCCGCCGAGTCCCATCGAAGCGGCTTGCTCTTTGAGATTCGTGTATTGGCCGCCGGGCATTTCGTGCAGATAGACTTCGGCGCTGCCGGTTTTTGGCGCGGTGTCGAACGGCGTGTAGAATGGCCGGACGTGTTCCCAGTAGTCGGAGAATTCGTTCAGCGTATCCAAGTCGAGGCCGGTAGCGCGCGGCGTGTTTTGCAGCGCGGCGACGATGCTGTTCATGTTCGGCTGCGAAGTGCTTCCGCTCATCGACGCGATGGCCAAATCGACCACGTCCACGCCTGCTTCGCTCGCTTGCAAAATCGACGCTGCATTGATGCCGCTCGTGTCGTGCGTGTGAAAGTGAACGGGAATCCCGATCTCATCCTTCAGCGCCTTCACGAGCGCCTTCGCAGCATACGGACGGCACAGGCCCGCCATGTCTTTGATGGCGATCATGTGCGCGCCCATCTTCTCCAGCTCCTTCGCGAGCGAGACGTAATACTTCAGCGAATACTTCGTGCGCGTCGGGTCGAGAATATCGCCCGTGTAGCACAGCGCGCCTTCGCAAATTCCGTGCGTTTCCTGCACCGCTTCCATCGCGGCTTTCATGTTACCGAGGTCGTTCAGCGAATCGAACACGCGGAAAATATCCATGCCCGCTTCCGCCGCATGCTTCACAAAACCCGACACCACATTTGCCGGATAGCTCGTATAGCCGACCGCATTTGCACCGCGCAGGAGCATTTGAAAACAAATGTTCGGCACGGCTTGCCGAAGCGCCCGGAGACGGAGCCACGGGTCTTCGTTCAAAAAGCGCATCGCTGTGTCAAAGGTCGCGCCGCCCCACATTTCCAGCGAGAAAAGCTCCGGCGTCCGCGAGGCCACCGTCGGCGCGATTGCCAGCATGTCGTAAGTGCGCACACGCGTCGCCATGAGCGACTGATGCGCATCGCGGAACGTCGTATCCGTGATGAGCAAACGCTTCTGCTTCGTCGTCCATTCCGCGAATTTCTTCGGCCCCAGCTCCAGCAACAAATTGCGCGTGCCCTTGGCTGGCAGGTCTTTCGCGGGCGGCACCTTCGCCGTCGTGAAAGGCTGCGCAGGCTTGAATCCCTTTGCGTGCGGATTGCCGTTCACGATCACATTGCCGAGGAAATTGAGGAGCTTCGTCGCGCGGTCGCGGCGCAGCTTGAAATCGAACAACGCCGGCGTCGTATCGATCATCGTCGTCGTCGCACTACCGCTGCGGAACGTCGGATGATTGATGACATTCTCCACAAACGGAATGTTCGTCTTCACTCCACGGATTCGCATTTCGCGCAGCGCGCGGTCCATGCGGTCGAGCGCCATGTGAAACGTCGATCCCTTCGTCGTAATTTTCACGAGCAGCGAATCGTAAAACGGCGTAATCACCGCGCCCGGATCGCCCATCCCCGCATCGAGCCGAACGCCGTAGCCGCCCGCGCTGCGATACGTGATAATCTTGCCGTAGCTCGGCGTAAATTTATTCGCCGGATCTTCCGTCGTCACGCGGCACTGCACCGCAAAACCACTGCGCGGAATATCCGCCTGCGCCGGAATGCCGACCGCCTCGCTATCCAGCGCGTGACCCATCGCGATGAGGATTTGCGAGCGCACCAAATCCACGCCCGTGATTTCCTCCGTCACCGTATGCTCCACCTGAATGCGCGGATTCATCTCGATGAAAAACCACTCGTTCGTATCGAGGTTCAGCAAATACTCCACCGTCCCCGCGTTGTTGTATCCGATCTCCTTCGCGATACGCGCCGCCGCCTCGCACAGCTCGTGACGCACCTTATCCGGCAGCCCGTAGCTCGGCGCAATTTCCACCACTTTTTGATGCCGCCGCTGCACCGAACAATCCCGCTCGTGCAAATGAACCGCGTTGCCGTGATGGTCGCCGAGCACCTGCACTTCGATGTGTTTTGCACGCGGGATATACTTCTCCAAAAACACCGCATCATTTCCAAAAGCGCGGCCCGCTTCGCCCTGCGCTTCGTCGAGCATCGCATCGAGGTCCGCCGCTTTATGCACCACGCGCATCCCGCGTCCGCCGCCGCCAAACGCCGCTTTAATAATGAGAGGAAAGCCAATCGCAGCAGCGATCTTCACCGCCGCCTTGCGGTCCGAAACCGGGTCTTCCGTGCCCGGCAGCGTCGGGATTTTCAGCTTCTGAGTCAGCGCCCGCGCCGCCACTTTATCGCCCATCAAATCGAGCAACTCCGGCTTCGGCCCCACAAACGTGATACCCGCCTCCGCACAAGCCGCCGCAAATTTCGCATTCTCCGAAAGAAAGCCGTAGCCCGGATGAATCATATCCACGCCCTTCGCCTTCGCCAGCGCCACGATGCTCTCGATGTCGAGATAAGCGCCCACCGGCCCCTTGCCCTCGCCGACGCGATAAGCCTCATCCGCCTTAAAACGGTGCATGGAAAATTTATCTTCCTCCGCATAAATGGCGACAGTGCGCAGCCCGAGTTCCGTCGCCGCACGCATGATGCGGATAGCGATCTCGGAGCGGTTCGCGACGAGCAGTTTCTTTGCAGGCAGGATTTTGGAAGCGGTCTTCGGCATAAAATTGGCCGCGTCTTTTAGGCGACCTCCATGCGGGGCGCTAGCGCAGAGTTTAAAAGATCGTGCCGAATCGTCCCCCGCCCTTCCCCGACTGCGGGCAACCTAGGGAAAGCTTTCGCCAACACCAGAGCAGACCACTTTGGCAAATAAGGGCCATCCTGCCGCCATGAAGACCACCGCGCTCATCGTAGCAGCCACATTCGCCCTATCCACTTCCTACGCTGCGGAAAAAAAGGCCACACCGCCGTGCTGCCGCGTCGGACTCCCGGCGGGTAAGCCGTCAGACAAGTCCCTTTACAAACTCTCCGGGAAATGGCGCTCGGACCTCGGGGCGGAAGTGAAACTCGACGTTTCCCGCGGGCATCCCGTCGTCATGGCCATGATCTTCACCAACTGCCAGCACTCCTGCCCGATCATCGTCGCCGACATGAAAGCGATCGAATCCAAATTGCCGGAAGCCGTCCGCGCGAAGACGGATTTCGTCCTCCTCAGTATCGACCCTGAGCGCGACACCGCCGAGGTGCTCAAGGCGTTTCGGGGGCGCTTCAAGCTCAACGAGGAGCACTGGATGCTGCTGCGCGGCTCAAAGGAAGACGTCAGCAAAGTGGCAGAGTTCAAGGGATTCAAATACTCGTCGGGCTCCGAGACCCAATATGCCCACTCGCTCCTGATCACTGTCCTCAACAAGAAGGGCGAAATCATCTTCCAAAAAGCAGGGCTCGGAACAGACCCGAACCCCGCAGTAAAGGCGATCACAGCCGAGGCCTATAAATAGAAGGCCGGGCTCCCGATCACACACACGCCGAGCCATCCACGCCGAAGCGCGAGAGGGCGATCCCACCGGAGAAACACACATCCACGTCAGAGCCTCGGGCGCGGGCGCGGTCCTTGTAAACCGCCGTGTAGTGAAACTCCATCGCCCCGCATTCGCGCTCGTGGCCGCGATAGTTCACACCCAGCGGCGCGAGCTCGGGCGCGCACCACTTCCGCTCGGGCAGGACGTGAATCTCCGGCGGCGGATGCGGGAAATTGACGTTCACAATCCGGCCCGGCGTTTCATTTTCCATCCGCAATTCCCGGAGCACCTCCGCGGCCCAGCGCGCCGTCCGGTCCCAGTCCACCAGCAGGTCCCGCTTTAGATAGTGCGACATCGCGACGGACCGCACCCCGTGATACGCCGCTTCGCGCGCCGCCGCCACCGTGCCCGAAATCACGATATCCTGCCCCAGATTCCCGCCCGCATTGATGCCCGCGAGCACGAGGTCCGGCTTCAGTTCCAGCGCAAAAAGCCCCAGCCGGACGCAATCCGCCGGAGTCCCCGCCACCGCGAACCGTCCCTCGCCGCGCCGTTCCACCACGAGAGGCGTATGCGTGGTGATGCGATGGCCGCACATGGAATGTTCCGTCGCCGGAGCCACCACCGTGCAGTCCCAGCCCATCAGCCGCGCAGCCGCCTCCAAGGCAGCAATCCCCGGAGCATCGATCCCGTCATCATTCGTCAAAAGCACACGCATCGCACTGGCATACCGGCCCGTTCACGGATGTGGCGAGGCTATTCCCCCAGCTCCTCGTCTCCCCGGCTCCCAGTCTTCTCGCGGTAAATCGACCGTCTGCCTTGCCATCCCGGTGCAGCAGCCTTAGACCCTTCCCCATGCCTCCGAAAGCGAAGCCTACAAAAGACACCCCCCACAGTCACTGGCGCTTCCACCTCCCCAGTTTCGCTCCGGCTACGAAGTCCGAGCATCCTCACGCTTCGTGGATTGGGTCATTAAAATCATCACGATAGGAAACGCACTCTCACACCATGCCTAAAAAGATCGCCTCCGAAGGAACAAAAATCCTTAAAACCGCAGCTGACGCAAAGAGCATCTACGGTGCGCTTACATGCGTCGCTGCGATGGACCCGATCCTCGCAGGAATCGGCCTCGTCGGGCTGAATCTCGCCGGATACCTCAGCGAGCGCGAATCCAAAAAGGACGCTAAAGCACGCGAAGCCGAAATCCTCGAAGCCCTCCAGCGCCTCGTCACCGATGCACAGAACGGCGTCCCCCGCGCCTTTGTCAACACGCGTCGCAGCGAGCAAAACAACGCCGCCGCACGCATCGCAAAGCGCGAAGGCATTTCCATTGAGCACCTCCGCATCGGCGATTCCGGCCTGCCCGTTTATGTGGCGGATGCCGTCTTCAAAAAACACATCTCCACCCTTGCCGCATCCCACGACGCCATGGCTGCGCAAGTCGGCGAAATCTGGACCAGCGTCCTCGCGCTCAATGCAATCCGCCCCGCTCTCGAAGAACTCGCCGCCGCAAGCAAGAAAGCCGACGCCGCCACGCGCAAACAGCTCAACGCCCTCTGCAAAGAAATCCGCGCCGCCCGTACGAGCCGCGCCGAAATCACAGAAAACCTCCGTCTCACAAAAGAGGTCCTCGCCAAAGTCGTCGGCAAAAGCAAACCGCGCAAGCCCACCAAGCGCGACCGCGCACTCTACCGCGCTGCGTGTGAAAGAGACCACCTCGCCGCGAATCTCGACGCCTTCTTCACCAACACAAACGCCATCCCGCATGGCAGCATCACCCTCCGCGACATCTTCGTGTGGCCCGATTTACTCGTCCCGCAGCCGTCGTCCGGAAACGAGCCCGAAGCCACCGCCGAGAAAGACCCCGCTTCCGGCGAAGAACTCCGCCGCCACCGCGAACCTCCCCAATCGGTACGGAAACCGGCAAGGGATGTGATTTACCGTACCAGTCTTCACGTCATTCTCGGTGACCCCGGCTCGGGTAAAACCACACTTTTACAGTCCCTACTCATCGACCATCTGGAGAAATGGGAGCGCGACCCCGAACATGCGCCCATGCCCATTTTTATCCGCCTAACCCATTGGGAAAAAGCGGGAGCACCTACGGACTTTGGCAACTACGTTCACAAACACTTGAGCGCACTCGGTCTTAGCGCGGATGTGGCTGCCGAGTTGCTCAAACGTCGTGTCATTATTTTGCTCGATGGGATCGATGAGATTCGAGCGGAGGAAAATCGTGCGAGTATTGGCCGAATTTTAGACTTCGGATTGATCCGCATGGGGGGCGACCTCGCTCTTCGCATGCCAGACCTAGTCATTATCACCTCCCGCCCCTCAGGCTACCGTACTGGCATGCTCCTTGGGTGGGAGGAGACCACCATAGCTCCCCTCACCGACGCCCAAGCCCTCACCCACCTCGAACGCTACGAACACATCTTCCTGAAAGCCGAAAAAGTGAAGCGCGGCCTCCCCACCCTCCTTCCGCAAATCCTCGGCCACCCCGGCCTCGCGCCTGTCGCCCGCAATGCCCTCTTCCTCCACCTCATCGTCTTCTTCCATCGCTCCAATATGCGGCTCCCCGACGACCGCAACGACTTCTACCGCTACGCCACGAGCGTCCTCGGGGATAAATGGCTCCGCCACCGCAGCCGCGACGCCTCCACACCGCCCATCAAGTTTCTCGACCAGCTCCTCGCCGCCATCGCGATCCAGATGATGCGCGGTGGCATCGTCACACTCACCGAGCCCGACCTGCGCAAACTCGTGGACGAGCGCCTTCACAAAGCCGGCCTCAACGAATTTGACCGCGACACCGAGGCAAAACACTTCGTCGCCGCAGCGCGCGACCTTATCGGCGTCATCGTGGATAAAGGCGGGGACAAGTTTGGCTTTCTCCACCTCTCCTTCCAGGAATTCTATGCTGCCGACTACCTGCTCAAGGCTCGCGAAAAGGAATACACCGAGCTGGCCGCCAAGCATTGGGACGATCTCGACTGGGCCGAGGTCTGGCAGCTCCACCTCTCCGCCGCAGACGGCGATACCGACCGCCGCGAACTCCTTCACGACACCGCAAGAGCAAACACGCATCCCACGCTCGATGACAAGCTCCTCCGCTGCCACCTCACCCGGCTGAAGTGGGCGGGGTATGCGGGGAAAAGCCGCTGTCCTTTGGAAAATGAGAGCGTCGAGTGGGCTGTCGCGCGCATCTGCGAGTGGGGAAACTGGAGCTCCGACTGGGAGGTCTGCACCATTCTCACCAAGTGGGAGCGAGACTTCGATGCCGCACTGCGCGATGTGCTGCACCACAAGCTCGCAGATTCGAGCATTTTTGAAGGCTACGAGGCCATTATCCCCGCCCTCGCCGCCCACCACGCTGGTGACGCGAATTTGCGGGTCACGCTCTTTGCGCAATTGGAAAAGGAGGACCTCGACATTGGAGGAGCGGCGGCGAAGGCGCTGGTTGCGTTGTCCATGCGGGAAGACGCACAAGTAGAGGGGGCGTCCCGCCCGCTTGCGCCGCGTAGCGTCGCAGCTTCCAGCGACCCACACAAGGGCGGGACGCCCCCGCTACCAGCGCAAGCGCCGCTCAGCATCAAACAGGAGCTTCTCACGCGCTTTCAATCCGGCAAAGGGGATGACTATGAGCGCAGCGCCTTGGCGCAGGGGCTCAGCGGGCTGGCCGGGGCGGACGCTTCTCTCAAAGACGCCCTGCGCGTTCGCTTTGAATCCGGCAAAGGGGATGAATGGGAGCGCTACGCCTTGGCGCAGGGGCTCAGCGGGCTGGCCGGGGCGGACGTAGCGGTAAAAGCCGCGTTGCTTTCTCGCTTTCAATCCGAGAACGGGCATAACTTTGAGCGTAGCGCCTTGGCACAGGGGCTCAGCGGGCTGGCCGGGGCGAACGCGGCGGTGAAAGCCGCGCTGCTCACTCGCTTTCAATCCGGCGATGGGGAATGGAAGGAGCGCGACGCCTTGGCGCAGGGGCTCAGCGGCCTTGCCGGGGCGGACGCCGCCATCAAAGCCGCGTTGCTCGCTCGCTTTCAATCCGGCGATGGGCAATGGCGGGAGCGCAGCGCCTTGGCGCAGGGGCTCAGCGGGCTGGCCGGAGCGGACAACGGCATCAGAGCCGCGCTACTTAACCGCTTCAAATCCAGCTCCATCGAGCCAGATGAACGCGGATCTTTGGCTCAGGGGCTAAGTCGGCTTGCTGAAAAGGACCCTGAAATTAAGAAAGCCCTGCTCCTCCGCTTTCAATCCGACGGGTTGAATGGGACCGAGAGGCATATTTTGGCACACGAAATCAGCAAGTTCTCTGACACCGACACCGATGTGCAAAAATCCATGCTCACTCGCTTTCAATCCGGCGATGGGAATGAGTATGAGCGCCGCGCCTTGGCGCAGGGGCTTGCGCCGCTGGCATTGCGCGATGCGGGCGTTCGTTCTGTGCTCATCGCGCGGCTCAAGGTCGATACCGACTTGCACCGCATGTCCATCACCACCGCTACGTGGCGGGTTTTGCGGGTGGACCGGCTTTCGCAGCCCTGAAGACGGGGCTGCAAGGTCGGATGGTTGCTCTGCGCGGAGTGCGTTTGATGGAGTGCGCGTGGGCACGCGAAAGTAAGACAGCTTTCCAAGCTGTCCGGTGAGGCGCAGAGCGAGTGGCGACGCTGTTTTTGCTGGGTGCAGTGAGTGACAGGTTGGAAACCTGTCCTACTTTGCTGCGCGCGTTGCGCGAATCGTAGCCCGCCAGTCCCTTGGCGGTCGTTTGTCATTCGCGAAAGCGATACTTCTCTCTTCGTGCGGCTTCGCCGGGGGCGTGGGGTCGCCAAGGGACTGGCGGGCTACTATCCTCACAGCCTCTTCATTTGCAACCCGGCAATGGAGCGCTAATCATCGGCGGTATGCGTTGCTTTCCAGCCAGAACTTTTGCGGGTTTTCTGAAAGATTGCGGCTTCGCTCGCGTATTTCCTCCATGAAAAACAGCAAGCAAACCGGGAAGCAAAATGGGGCTACGACGCGGAGGGCGGCGGGGCGGGTTTGGCGGGATCGGCGGACGGGGTTGACTTTGAGGGAGGCTCCGACGGCGGATTTTGAGCCTGCTTTCAATGCGGCGCTGGGGAGGGTCATCCGGCGGTGGCGGCGGCAGTATGGGTGTGAGGAACCGTCATGGAGCGGCGAATTCATTCGCCGACTTCCAAACGCGAAGCGTCTGTTCTGATGGCATCGCTCCTCGGAGACGTGTCCGGCGGGTGTTCAAGTGGCGCTGCGCGCGGAACAGGTCGGCGAATGAATTCGCCGCTCCTTTACGCATCCATGCTTCGCTGCGCCTATCCTCACAGCCTCTTCCTCTGCCACCATGCGATGGGACGCAATGTGGGCGAGCCCGATCATATCGGGATCGCTTGGGGCGCGTGAGCGGGATGGACGTGCGAGTTCGCGACGATGGGCACTGCTGATACCATCTGCCCAAAATAACGAGACTATAGCGGAGGCGCGAATGGGAGCGGGGCTTTCCTAAGCCCCGTTGCCACGTCAGTGGCGAGCGCGAGTTGCCGCTATCGCGCCAGACGGGGCTTAGGAAAGCCCCGCTCCGATTTGTCCCGGCTGTCGCGTCTCTATGGTATCCGACCCGCCGCTCGTCGCCCACCTTGGGAACGTCTCGTTATTTCTGAAAGATGGTATGAATCAGATCACTCGGGTTTACCCCCGAATGACAGCCGCCTACGCGAGGATGCCTTTTACGACGCTCCCGTGGACGTCCGTGAGCCGGTAGTCGCGGCCTTGGAATCGGTAGGTGAGTTTCGTGTGATCGAATCCGAGCTGGTGCAGGATGGTCGCTTGCAGGTCGTGGATGTGGACTTTGTCCTGCACGACGCTGAAGCCGAGTTCGTCGGTCTCGCCGTAGCTGATGCCCGGCTTGATCCCGCCGCCGCACATCCAGAGCGAAAACGCATCGGGGAAATGGTCGCGCCCTAGGACTCCGCCGCCGGCCGTGCGGCCTTCGCGGAACGGGGTGCGGCCGAATTCGCCGCCCCAGACGATGAGGGTGTCGTCGAGCATCCCGCGCTGTTTGAGGTCTTCGACGAGCGCGGCGATGGGCTTGTCGGTGCGCTGCATTTTCTTGGTGAGTCCGTCGCGGATGTCCTCTCCGGGGTTCGTGCCGTGGAAGTCCCAGCCCCAATCGAAGAGCTGCACAAATCGCACGCCCTGCTCCAGCAGGCGGCGGGCGAGGAGGCAGTTATTGGCAAAGGATGAATCGCCCGGCTGCGCGCCGTAGTTATCGAGCACGTCTTTCGGTTCGCGGGCGATGTCCATCACCTCCGGCACGCTGGTCTGCATGCGGAAGGCGAGTTCGTATTGCGCGATGCGCGTGGCGGTCTCGGGATGCCCGAGCTCGCGGGACTGCTCCTCATTGAGGTCGCGCAGCGCATCGAGCGTCTTGCGGCGAAGGTCGCGGTCCATGCCGGCGGGGTCGCTGACGTAGAGAACGGGGTCGCCTTTGGAGCGGCATTGCACCCCCTGAAATACGGACGGGATGAAGCCGGTGCTCCAGCAATTGGCCCCGCCGCTTGGCTGCACTCCGCTGGAGATGAGCACGACGAAGCCGGGAAGGTTTTCATTTTCCGAGCCCAGTCCATAAGTCGCCCACGAGCCCATGGACGGGCGTCCCTGCCGCGGCGAGCCGGTGTAGAGCAGCAGCTCTGCGGGCGCGTGATTGAACTGATCCGTCCACATGCTTTTCACCACGCAGATGTCGTCGGCGATGCGGTGGAAATTCGGCACGGCGTCGCTGAGCCACGTGCCGCCCTTGCCATACTGCGCAAAGGTGCGCGG
>JAYTMG010000044.1:0-13283 GCA_043728745.1 Verrucomicrobiaceae bacterium
CCAGAGTTCCGGCCCAGCTCATCAGCCGAGTCAGTTCCACACTTCGTACCTCATCCTTCGTGTTGTTTCATTTTCACCCACTGGAAATAGCGAGGAGCCGAGTAACACATTGCAAAGTGTTGAGAAATGGAGAGTTGCGAATGCGGAAAATCGAGCGCGGGGTAGGGCGGGTATTCTACCCGCCGTGCCGCGTATTCTACGCGGCACGCACGGAGTAGAAGACGGGTTTTTGCGAGAGGGTCGTCCGTCTTACCTCGGATGCACCGGGTAGAATACCCACCCTACCCCGCGCACATTCTCCACGTCACAATCGCCTTCGTGTTATTCCCCATTCCTTCCGCGCCTCGCGGTCTTTTGCTGACTACTTTCGCAAGCGACGGGTGCGGGTATTTGGCCGTTGCGCGCGAAGTCTGTCTCGGCTAGTGCGCTCGTTGTCCCACAATCAGAAGCTTCTCTCACCATGAAAACACTCGCCTGCACACTTGCTCTCGTCCTTCTACTCCTGTTTATGCCCCGGCCCGCCGGGGCGCAGACTTACGAGACGCTGTTTGCTGACAATCCGGGGCGGAAACCAAATTCCCCGCTAGTTAAAGGGAGTGATGGCAATTTCTACTGCACTACCAGAGAAGGCGGTGACGCTGGGCTGGGGACGGTATTTAAGGTGACCCCATCGGGCGAGTTGAGGACGTTATCGAGTTTCAATCACGCCAACGGAAGGAACCCGAGTGGTGGGCTGGTGGAAGGAAGCGATGGGAACTTCTACGGCACTACCGCTTTTGGCGGAGCGACTGACGACGGAACGGTATTTAAGGTGACGCCATTAGGTGTAATAACCACGCTAGTAAGCTTCAACTACACGGACGGCGGAACTCCTTACGCAAAGCTCGTGATTGGCAGCGATGGCAACTATTACGGGACCACCTCCGGTGGCGGGACCAGCAACTACGGGACGGTATTCAAAATGACTCCCGCCGGTGTGCTCACAACGCTAGCCAGTTTCACCGAAACTAGTGGTCGGTTTCCTTACGCGGGTTTGGTCGAAGGGGGTGACGGTAATTTCTACGGCACGACTTTTGGCGGTGGGGCGGGTGCGCAGGGAACGGTGTTTAAAGTGACCCTATCGGGCACGCTGACGACGTTAGTGAATTTCAACAACAGCAATGGCGCCAATCCCCAAGCGGGGCTTGTCGCGGGGCCAGGCGGAAACTTCTATGGCACCACTCAGCAAGGCGGGGCGAATGGAAACGGAACCGTGTTTAAAGTGACGCCTGCGGGTGCGCTGACTACGCTAGTGAACTTCAACACCACCAACGGTAGCCTCCCTGTTGCGGGGCTTGCGAGGGGAAGCGATGGCAACCTCTATGGCGCGACACCCAGTGGCGGGACGGACGACTACGGGACGGTGTTTAAGGTGACTCCAACAGGCGTATTGACTACGCTGGTGAACTTCAATAACGCCAATGGTAGTGGTGTCGCGAGTCTGACGGCGGGAGGCGATGGCCATTTCTATGGCGCGACAGCCGGTGGTGGGGCAAGGGACTTTGGCACGGTGTTCAAGGTAACTCCTGCGGGCGCGTTGACTACGATAGCGAGCTTCCACTACTCGAAAGGGAGTGCCCCCTCTGGTTTAGTTGCCGGAAGCGATGGAAGCTACTATGGAACAACAGTCGGTGGTGGTGCAGCCAGTTACGGTACGGTATTTAAGGTGACGCCGGGAGGCGTACTGACAACGCTCGTAAGTTTCAGCGGAACAAATGGCCGATATCCTTACGCGGGGTTGACCGGCGGGAGCGACGGGAATTTCTACGGCACGACATCCGAAGGCGGGGTGGGCAACTTAGGGACGGTGTTTAAGGTGACGCCGGGAGGCGCGCTGACAACGCTGGCGAGTTTCAACGGAACAAATGGCAGTTTTCCTCACGCGCGGTTGACTGGCGGGAGCGATGGGAACTTCTACGGCACGACATCCATTGGTGGAGCGGACGACTTAGGGACGGTGTTTAAGGTGACGCCGGGAGGCGCGCTGACAACGCTCGTGAGCTTCAACGGCACCAAAGGCAGCAGTCCCTACGCGGGGCTGGCGGTCGGGAGCGACGGGAACTTTTACGGGACGACCCAATTTGGCGGGGTGGGCGACATGGGGACGGTGTTTAAGGTGACGACTGGCGGAACGCTGACAACGCTCGTGAGCTTCACGGGAGGCAATGGAAGTATTCCATTCGCACCGTTGGTGAGACACAGCGACGGGAACTTTTACGGCACGACGAGCGGCGGCGGATCGAGCGAGCAAGGGACCGTGTTTAAGGTAACCCCCACAGGAGCGTTGACGACCCTAGTGAGCTTCACGGGAAACAATGGCGCACTCCCCTACTCGGGATTGGCATTCGGGAGTGACGGTAACTTTTACGGCGCCACCCAATATGGCGGAGTGGGTAGTTATGGGACCGTGTTTAAGATGACGCCAGCGGGAGCATTGACGACGCTTCATTCATTCAACGGAGTAACGAACGGAACCCCTGCCGGCACCCCGGTATCCGGCAGCGACGGCAACATTTACGGAACTGCATATGCGATGGTGATTTGGCGCATCGACTCCACCACCCTCCCTCCAACCCTCACCGCTCCCGCCGCGAACACCTTCATCAACAGCACCGTGAACGTCGCCTTTTCCCTGCCGGAAGCAGCGCAGCCGGGCTCGGTGACGCTCACTTTCGCAGGGCCGATCACTCGCGTGCTCACGCTGGCGGCGTCGCAGGAAGCGGCGGGGGCGCATTCGTTTTCGTTTGATGCGGGCGCTCCGGCGGCTGCGCCTGCGGTGGAGTCTGGGCTGCCTTTGGAGGTCGATGGCACTTATTCGGTGACGCTCTCTTATCGCGATGCGCTGGGCAATCCGGCGGCGACGACGGCGGCTGCGAATGTGACGCTGGATACTCAGCCGCCGGTCGTGGGCGGGGACTTTTCGCCGACGTATATCCCGGCGGGCACGCCGTTGCCGGATTATCGCGGGCAGGCGACGGGGGATGCGGTGAGCTATACGCAGTCGCCCGCTCCGGGCACGCCGACTACGGAAGGGACTGTCACTGTTTTCCTGGAAGGCAGGGATGCGGCGGGCAATGTGGGTAGCAGGTATTTCTATGTGGGTGTGCTGGCAGCAGCGCCCAAGCAAACGGTGCTGGCGAGCCGCGGTGCAGCGATGCCGGGCGCAGGGAGGGTGGGCAGCGGCATCCCGGCGGGCGCGGTGTGGAGTACGTTTGGGGTGCCGAGCGTGAATGAGCTGCGCCACGCGGCGGTGCTGGCTATTTATAAGGTGGGCGCGGTCTCCACGCAGGCAATCCTGGTATTTGATCTAGCGGATGTGGCGGGCACGATCCGCGTGGTGGCGAAGAAGGGCGGCGCGGCACCGGGGAGGTCAAACGTGGTGCTGGGCACGCTGAGGGATCCGCTGTTTGAGACGAATGGCACGATACTCTGGCAGGCCGCGCTGGCCAATGCGCCGGGGACTTCGGGGGCGATCGATGCCACGAATAACATCGCGCTTTTCCTCGCTCAGCATGCTATCAATGGCGGCGGCTCTTTTGCCGTCGCGCAGAAGGGGCAGGAGGCGGCGGGCAATGCGGTGTGGAAGACGTTTCACTCGGTGGCGCTCGGGTTTAATTCCGTAGCGTTTACCGCGAGTATGACGACGGATGTGACGACGGCAAATGACTCGGGGCTGTGGGTGTATAATGGGGCGATGATTCTCGCTTTGCGGGAGGGCGACGCGATGCTCGGCTCGACGATTCGAAGCATCAGCGCACTGACTGCGAGGCCCGGTTCGGCGGGGCAAGGCATGGGGACAACGTGGGACGGCTTTCATGACTTCACTACGGCGCGTGTGAGGCTGGCGGACGGTCGCCAGGTCATTTGCCGCATCCGCGATGACGGCGCTGTGACCACCCCGCACGCCACCGGCATGGACGCGCCCAGCTACGGCGCAGGCGCACAGTGGCAGAGCTTTGGCGCGCCCACGCAGTGCGAATACAGCGCGGCACTGGCGTTTCTCGGCGTGGTGAAAGCAGGTACGGGCAGCGCCACGAGCGCAAACAACGTGGGCATTTTCGCCGCGCCCCGAGAGACTCCTGCGGAGGTGCTGCGCATCGCTTTTAAAGGCGAGGCCGCACCGGGTGTGAGCGGCGGGAGTTTCGGCGTGCTGAGGGAGCCGGTGGCGGGTTTCTTTAGCACGGCATTTCCCGCCACGCTCAAGTCCGTCGCCGGGGAAATCACCGCTGCCAATAATGACGGCATCTGGCTCTCCGGCAGCACCGGCCTCAGGCTCGTGGCCCGCGAAGGCGCACAGCCGCCCGAAGCGCCGGAAGGCGCGCAGTGGAAAGCGTTTAACTCACTCGCTCTGCCATCCATCCGAGGCCCGATGTTTGTCGCCACGATGCACAGCAAAACCGGCAGCGTCGCGCCCGGCCCCGGCGCCATCACCACAGCCAACGACGTGGGCCTGTGGGCGACGGATTTCTTTGGTAACCTGCGCCTGCTCCTGCGCGAAGGGGACGCAATCGGCAGCAGCACCGTGCGCAATTATACCGTCCTTTCCAACGTCCCCGGCAGCCCCGCGCAAGCGCGATACAATGACAACGGCAACGTGATCGTGCGGGTGACGGACGCTTCGAACGCGCAGCACTTGGTGCTGATTGCGGTGCCGTAATCGGCACGCGCTCCATTCCACTATTGATTACGCCCAAGGGACGCGCAGTGGGGGCGTTGTCATGGGATGATGAAAACGCATCAATTTACCCGCCGCACATTTCTCCGTGGCCTCGGTGTCACCATGGCGCTTCCGTGGATGGAATCACGCACTGTGTGGGGCGATACGCCGCCTGCGGGCGTCCGGCCCGCGAGCGAGGCGCCGAAGCGGATGGCCGTGCTTTTTTCCGGCAACGGCTTTCACAGCAAGGAATGGTGGGCGAAGGGCGAAGGCAAGTCGATGGAGCTTGGCAAAGTCCTCGCGCCTTTGAACGACCTGCGCGAGAAGACGGTCGTCGTCCGCGGGCTCTATAATGAAGAGGCGCTGAAAGGAAACATCCACAGCTCGATGACCGGCAATTTGCTCTCCGGCGCGCCCCTCGCTTCCGGCGGGGAAATCCGCTCCGGCACGAGCATCGACCAAGTGCTCGCGCAACGCGCTGGCCGCTCGACGAAAGTGCCGAGCCTCGTGCTGGGTTGCGAAAAGTCGAATCCGTCCGTCCACAAAAACTACTCGATGCTCTACAGCTCCCACATTTCGTGGAGCTCGCCGACCACGCCCACGCCGCTGGAACTGTATCCCGCGCTCGCTTTCGACCGGCTCTTTAAAGACGAAGTCAATCGCGGTGACCACAGCGTGCTCGACGCCGTGATGTCCGATGCGCAAGACCTCCGCCGGGGAATCAGCCGCAGCGACCAGCAAAAGCTCGACGAGTATCTCGACTCCGTGCGCGAAGTGGAACGGCGCATCGAAAACGCTGGGAAAAAAGGCGAGCTGCAAGGCTGGCGTCCCACGCTCGACAAGCCAAACATCGCGCGCCCCGCCGACGGAATCCCGCAAGACATCGGCGAGCACATGCGCCTCATGGCAGACATTTTGGTGCTCGGCTTCCAGACCGACACCACACGCCTCTGCACGCTGAAACTCAATAACGATCACAGCTCGCTGCGTTTCCCGAATCTCGGCGTGGACTACATGATCCACCATCTCCTCTCCCACAACGACACACCGGATTGGCTGAAAGTGAATCAATTTTTCATCGAGCAACTCGCCTACATCGCGAAGAAAATGGACAGCATCCGCGAAGGCGAACGCACATTGCTCGACAACACCGTGCTGCTTTATTGCTCATCGATGCTGACCGGCAGCCACGACGCCTCGCAGCTCCCGGTCGTCCTCGTAGGCGGCGCGGGCGGCACCATCAAAGGCGGACGCGTGCTCGACTACAACGGCAAGCCGAACCGCAAAATGTGCAGCATGTTCCTATCGCTCATGGACAAATTCGACGTGCGTCTCGATCGCTTCGGCGATTCGGCGGAGCGGCTCGCGGAGGTTTAGTCGATGAAAAGCATGCGCATCGTTTTCCTCGCCGCGCTGATGCTCGGACGTGCGAGTGCAGATGATGGTGTCGCGTTTTTTGAAAACAATATCCGGCCCGTGCTGGTCGAGCATTGCTACAAGTGCCACAGCGCGGAGGCGAAGGTTGTGAAGGGCGCGCTGAGGCTGGATACTAAAGAGGATTTTCTGAAAGGCGGCTCGGATGGCGTTGTCGTGGTTGCGGGCGATCCGGATAGAAGTCCGCTCATCAAAGCGGTGCGTTACGAGGATGAGGATTTGCAGATGCCGCCCAACAAGAATGGCGGGAAAAAGCTGCCGGATGCGGCCATCGCGGACCTCGTGAAGTGGGTGAAAATGGGCGCGCCATTTCCGGCGACGCCGGCACATTTGCTCGCGAAGCAGACGAAACTGTGGGCGCTCGAACCCATCACCAATCCAGCGCCGCCGAGCGTGAAGGACTCGGCTTGGGTGACGACTTCGGTCGATCCGTTCATCCTCGCGAAGCTCGAAAATCATGGCGGAAAACCAGCCGCTCGCGCTGATGCTCTGACTCTCATTCGGCGTGCGACTTTTGACCTCACAGGGCTCCCGCCGACGCCGGAGGAAATTGACGCTTTCGACACGGAAGCTCTCCGCGATCCGCAATCCGCATTCCGCAATCTCGTGGATCGTTTGCTCGCTTCGCCGCGCTATGGCGAGCGGTGGGGGCGGCACTGGCTCGATGTCGTGCGCTATGCCGACACTGCGGGCGAGACGGCGGATTATCCGGCTCCGCTGGCGTGGCGCTACCGCAATTACGTCATCGACGCGTTCAATGCGGACAAGCCTTACGACGAGTTTTTGCGCGAGCAAATCGCGGGCGACATCATCGCGCGACGCGGTCCGGCTGCGAAGTATGCGGAGCGCGTGACGGCGACGGGCTATCTCGCGATTTCGCGGCGATTCGGGTTCGATTCGGAGAACTATCACAACCTCACCATCCAAGACACCATCGATACTCTCGGGCAATCGGTGCTCGGCCTGAGCCTCGGTTGCGCGCGGTGTCACGATCACAAATTTGATCCGATTTCCGTGGGCGACTATTACGCGCTATACGGCATTTTCGACAGCACGCGTTACGCGTTCCCCGGCTCGGAGCAAAAGCAAAAGGCCCGTGCGATGATGCCTCTCCAGCCGCCGGAAGAAGCGCATCAGAAATGGCGAGAGTTCGATATTCGCGTCGCCTCGCTCGCGGGTCGGCTCGAAAGCCAAAAGCAGCCTGTGCCGGGCGCGGTGTTGCGCTCGCTCGCGGATGGCGACGGCGATTTCGAGATGCAGGCACCGGCTGCTGGCGGGAGCAACGGCGTGCTGGTGCCGCCGTGGATTTACGAAGGCAAAATCGCAGTGACTACTGGGGCGCAGAGTCCGTTCAAAAACGTGTATCCGCGTGGAAGACTCGGCGCAAAGGTGTCGGTCGGCGCGGCGGGCTATCGCATCGCGCAAGGGATTCATCCGCGACGCACGAAGGACAACTGCAAGACGCTGTTTGTGAATCTCGATTTCCGCGTCGCGGCTCCGAATGCGGCGGCTCCGGGTGCGCATCGGTTTTGGATCGGCGGACGCGCGGATTCGCCCGCCGTTGAAGTGCTCATTTCATCGCAGTCTGTGTCGTTTCGAGCGGGCGAAACCACGGAAGTCATCCGCGCACTAAAGCCGAATCAATGGCAGAATCTGCAACTCGCGCTCGACCTTCAAAGCGGCACGGTTTCAGGAAGCGTGGGCTCGCCGAGCGATGTTGTCGCTTTCGCAGGAAAGAAGATTTCGCCAGCGTGGAACGGTGTCATTGAGTTTGCCGCGCTCGATTCGCCCAACCAGCCGGACGCGGCGCTCCCGACGTTGGAGGTCGATAATTTCTGCGCGCAGGAGACGCCGATTCCGGCTGTCTCGACTTCGGCCCCGACGCTCGCAAACGCGCCGGACCTCGCGGCGCTGAATGCGGAATTGCAAGCGGTGACGGGCATCGATGGCGACTTCGAGTTGCAGACCGACGGCAAGCCGCCCGCAGCGCCGTGGCATCCCGGACCAAACAGCGTGGTGAAGTTTGCAGCGTCGTCGCAGAGTCCGTTTCGCAATATCTACTCCGCCGGTGCGCTCGGGCTGCACATGCCGAATCGTGCTGAATACGACGGCTTTGGCCAGACGCTCGTCGGCGTGAAACCGGATAAGGATGGGCGTTTATTTGTCGGCTTCGATTTCCGCTGCGCGAGCAAGGACGCAGGCGGCGATGGCTCGTGGCGTTACTATATCGGACATGGGCCGGGCAGTTCGGCAGCGCTCGAACTTTTCTTTAACGGCACCGAGTTTTTCCGCCGCAGTGCGGATGCTCGCGAGGTCGTGAGCCCGTTGAAAATCGGCGAGTGGTATCAAGTGCGAGTGGCGCTCGACCTCAAAGCGAAAACCTACTCCGGCACGCTCGCATCGTTGACTGCCCGCACGGAATTTTCCGGCCAGTTCGCGAGCGGCTGGGATGGCACAATCGACTACACTTTTATCGACAGCTACGGTCATCGCCCCGGCGTCCGCCCGGCGCTCGATGCGGATAATTTCGTCATTCGCGATAGCGTGCTTCCGGCTCTGGATGCAGCGCCCGTGCTCGCCAGCGCGCCGCAGCGCGAGAAGGTCGCGGCGATTCGCCAGCAAGTCGCTGTGCTCAATGCTGAAGTCGAAAAGACGAAACAGGAACTCAACGCGTTGCTCACCGACGGCCCCGGCGAAATGACGTACGGAATGTCCGAAGGCACGCCGCACGATGCTCGCGTGCAAGTGCGCGGCGAGATGGATCGGCCGGGCCCCTCGACGCCGCGCGGCTTTATCAAAGCACTCGGCGGCGGCCCGCTTCCGCCGGAGACGGAAGGCAGCGGTCGGCTCGAACTCGCGGAATGGCTCACACGCACAGACAATCCGCTGGTCGCGCGAGTGATGGTGAATCGCATCTGGCAATATCACTTCGGCAGCGGACTCGTGAAAACGCCGAACGATTTCGGCGTGCGCGGGCAGTTGCCGGCGCATCCGGAATTGCTCGATCATCTCGCGACGCAATTCATCAAAAGCGGCTGGTCGATCAAAGCGATACACCGGCTGGTCATGCTCAGCGCGACTTATCAGCAGGCATCGACGAACTCCGGTGATTCGGATTTATACGCCGCATTTCCCCGCCGCCGACTCAGCGCGGAAGAACTCCGCGATGCGATTCTCGCAATCAGCGGCGAGCTTGATTCGACGCCCGCTCGCGAGCATCCGTTTCCGAGTCCGCTGGGCTGGGGCTACACGCAGCACGGTCCGTTCAGCGCCGTTTACGAGAGCAACAAACGCAGCGTCTATCTCATGGTGCAGCGGATCAAGCGTCACCCATTCCTCGCGCTGTTCGACGGAGCCGACCCAAACACCACCACGCCCGAGCGCCGCGCCACGACCGTGCCGACGCAAGCGCTGTTCTTTCTCAACGATCCTTTCGTCCACGCAAAAGCGGAGAAGTTTTCCGCGCAACTACAGTCTGCACGCTCCGAAGAATCCCAACGAATCGACCTAGCCCATCGCCTCACACTCGGCCGCGCGCCGACTTCCGCAGAGCACGCTGACGCCGCCGCATTTCTCGCAGCCTACCGCGCCGAACTCGCCGCCGCCGGAAAACCCGACACTGCCCTCGCCGCATACATCCGCACGCTTTTCGGCAGTAATGAATTCCTCCACTTGGACTGACCTATTCGCTATGAATCGCTTCTCACATTTTGACTCTACTCGCCGCGGCTTTCTACGTTCCATCGTCGGCGGGTCGATGCTTCTGCCAGGCGTGGTGTCCGAGTTGCTCGCTGCGGACTCGCTCGCGCCAAAGGGCACGCATTTTCCGCCGAAGGCGAAGCGGGTGATTTTTCTCCACATGAGCGGCGGCGTGTCGCATGTCGATTCTTGGGATCCGAAGCCGAAACTCTTTGCTGATGCGGGGAAGACGACTTCGGTGAACGAATATCAAGGGCGCAAAGGTGACTACAAAATGTTCCTCAAGCGTCCGCAGTTTGAGTTTGCGGCGCATGGGAAATGCGGCACGGAAGTCAGCTCGCTCTTTCCGCACATGGCGGAATCGGTGGATGATTTGTGCGTGATTCGTTCGATGAAATCGGACCACACAAATCACTACGAAGCGACGCTCGGGATGCACACCGGTTCATTCACTTTTGCGCGGCCCAGCATTGGGTCGTGGGTGAGCTACGGGCTTGGAACGGAGAACAGCAATTTGCCGTCCTTCGTCGTCATCGCGCCGCAATCGCCGTATGCGGGCGGGCAAGTTTGGGGCAGCGATTTTCTGCCGGGCGCGCATCAAGGAACGCTCGTCGTGCCCGGCGCAGAGCCGATCGCAAATGTCCAGCGTCGCGCCGCGACAAGCCGGATGCAGGAACTCGAACTCGGCGCGATGGCTCGAATGAATGAACGCCATCTCGCCCAGCGCGTCGGCGACCCGTTGCTCAGCGCGAGGATGCGCTCTTTTGAAACCGCATTTGGGATGCAGATGGAAGTGCCGCATGTGTTCGATCTGTCGAAGGAAACCGACGCCACGCTCGCGCTCTACGGACTGCAACGCGGGCAAACGAGCGGCTTTGGCTGGCAGTGCCTCATGGCCCGCCGACTCGCTGAACGCGGCGTGCGTTTTGTGGAACTGATCGACGTCGGCTCGTCGAACAATTGGGACGCGCACGGCGACATGCTCACGCACAAGCCGCTCGCGAAGAATGTCGATCAGCCCATCGCCGGGCTTTTGCGCGATTTGAAACAGCGCGGGATGTTGGAAGACACGCTGGTTGTTTGGACCACGGAGTTCGGCCGCACGCCGTTCGTCGAAGCGCAGAATGCCGCCGGACGCGAGCATCACCACTGGGTCTTTTCATCGTGGCTCGCGGGCGCGGGAGTGAACGCCGGAACCGTGTATGGCGCGAGCGACGATTACGGGATCAACGTGGGCCGCGATCCGGTTCACGTGCATGATTTCCACGCGACGATCCTGCACCTCATGGGCCTCGACCACGAGCGCCTCACGTTCCGACACACAGGCCGCGATTACCGCCTCACGGATGTCGCGGGGAATGTGGTGAAGGGACTTTTGGTGTAGCGGAGGCTTTATTTCCGCTTTTGCTCAAACAGCCATTTGTGAACCGCCGGGTCGTCGAAGATTTTCCCGCCGATACCGTGCCCTTCGCCTGGGAACTCTGTATATTTCGCGGGTGCCCGCATTTTCTCCAGCGCCTTCGCGATTGCACGGCTGTCGTCGGGTTTCACTACATCATCCTTTTCGCCATGAAAGATCCACAGCGGCGTCTTTTTCAAATTGCGCGCGATGGCGACGTTGCAGCCGCCGGCGACGGGAATGCCAGCGGCAAACATTCGCGGCTCGTCATTCAGAAATGCAAACGTGCCGTATCCACCCATCGAGTAGCCGATGAGATACACGCGGTCTTCATCGACCGGTAGATTCTTCATGAGGTCGCTGAGCGTCTTCATCACGTTCCCGCCCGTCGCACCGCTCCAGCCGTTTTCATCCGGGCACTGCGGAGCAAAAACGAAGCATGGTCGCGCGGAGAAATTTTCCGGCTTTGCGACCGATTCCGCAAAGCCAAGGTGTGCTTTGCTGAGCACGTTGTTTCCCTTTCCGTGGAGATAAATGACCAGCGGCAGCTTCGTCGCCGGGGCGGTGACGGGCGCGCCGAAGAGCATGCACTTGAGCCCGCCTTTTCCGTCGAACTGTTTCCATTCATTCGCGAGATACTCCGCGTAAGCATTTTTCTTTCCCGGCTGCGTTGGTGCGCCGAATGGCTTCGGGCCTGGAGCCGTCGCGGGCTTGGCTGCGAGCTGTTGCGCGACAAAATCGCGGTCTGCCTGCGAGAGTTTAGTCAAATCCACCGGGACGTTTCGCCCGTCGCGGACACGCACGGTGGCGTGTGTAGCGGTGGCGCTGACGAAGTCGGCTTCAAACGTTTTGTTGTCCGCGGTAGTCCACACGCGGGCGTGAAGCGGCAGGGCGAAGGCAAGGATGGCGGCGAGGTAAATGTGTTTCATGGGTTGGTGTGCAAAGATTCGACGGACAGCGCGGCGAATCGTTAGAAGAAAGTCGCCTTTTGCCGCAGGCGCGTGTTGCTTTTCATGGCGTATTTGGCGAAGCGTTGAGGCATGTTCGCTCACTGGCTGCGCCTCCTCACTTTATCCGCACTCTTCGCATTTTCTTCGTGTTCCGATGGATTCGCGGAGGAATCGAAGTCTCCCGAAAAAACTACGCTCCTTCTCGCAAATGTGTGGACGCCCGCTGTCGATCCGACCGGCTGGTGGATGAGCGAGAAATACGACGGCGTGCGCGGTTTTTGGGATGGCAAAAATTTGCTCACTCGCAATGGAAACGCGATTCATGCGCCCGACTATTTCCTCGCTGATCTGCCTGCCGGAATCGCCCTTGACGGCGAGCTGTGGATCGGACGCGGAAAGTTTGAGGAAACCACGAGCGTCGTCCTCTCGGACAAACCGGATGCGCGTTGGAAAACCGTGCGCTTTATGGTGTTCGACGCGCCGCGGACGAAAGGAACGTTTGAGCAACGCGTGGCATTTATCGCAGCGACGCTTTCCGCGAAAAACGAATTTGCGAAACCCGTTTTGCAAGAACGCTGCAAGAGCGCCGCGCATCTCATCGCCGAGCGCGATCGCATTGTGGCTCTCGGCGGGGAAGGACTGATGCTGCGCAAGCCGGAGTCAGAATACGAAGCTGGCCGCTCACCCACGCTGTTGAAAGTAAAGCCCGCGGACGACGCCGAGGCGACTGTCATTGGCCATCTTCCGGGCAAGGGCAGATACGAAGGGAAGGTCGGTTCGCTGCGAGTGCGAACGGAGGACGGACGCGAGTTTTCCATTGGAGCGGGCCTCACCGACGCGCACCGCGCATCGCCGCCGCCGATTGGGACGGTGGTGACGTATCGGCATCGCGGGCTCACGGCGAAAGGGCTTCCGCGCTTTCCATCGTTCCTGCGAGTGCGGGCGGATGCTGCTAAATGAGTGCGATAAAGAAAACGCAGTGATGATTTCGAAGACGACAATGAAGAAGGAGTGCGTGCCATTCGTGACAGACTGATAGTTCCTCAACCGAGCATTGCTCGTATTTCCCGGCAATGAGCTGCGATGTCGGGGGCTTGGAGGATGC
>JAYTMG010000045.1:0-1313 GCA_043728745.1 Verrucomicrobiaceae bacterium
GGCTCGGCCCGATCCCTCTTTGGTAATTATGGCGCGAACGGACGCGGCCGCAGTCGAAGGAATTGAGGAGGCAATCCTGCGATCAAATGAATATGTGCAGGCAGGTGCGGACATGATTTTCGCGGAAGCACTCACTTCTTTGGAAGAGTATCGCCGCTTTGCTTCCGCGATTTCGGTTCCCGTGCTCGCCAACTGCACCGAGTTCGGCAAAACGCCGCTATTGACTCGCGATGAACTTGGAGCTGCGGGCGTGCGACTGGTTCTTTATCCGCTCACCGCCTTTCGGGCCATGAACGCTGCGGCGGCGAACGTGTATGCGACGCTGCGGCGAGAGGGATCTCAACGCGGCGTCATCGACCAACTGCAGACGCGTGCTGATCTCTATGACCTGTTGAACTACGAGATCCACGAACGTCTGCTGGATCAACGGACCGGTCCAGAAACCATCAATGCGAAACAATTTTGACAGTCAGGAGATTGATCATGAGCAGCGGCCTGCAGGATATTATCGCCGGACAAACCGCCATCTGCACCGTCGGCAAGGCCGGGATCGGGCTGACCTATCGCGGCTATACCATCGAGGATCTGGCGGAATCGGCTGTGTTCGAGGAAGTCGCCTATCTGTTGCTGTTCGGCGAACTTCCCAAACAGGGCGAACTCGCCGATTTTCGCAGGCGGCTCAGCGGCCAGAGACAAATTCCGGAGCCGCTGGCGGCGGTTCTGGAAAGGATCCCTGCGGATTCTCATCCGATGGATGTTTTGCGAACCGGCTGTTCGATGCTCGGCTGTCTTGAGCCGGAACAGTCCTTTGCCGATCAGGTCCGCGTCACCGAACGACTGCTCGCGGTCCTCCCGTCAATGCTTTTGTATTGGTGGCGATTCCATCAGTACGGCGAACGCTGGACTCCACCAACAGATGATGTCTCGCTCGCGGAATCATTTCTGATGGCCCTTCATGACCGCGCACCGACTGCACTTGCGATTAAAGCGATGGACGCATCCCTGATCCTTTACGCCGAACACGAATTCAACGCGTCGACGTTCACCGCGAGAGTGACCGCATCGACGCTTTCCGATTTCCATTCGGCAATCACCGCGGCGATCGGAACGCTGCGAGGTCCGTTGCACGGCGGTGCCAATGAACAGGCGATGGAACTGCTCAGTCGCTTCCCTGATCCGGATTCGGCCGAGGCAGGCGTGATGGCCATGCTTGCGAGCAAAGAGAAGATCATGGGGTTCGGCCACCGCGTTTATCGGAAGGCGGATCCCCGCTCCGCTGTCGCTTACCGCTGGGCGAAGGAATTCGTCGCCGC
>JAYTMG010000046.1:0-2404 GCA_043728745.1 Verrucomicrobiaceae bacterium
CCCGTCGTTTAGCCGTCCCGGTTGAAGGACAAAAAGAACCGCCAGCCGGGACGGCCAGTGGACGGGAGGCAGCCGGGACGGCTGCCCCACTATCGCTCATCACGGCTTCGAGTCGGTCATCAGGCGGTCGCCATCGCCGCGCCGCATCTGGAAGGGCGCACTCTCTACCACGCCATAAATCAGGCTGCGCGTCTTCGCGCCGTCGCGCTCCAGATGCTCGACAATCTTCTCGATGGTCGGTGCGTCGTAGTATTCCACGCCGCGTCCGGTGGCGTAGGTCAGCAGCTTCTCCGTGGCGCAGCGGAAGAAATCCTTGCGCCGCGAAGTCACGAGAATTTTTGCCAGCTCGACCGTGTTGGTGAACTTCTCGCCCGTGATCAACTGGCCGGCAGTGTCAATCGGCTTGCCCGCCTCTTGGTCGCGAAACTTGCCAAGCGCGTTGAAATTTTCCAGCGCCAGCCCAATCGGGTCCATGCGCGCATGGCACGAGGCGCAAATCGGCTTCTCGCGGTGGATCTCCATCGTCTGCCGCATGGTCAGAAACTCTGCTGAGTTTTGCTTAATGCTTTCCAGCGTCGGGACATTCGGCGGTGCGGGCGGCGCGGGCGAGCCGAGCAGATTCTCCAGCACGAACAGTCCGCGCTTCACCGGCGAGGTGCGCGTGGGATTCGACGTGACGAGCAGCAGGCTGCCGTGCGTGAGCACGCTGCCGCGATGCGAGTCCTTCGGCAATGTCACCTTGCGCATCTCCCGCCCTTTCACACCGGGGATTTCGTAGAAGTTCGCGAGCGGCTCGTTAAGAAACGTGTAGTCCGAGGACAGCAGCTCCGTGAGCGGGCGGTTCTCGCGCACCAGATGGCCGAAGAGCATTTCTGTCTCCTGCCGCATCGCTCGACGAATGCCGCCGTTGAAAACTTTGTCCGCGTCCTCGTTGCGGCGGAGGCGGAGAATGCGCTGCGCATCAATGCTCACCGTTTCCACGTCACGCGTTTGCAGCCACTGTCCGGCGAAATTCCGCACGAAGCGCCGGCCCTTCTCATCCTTCAGCAGACGGTCCACTTGTGGGCGCAAGTTTGCGCGCAGCTTACCGTCGCGTGCCAGGGTCAGCAGCTCGTCATCCGGCAGCGAACTCCACAGAAAATATGAGAGTCGCGAGGCCAGCGCGTACTCGTCCACGCGCACAATCTTCGCCGGGTTGTTCGGCTCCGGCTGAATCTCCGCGCGGAAAAGAAAACGCGGCGACGCCAGCATGGCCGTGAGCGCCTGCCCGATGCCCTGCTCGAAACTCGCGCCCGGCTGTTTCTCCACGCCCGCCGCAATGCCGACCAGTTTCGTCAGCGTCTCCTCATCCACGGGACGACGAAACGCGCGCATCGTGAAGTGGCGCAAAATTTTCTTCCGATACTCCGCGCGCGCCGCCGTCGCGATGGGCGGCGGTCCGTCCATGAAAACTTTGTAATACTCTTTGGGCCGCTCCAAGAAGCTGCGGTCCAGCGGGCCGTTCACTTTCAACGTGTCGAGGTTCGCGTGCAGCTTGTTCTCGCCCTCCGCCGGCTCACGCTTCGGAATTAGTTGAATGGCGATGGTGTGCGAGCCTTTTGTCAGCACCACTTGGTCGGAAATTGAAACGGTCTTCGCCGCGTCCCAGCCCAGATCGCGCCGCTCGATTTCCTTGCCGTCCACTTTCAGGACCGCCGTGGCCGCGTGAACGGTGGCGTCCTTCGAGCCGGCCACTGCGAGGTCGAGCGTAATTTTGTACGGCCCCGGATGTTTGATGTCGTGCGTCACCGCCACGGTGTTCGCCTCGCTGAACGGCAGCAGGTTCGGCGACACCTTGGGATTCGCCTTGTCCTTAAAATCATCGCCCGCCACCACCGCCGTCGGGATGCGCCCCTCGCCGCCGCCCACCGCCTTGTCCGCGATGTCCCGCGCCGCATCCAGATACTTCTCCAGCAGGATCGGCGAGATGGTCAGCACGTCGCCGATGTTGTCGAAGCCGTAGCCGCTATCGTCCGTGGGAAACGCTTCGGTCACATCGAAGTCCACGCCGAGCAGATCGAGAATGGTGTTCTTGTACTCCTCGCGGTTCAGGCGGCGGATGGTCACGCGGCCCGGATCAGGGTTGGCCGGGTCGAGCTTGAACACTTCCGCCTCAATCCATTTGGCGATGATTCTCCGCTCGGCCTCGGAGGGCTGCGGCTTCTTCGCCGGCGGCATCATCTGCGTCTCGAGATTCTGCCAGACGCCGAGCCAGAGTTTTCGGTCGGCGGCGAGCGCGGTGAAATTCGTGAAGGAGTCCAGCGCCACGCCGCCCTTGTCCGCGCCGTCGCCGTGGCAGTCGTAGCAATACGTTTTCAACAACGGCTCGACCTTGGCCTTGTAACCCTGCTCCGCCGCGCCGAAC
>JAYTMG010000047.1:0-14961 GCA_043728745.1 Verrucomicrobiaceae bacterium
GCTAGTGCTCTGTCAGTCGTCGTGTGATGGTAAGCCAGCGTGTTTATCGGCGGTGATTTGTGACTGGTGAGAAGTGATTAGTCGCAAGCGGGGGACCCACGGCCAACACGCTTGCGACCAGTCACCACTCACGAGTCACAAGTCACCGTCGGATTGCTCAATCGGTTACCATCATCTCACGACTGACAGAGCACTAGTTGGCAGGGGCGCGCTTGTTTGACACTACTCGTCAACGCGCTATCTTTATCGCAGTGCAAATTGTGAGGGAGACTGCGGCTACAAAGTAATCCATATTGCGCTCCGATACGTCCGTCTGATGTCGAAGAACGAACTTAATTACATATGATCCGCGCCGCCGCAATCGCTCTGCTCGCTCTTGTTGAAGCTGCTTCCGGCAAGGTCGTGGAGTATGACCTCACCATCGCCGAAGAAATGATCGCGCCTGCGGGGAAGCCGGTCCGCGGCCTTACGATAAACGGCGGCATCCCGGCACCGACGCTGCGCTTTACCATCGGCGATACGGCGCGCATCCGAGTTCACAACCGACTGCCGCGTGGCGAGACCAGCACGCATTGGCACGGGCTGTTGGTGCCGAATGAACAAGATGGTGTCCCGCGAGTCACGACCCGTCCGATTTTTGCCGGACAAAGTCACACGTTCGAGTTCACGCTCAAGCAAACCGGGACCTATTGGTATCACTCGCACACGGGATTGCAGGAGCAGCGAGGCTTGTATGGCGCGATCGTCGTTTTACCAAAGGGCACGCCGGCGTCGGCAAATGATCACGTCCTCGTTTTGTCTGACTGGACGAATGAGAATCCGAACTCCGTGATGAAGACTCTGATGCGCGGGAGCGATTGGTACAGCATCCGAAAAGGCACCGCGCAAAGCATCCTCGGCGCTGCGCAGACGGGAAATCTGAAGAGCTACTTTAAGCGTGAATGGTCGCGGGTCATGCCGATGGATATTTCCGACGTGGCCTACGATGCGTTCCTCATCAATGGGCGTCGCAGCATCTCGCTTCCCGGCGCACCGGGGAAGACGTTGCGGCTGCGAGTGATCAATGCGGGTGCGTCGAGTTACTTCTACGTCGAGTCGTCGGCTGGGCCGCTCACCATTGCGGCGAACGACGGGATGCCGGTGCGGCCCATCTGGCAAAAACGGCTGCTCATCGGCGTCGGCGAAACTTACGATTTGCTGGTGAAAGTGCCGCCGTCCGGGCAATGGGAGATTCGTGCGACGGCGCAGGATGGCACCGGCTTTGCCTCTGCTTTTTTCGGTAAAGGAGTGCTGCATCCCGCGCCGACTCTGCCGCGTCCGGATGGGTACAGCATGAACGTGGGACTGGCTGCGGTGCTGGATCAACTGGACGAAAAAGGCGTACTGACGGACGCCGAAGCGCTCTCCACGGAGAGGGCTGCGCCGTTGCCGCCGTATCGCAGACTCCGCGCGACCCGCAGCACCGTGCTTTCATCGAGAATCCCGCCCCGAACCATCAAGATGCACCTCACCGGAGACATGATGCACTACCGTTGGGGCATTGATGGAAAAACGATTACCGAGGACAGCACCATCGCGGTGAAGAAAGGCGAGGTCGTGCGTTTCGAGATGATCAATGACACAATGATGGCGCATCCGATGCACTTGCACGGACACTTTTTCCGGTTGCTGATGGACCCGGAGCATCCGCCCAAGGACGCACCGCTCAAGCACACCGTGGATGTCCCTCCGATGAGCCGCCGGACGATCGAGTTCCTCGCGAATGAGGAGAAGGACTGGCTCTTTCACTGCCATCTTCTTTACCACATGCACGCGGGAATGGGCCGCGTCGTGCAGTATGAAAACGGGCAGTCACCCGCAGCGTTGCGCCTTGCGCTGGCAGACCACGAACTGCCGATGCTGATGATCGACGGCTCGCTGCAAACGCACATGAGCATGGGGCAGGCGATGGTGCAAAAAGGCCGCAACGATTTCAGCGCGATGTGGCACCTCGGCTGGGGGCACGACCACGAGACCGAGCCGATGCGGCATCGCGGCGGGGCGGTCCACACACACTCGTTGCCGGAAGTCGAGTACACCGTGGACGCGATGTGGCACCGATACATTAATCCGAAATGGTCCGCGTTTGCCGGGTATCGCTTCACGAATAAAGAGGACGAAACCGACCGCGCGTTTGCGGGAGTGATGCACATGCTGCCGGGGATGGTGCATGGCACGGTGGCGGTGGATTCCGAAGGCGCATTCCGCTTTGGCCTCGAAAAACAGTTCCAGCTTACGTCGAGGCTCGGTGCGTTCGGGCAGGTGGAATACGACACGCACACCGAGTGGGACTGGAACGTCGGGCTCACTTACACGCTCAGTCAGCATTTTTCCCTCATCTCGTCTTACGACTCCGACCACGGCGTCGGCGCGGGAATTCAATTCCGATTTTAACCAACACAAAAACATGAAAACAAAACTACACATCCTCGCCGCCGCCGTTCTCGGCCTCGGCTTCCTGACATCCTGCGCCACAACCACAGCGAGCGGCGGCGGCACAAGGCCGTATCCGCTCAAGACGTGCATCGTCACGGACAACGCGCTCGACTCTATGGGCGACGAGCAATCAATCGTCCACGAAGGCCGCACCATCAAATTCTGCTGCGAACCGTGCGTGGATAAGTTCCGCAAAAATCCGGCAAAGTATCTCGCGAAACTGCCGAAATAACACCTGAGGTCACGGCACTTCATCTGTGCCGACATTCATGAGAGGGTGTTTTTAAATACCAAGACGCGGGCGATTGTATGGGCTACGGTCGGCACTCGTCTCCACATGAAACTCTACCTTCTCGCCATCACGTTTGCCCTTTCGTTGCTTTCATCTGCCCACGCGGGGCTGGTGGCTTATTGGCCTTTTAATGACTCCGGGACGCTGGGCACTGATCCGATCGGTGGGACTGTGCTCACGGCTACGGGCGCGACTTTTACGGCGAGTGGGAAGTTTGGCGGCGGCGTGGCGCTGAGTGGGACTACTCAGTTTCTGTCGGGCACGGTGAATAATTTGCCCATCGGCAATAGTAATTACACGCAGTCGGCATGGTTTAAGCCGACGGTGCTCGGGGCGCGGGGCATCGTGGGTTGGGGCGGTTATGGCGGGACTCGGCAGGTGATTGCGCTGCGGATGTCGGATAGTGGAAATGGGTTCAGCCATTACTGGTGGGGCGCGGACCTTGTGGTGACGGGGCTTGCGACGAATTTCCTCGATGGCAACTGGCATCATGTGGCGACGACTTTCGATGGGACGACGCGGCGGATTTATCTGAATGGCGTGCAGGTCGCCTCGGACGTGCCAGGGAGTAATGGTGCGACGGCGGCGAACTTCCGCATCGGGAGCACAAATAATTCGGAGTATTTTAGCGGCACGATTGATGACGTGGCGCTTTATAATAACGCGCTGAGTGCGAGTGAGGTGCAGTTTCTTGCAGCTGGTGGGTCGCCGGTTGCGGGGCCGAGCATCACTTCTTTTACGGCGAGTCCGACGACGGCTTTTGAGGGCGGCTCGGTGGCGTTGAGCTGGGTGGTGAATACGTCGCTGGTCACGGGGACTTTCAGCTATGAGATCAAATATGGCGCGACGGTGCTGAGCACTGGGACTGCGGCGACGGGCACTTTTAACACGGTGGTGCCGGACCTCGCGGGCATCGCGCAGCCGGTGACTTGGACTCTACGCGCTATCGAAACGGGCGGGACGAATGTCACGAAAACTGCGACCGCCAGCGTCGCAGCGGACCCTGGGATTCCCACGGTGACGAGTCAGTCGGGGCTCACGACGCCGCCGAATACGCCGCTCGCTATCACGCTCGCGGGTAACGACCCGAATGGCGGCACGCTCACGTACAGCATCGTCACTCCGCCGACGCGCGGGACGGTGAGCGCGGGCACGGGTGCGGCTCGGACTTATACGCCGACGACTGGGTTGTATGGGCTGGATCAATTCACGTTCCGAGTGAGCGACGGCAAATATGATTCGGCGCTGGCGACGGTGCAGTTCACGGTGCTGACGCCGCCGCTCTCGCCGACTTCGGTGACGCTCGATGACCTCACGATTCGTCCGACGAATGTGGCGGGCGATTTTCTTTCGACGATTTCCAGCGCCGATCCGAACGTCGGCGAGGCGCATACTTTCACGCTCGTGGGCGGTGTGGGCAGTGAGGAAAACGCGAACTTTTCCATCGTGGGGCATCAGCTCCGTGCGGCGGTTTCTTTTGCCGGGCTGACGGGTGTGCCGCAGCGCATTCGCATCCGCTCGACGGACGCATCGGGGCTGACGGTGGAGGCGAGTTTCGTGCTGACGGTGGTGGCGAAGGTGCGCGGAATCGTGATCAACGAAATCCATTACAACAGCGCGGTGAACAACATTCGCAACCCCTTCATCGAACTCTACAACGACGGCCCGACGACGGTGAATCTCACGAGCTGGCGGCTCTCGGGCGAGGTGGATTATCTTTTCCCCGCAGGCACGATGCTCGCGCCGAATGCGTATCTGGTCATCGCGGAAGACCCGGCGACGATCCTCAGTTATTGGGGGAAAACGGCGCTCGGCCCGTGGGATAATGCGACGGTGACATATCCCGATGGCTCGAAGGAATCGAACAACCTCTCGAACGACGGCGGCACGGTCCGGCTGCGCAATGCGGCGAACGTGATCGTCGCGGAAGTGGACTATGGGAATCACTCGCCGTGGCCTGCGGCGGGGAATGGCGACGGCTCTTCCATCGAGCTGCTGAATCCCGCGCTCGACGCGACGCACGGCAGCAATTGGGCGGCGGCGAAGGGCGTGGCCGGGCCTGCGCCGAATGTCACATACGTCGCGCCGGCGACGAGCGGGTGGAAGTATTTCAAAGGCACAACGGCTCCTTCCGCGACGTGGAAAGATCGCACGGGCGCGGACATCACGGGCTGGCTCGACGGCACGACGACGGTGGGCAATGCGACGTCGCCGTTCTTCGGATTTGGCTATGCCGACGCCGACGATGCGGTGGTGCTCAGCGACATGCAGCAGGCGGGCGCTGTGGTCGGCTATCAGGCGGTGTATTTCCGCAAGGAGTTCGAGCTTGTCGCCGGGCAGATTCCGTCGGCGCTCGAAGTCCGGGCTTACGTGGATGACGGCTGCATCGTGTATATCAACGGCGTGGAAATTCCGGCGCGCTTTTTCTGCGGCGCGGGCACTCCGACGCACGCAGTGGGCGACACCGTCATCGGCGGCGTCGCCTTTGCGAATCACGAAGCCGCGCCGAACAACTGGGCGACCTACACGGTCAATAATCTCGCGCCTTACAATCTCGTCGCAGGCACAAACGTCATCGCCATCCTCGCGGCGAACGATTTGAAAACGTCGTCGGATTTCTCGTTCAACCTTGAGCTTAAAAAGGCGGTTCCATCGGGCGAAGTCGCGTCGCCGGGAGCGCAGAACCTTCAGTTTACGGCCATCGCCGCGCCTGCGATTCGAAATGTGACGCACACTCCGGCGGCACCGACGAGCAGCGATGCGATGATCATCACCGCACGCATCACCGACCCGCAAGGCGTGGCGTCCGCGTCGCTGGCGTATCAGCTCTGCACGGCGGGGAACTACATTCCCTCGACGCTGCCGAAGACTGCTGCGGGCGGACATTTTGCGGATGTACTCACGCCGCTCGCCGCGAATCCGGCGTTCGAGTTGCCCGCAAATTGGACGACGATTGCGATGAACGACGACGGCACTGGCGTTGACGTTTTGGGCGGCGATGGCATCTGGACGGCGTCCATTCCGCCGCAGGCAAATCGCACGCTCGTCCGCTACCGCATCACGACTGCCGACAACCTCGGCGCGTCGGCACGCGTGCCGTATCTCGGCGACCCTTCGCTGAACTTTGCGTGCTTCGTTTATAATGGAGTGCCCGCTTACGAGGGCACGAGCGCGGCGGATTTACAGACGATGCCGGTGTATCATTTTCTCACGCGAAAAGCGGACTTCGATCAGTGCGTGGCCTACGATGCGAACCTCGGGCAACGCCTCGTCGGTGGCACGAGTTGGAACTTTGAAAACTGGGAGGCAGCCTTCGTCTGCAACGGCGTCGTTTATGATCACATCCCGTATCGGCTGAAAGGCGCGAATGGCCGCTACACGGCCTCTGGCACAGGCGGCGTGGGCAATGGGAAGCGGGCGTTCAAGTTCTACTTTAACAAAGGCTACGAGTTCGACGCCATCGACCAAGCGGGCAATCCGTACCCGGAAAAGTGGTCCACCATGATCACGGAAAACACATGGGAGAATCGGGCGACGCACACCTTTTCGATCAATGAACAGTTGAGCTTCGATTTGCTGAATCAGCTCGGAGTGCCATCGCCGCGCGGTCACTGGTCGCACTTCCGCACGATCATGCAGAGCGCCGAGCAGCCGGACAAATGGCACGGCGATTTTTGGGGCTTGATGTGGGTGCATCAGGACTACGACCGCCGCTTTTTGAAGGCGCACAATTTGAAGAAAGGGAACCTCTACAAGCTGACGCGCGACGGCACTTCGGGCCTGTTGCAGTTCCGCTACCAGTCCACATTCGGCCCGACCGATGGCTCGGACCACGATGAGATTCTCGCCAATCTCAAAGGCACCAGCACGCCCGCCTATATCACGGGCCGCGTGAATCTCGACCTGTGGTGTCGCTACCATGCGTTCGCCGAGGCAATCCGCCACTACGATTATTGGCCGAACGGCGACAACAATGGGGCGTATTATTTCTACCCGAACTACAACGCTGGCAACGGTAACAAAGGCCAGTTGTGGTATCTGCCAAACGACCTCGACGCGACGTGGGGCCCGACTTGGAACGGTGGCCATGACATCGTTCACAACTCGCTCTTTAACGACAGCGCGAGCGGCGGCGGCGACGTGAGCACGAACCCGACGCTGTGGCCGAATTACTTCAACCAAGTCCGCGAAATCCGCGCGCTGCTTTGGCAGCCGGGGCAGCTCAACGCGCTCATCGACGAGTATGCCGCAGTCGTCCGGCCCATCGCGAATGCGGAGTTCATCCGCTGGCATCCGAGCAACGGAGCGCCTGCGGATTCGGGTAACTTCGGCGGGCTTTTCGGGCCGAACGGTTCGGCGCTCAACGCCGTCGGGCAGACCGCGCTCGACCTCTACATCGCGGGCATGAAGGACTTCGCGTTCGATGAAAATGGCGGCGGCAGCACTTGGCCCGGCGGAAACGTCGGCGTCGGCGGACGCGCTGCATTTCTCGATACACTCGGCAGCAGCCTCGGCGAAAACAGCACGATTTATCCGGCCACGCCGACGATCACTTTCTCGGGCAGCGTCGGCTTTCCCGTGAACGATCTGCGCTTCACCACCAGCGCGTTTAGCGACCCGCAAGGCGCGGGCACGTTTGCAGGCATCCAATGGCGCATCGCCGAAGTGAACCCGTCGCCCACATGGGTCGCAGGCGTGAAGCGGCTGCTCGAAATCAACGCACGCCACGAAAGCGGCACGCTCGCGACATTTGGCAGCCAGTATCGGTTTCCCGCCGCATCGTGCGAACCCGGCAAACGCTACCGTGCCCGCGTGCGAATGCAGGACAATACGGGCCGCTGGAGCTTGTGGAGCGCTCCCTCGGAATTCACCGCCAGTGCCGTCGATACCACGGTGCTCGCGCAGAATCTCGTCATCAGTGAAATCATGTATCACTCGGCCAATCCGACGCCCGCCGAGCAGTCCATCGCCAGCGGGCTCGGGCAAGTCTGGGACGACGATTCGTTTGACTACATCGAGCTGCGCAACATCAGCGGCGGATCGCTCGACATCGGCGAAGTTCGCTTCAGTCAGGGAGTGAACTTCACATTTCCCGTCGGCGCGACCCTCGCAGCAAACGCGACCGTTCTCATCGTCCACAACACCGCAGCGTTCAACGCCCGATACGGCGGCGGCAAGCCGATCGCGGGAGCATGGGTGACGGGCAACAAACTCAGCAACGGCGGCGACCAACTGAACATCAAATACGGCGACGCAGCTTTGCCATTCTACACGATGACGTACGACGACATCGCCCCATGGCCGCTCACGCCCGACGGCAGCGGGCCATCGCTCGTATTGCTCGCGCCGGAGACGCGGCCCAATCCCAGCGTGGGATCAAACTGGCGGGCCAGCTACTCGCCGGGCGGGAATCCCGGCGGCGATGATCGGCCTTCATTCGCGACTTGGGCTACGGTCAATGTGGTCGCAAGCGCCAGCGGGGATGAGGACGGCGACGGGATCTCTAACCTCCTGGAATATGGGCTCTTTGGAAACCCGAACGTCGGCAGCCAGTCACCATTGCCCACGAGCACGAACGTCGGCGGTTTCCTCACGCTGACAGTTCGCCGCCTGCAAGACCCTGCGGACATTAACTATTTCGTGGAGTTTACCGACAACTTCGCCACGCCGTTCGCGGCGGGTGGGACGATGACGGGCAGCGTCAATAACGGCGACGGCACCCTCACGCAAACGTGGCGCGCACCCACCGCGGGTCCGCAGTATTTCGGGCGGGTAAAGGTCATCAAGCCGTAGGCGGCGCGGGTTTCTGCTTAATGTGAAACGCAGCCGCAGTGGACGCGCGTCATGATTGCACGGCGGCGACGGGCGCACGAAAAAGCGCGGGTTTCCGAACAGACGGCTAGACTTTCGCCGCCGATTCCACGCAAGCTTTCTGCATGGACCCACAACCCAATCTCTTCGCACATGCCGCCCAGCTCGTTCACTCCATCCGCACCGAAGTGCGGAAGGTGTTTCTCGGGCAGGACGATGTCCTCGACCAAGTGCTCGCTTCGTTTCTGGCGGGCGGGCATGTCCTCGTTGAGGGCAAGCCGGGGCTTGGGAAGACGCATCTCATCCTCGCCCTCGCGAGGACGTTTGGCGGGGTGTTCCGGCGCATTCAGTTCACTCCGGATTTGATGCCCAGCGATGTCACCGGGCATACGCTCTACGATATGTCGGCGCAGGAGTTTCGCGTGCGAAAAGGGCCAGTCTTCACGAACCTTCTCCTTGCAGACGAAATCAACCGCGCCCCGGCAAAGACGCAGGCGGCGCTTCTCGAAGTCATGCAGGAATGGCAGGTGACCATCGACGGCGAGAGCCACATCCTCGCCCCTCCGTTCATGACGCTTGCCACGCAAAACCCGATCGAGCAGGAGGGCACGTATCCGCTTCCCGAGGCGCAGCTCGACCGCTTCCTTATGAAAGTGCTCATCGACTATCCTGAAATTGCCGAAGAGGAGCGGGTGGTGAACGATCTTCTTAATGGCGGCGGCCTAAAGGTTAGCGAGTTGGCGCAGGTCTGCACGGTCCAGGATGTCTTGGAACTTCAGCGTGCCGTCGGGTCGCTTCAAGTCGTCCCGGAGGTTGTCAATTATGCCGTCCGGCTGACTCGGGCCACGCGCACGACACAGGGGATCGCCCTTGGGGCGGGCACCCGCGGGGCCATCGCACTCGTGCGGGTGGGCAAGGCGTTTGCGGCGATGGCGGGCCGCGACTTCGTTACGCCGGACGATATTAAATCGGCCGCTCTCCCGGTGCTGAGGCATCGTGTGGCTATCGCGCCGGAGCTCGCCATCAGCGGGCAGACCGTGGACCAAGTTCTGGAGACCATCATCCGCTCCACCGAAGCCCCCCGGCGCTAACCGATGATCCCCACCGGCCGCCTCATTCGCTTGGTTGCAGCGCTTGCCATCCTCGGCGTGCTCGCAGCGGTGTGGCCGCGATTCAATACGATGTGCGCCATGCTCGGCGGCGTGTTGCTGGGTGCTGCGGCGATGGATGTCGTCCTCATTTCCATGCGTAAGCGTATGACTTTGGAGCGCCTGCTCCCCGGCAGACTTGCGCTGGGGGTTCAAAATGAAATCTCCATCTGGCTCCACAATCCTAACCGCGCCACCGTCACCGCCGAGTTCTTCGACGGGCTGCCTCTCAGCGTCACCAGCGAGCATCTCCCTTGGAGCGGCACCGTGCAGGGCAGGGGAATGACGCGCGTCATCTACAAAGCCACGGCTACCGAGCGTGGAGCGGTCACATTCACCGCGTGCCACGTCCGCGAGACATCGCCGCTGGGCTTGTGGCAGCGGGCATACCGGCTCGGCGAGGATACGGACGTCAAAGTCTATCCCAACTACGAGCCCGTCGTCCGTTACACACTCCTAGCCATGAGCAATCGCACAAGTCAGATGGGCATAGTTGCCAAAAACATCGCGGGACAAAGCCGTGAGTTTCATCAATTGCGCGACTATCAGGATGGCGACGTGCTTTCCCAGATTGATTGGAAGGCAACCTCCCGCAGACGCATCCTTATCGCTCGTGAATTTCGCGAACAACGCGATCAGACTCTCATCTTTCTGCTCGATTGCGGGCGACGTATGCGGGCTATCGATTGCGATTTGTCTCAATTCGACCACACCCTTAACGCCACCCTACTTCTCAGCTATATAGCGCTCCGCCAGGGCGACCAAGTCGGTGTTATGGGCTTCGGCGGGACCAACCGCTGGATGCCACCCGTCAAAGGCCAGCACTCGATGAGCGTCCTCCTCAACCACCTCTATGATTACCAAGCTACGCCCGAGCCTAGCGACTTCAGCGAAGCAGTTGAGCGCCTCATGGCACGCCAGCGCCGACGCGCCATGGTCGTTCTCCTTACAAATTTACGCACGGAAGACTCGGCACATCTTCTTCCGCCCCTCCAGCTTCTCCGTCGCAAGCACCTTGTCGTCGTTGCGAACCTTAAAGAGCGCGGCGTCGTCGAGCGCGTGCGGCAACCGGTCGCCACGCTGGAGGACGCCCTCTTCGTCGGCGCAGGTTTGTCCTATCTCGAAGAGCGCACCCGATTCCTCCGCGCCCTTCGGGACCACGGGATTTTGACCCTCGATGAAACCGCCCCAGCCCTCCCTGCGGCGCTTGCCAATTGCTACCTCGATATTAAGCGCCGGGGCTCGCTGTAGCACACCACTTTCATGACCGACGTTTCTGGCAACACCACTCCCGACGACGACGGGAATCCGAATGTGGCAGGCGCTAAAAACGCCGGGCTTTTTCCCCGCACGCGGTGGTCCTTGGTCCGCCGCGCGGCCATTGTCCATACGGCGCTGGGCGACTGGCTGGGCAGCTACTGGTATCCGCTTTATGCGTGGGCTCGGAAACGCGGTGCCTCGCCGGAAGATGCAGCGGATGGAGTGCAGGGATTCCTCGCCCGATTGTGCGGGAACAATCTCCTTGCGCAAGCCGACGAATCCCGTGGCAGACTCCGCTCTTGGCTCCTCGCTTCTTTTTCAAACTACCTCGCCGCCGAGCACGCGAAGACCACCACTCTCAAGCGCTCGGTGGACATCGTTTCTGCGGGCATCGACTGGTCCAGCGTCGAGGAAGCTTATGCTGCCGACGCCATCCATGCGACCAGCCCCGACCATGTTTATGCGCGCACTTGGGCTATTACATTGATGGAAGAAGCGCTGGACCGCGTCGGCGACCACTATGAGAAATCGGGTCGTCGAGCGGTGTTCGAGGCCCTTCTCCCGGCATTGGAGTCCCCGCTGGAGGAAGTCACTTATGAGCACCTTGCCCTATCTCTCGGGGTGACGGGTGCCGCCTTGCGACAGACAGCCGTGCGGATGCGGCAGCGATACCGCCGCGCACTGCTCGACCTCGCTTCGGCCAGGTTAGGGATTGTCAATGAAGTGCAACTTGCCCAAGAACTTCGGTCGCTTTTGTGTAAATAGACCGTCACAAAAGCGCATCCTTCCAGTAATACCTCGCGATGAACGATGGGATAACGAGAAACGACAACGGAGAAAGTCTTCGGGGATTAGATCCCGCCGCCTTACTGAGCGTACTTGGGAGCAGCGAGCTGTCTATAATCCACGACGTCCCCGGGTGGGAGCTTGACGGCGTCGCCGGGCAGGGCGGACTCGGCATTGTCTGGCGGGCACACCGCAAGCACGACGGCGTCACCGGTGCTATCAAGTTTGCCCCTGCATCCGACATCGACACCATTGAGCGCATCGAAGAAGAAGCCACCGCCCTTCGCGCCCTTGATCACCCCCACATCGTCCGGCTCCTCGAGTCTGGCAGTCTCGACGACGGCGGGCTCTACCTAGCCATGGAGTTCATCGTCGGCACCTCCCTTGCCCACCAAATCCCCATCCACGGCCTCGACCCCGCCCGCGCCTACACCCTCTTCCACCAGATGGCCTCCGCCGTTGAGCACGCCCACAGGCGCGGCGTCATCCACCGCGACTTAAAGCCCGGCAACATCCTCATCAGCCCGGATGGGAATCTCAAAGTCGCCGACTTCGGCCTCGCCCGGCCAATCCGCGAACGCACCCAGCGACTCACCGTTACTCAGACGGGCGTCATCGCTGGCACCGCCGAATACCTGCCCCCGGAGGCATACCGGGCCGATTACCGCCCCAGCATCAGCGGCGACATTTATGCCCTCGGCGTCATCCTCTACGACATGCTCACCGGGGCACCGCCTCGTGGAGCATGGCGATCCGTCTCGGAGCTTAAAGTGGTCGATATCCGCGTGGACGAAGTCCTCCGCCGCGCCCTCACGCCGAATGTCGAGGAACGCTGGAAGTCTGTCGCCGAGATGGACGCCGCCCTTCGCGCAATCGAATCCAGCCCCGCACGGTACTCCGGCACCCCCGTCGTCACCCGCCCCGTCCGAGTCCTCGATGCTGGGTGGACCATTCTTGGCGCCATCGTCTTCATTGCCGCCGTGGGCGTATTGATTAAAACCAGCCTCTCGCGCATTGGCTGGCCTATCGATCTCATCGGGCCGCACGCCCCTTGCACCGGCGGCTTTCAGGCCATCGGCTGGCTCCTCCTCGCCATGGTGCCCCTTTGTATTTGGCAAATTGTCCGCCTTTTCCTCTTTAGCTCCGTCCCTCTCCGCGAAGCCCTCCCGTCCCCCTTTGGCATGAAACTTGGCAGCTATCGCTGTACTGCCTACGTCACCCTCATTGCTCAAGGCTTCTGCATCCTATTACCCGCCGTCCTGCTCGCCTATGTCTGGTCTCGTGTCTGCACAGACTGGCTCCAGCCCGGCGACCCGGCCTGGAAGCGGGGCCTTGTCGTCACCACTGCGACCAGCGACACCCCGATCTCTCCTTGGGCTTGGCCCGTGAGTGGCGAGAACTACTGGCTTGCCCAGCGCACGGGTCTTCCCGGCGATCCACTTGGGCGGCAGGTGGATAAAATCGAGTTCATCCCCGGATTCATCCCCCGCGCTATGGCCGGGGGGGCCGCCATCGTCGGCCTCACCCTGCTCATCACTCTGGGCACCGGCCTCGCTCGCTGGTGGACGCATAAGCGGGACCGCTTCAACACCACCGTTCTCATCGGACTCATCGGCACGACCTGGCATTTCTGGCCCACCGACCCCGCGCCACCTCTCAGCCATGAAACCAAAAACCTCCAAATCCTCGAACGCTGGCGCGAAGAACGGCAAACGTACCTCAGCCTCTCCGACGATGTTTTTCGCGCCATTTACCCCGGCCCAGCCCCCACTTGGGAGAAATTCCCACCCGAGCTGCTCGCTCACTACGCCCCCGAAGTCCACTACCGCCGCAGTGGACGCTCCCTCCGCGTCGAAGTGGCGAATCGCCTTGCGCTTGAAGCCGCCGTCGCCCGTGCCGAAAAACGCACGTCGAAACTTCTTGGCACCGACTCCCGCGCGATCGGCAATCCGGACGACCTCCGCTTTACCAACACCGTTACCGTTCTAGAATTCAGCGACCCGCCGGAGCGCAACGCCACTGGCGTATGGGTCCGCCGTCACCACACAGGCACTATCATTCCCGGCACCGGCATCGCCATTGAGCGGGAGAACTACCAGCACGAAAAAATCTACAACGTCGAGCCCCGCACGCTTTACCCCGAAGAAGCCGCTCAATGGGCAAAAGAATTTCTTGCCGCCTTCGCCACCGCCCCCAAGTCCGGCAGCCCAGAGCCCCTCGTCGCCTATTTCACTGCCCGCGTTTATCAGGTCAACAACGGCTGGCGCTCCAGCCTCGCCGAGCATCGGCTTTTCGACCGAGCCGCATACGCTTTCGCCCTTCGTACCTCCATCCTTCGCGGAGCCACCCCCGTCCTCGCCGGAGAGCCCGGCGGCATCCAGCCGCAAGCCGGTGCCCGGCAGCGTATCACCATCCCCATCCGCGATGGCACCACCGAGAGCATCTGGACTGTCGACCTTATCTTTGAAGACGGACACTGGCGCGCCGTGAGTATCCGGTTTTAGAAAAGGTAGGACTCCCCGAGAGGCGTAATGTCCCTTTTGTCCTTTAAGTCATTTTTGGCCCTTGAGAGTCGCTCAAGGGACAAAAGGGACTTAAAGGACGGAAGGGACCGACCATCCTACACTGGTCGGTTGTCCTCGGGTTGGCTGGTAACTGCGTCCCTGCACAAAAAAAATGCAAAAACCCGGTCACAAAATTGCATCCGGCCAGTAACACCCCATGCAATGCCTTGTGAACCGCCTGCCGGGCAGACTCCAGTGGACGACTTTACTGTCGCTGCCGGGCTGCTTTGCATCGAGGAACGCAGGGCAACGTGGAGGGGGCATTCGGTCGGAAGAAAAACAAACGGAAGGAGTGTGATCATTAGAACCTTCCCGGCCACTAGTCAGGCCACTTTTGTTTTGTGCCCAAGGCACCGCCGGATGCCCCCAGCTCCCCAAAAAAATAGCGTCTCTTTATTTCCGGCAGATTTTCCGCTGCATTGGAATCTGCGAAATCTGCGGTTGAAACCTTCGTGTTACTCCCCATTCCTTACGCCCTTCGCCGTCTTTTGCTGAATACTGACTCCCGCCCACTCGTTCATAAAGCCAGGGCTCACGCATCTTAAATTCCCTGATGGAAGCGCGGGAAATGCGAATCGGAGCGGGGCTTTCCTAAGCCCCGTGCGTGCCGCGATAGCGGGACGGC
>JAYTMG010000048.1:0-4118 GCA_043728745.1 Verrucomicrobiaceae bacterium
TGGACCGTCATCAAATCGCCCATCGACGGCGTCGTGCTCGAAAAGCTCGCCGACCCCGGCGAACTCGTCACACCCCAGAGCTTCGGCGGCGGCAAAGGCCCGAGCACCGCACTGCTCGCACTCGCCGACCCGAACGACCTGCAAGTCGAGATCGACATCAACGAAAACGACCTCCCGAAAATCGCGCTCAAGCAACGCTGCCGAATTAGCCCCGAAGCTTATCTGGACAAGGTTTACCAGGGCTACGTCGCCGAAATTGCCCCCGAGGCGAACCGCCAGAAAGGCACCCTGCAAATCAAAGTGCAGATCGAAAAGCCCGACCATTTTCTCACCCCCGAGCTCAGCGCGAAGGTGGACTTTATAAAGTAATCCGCCCGTCGCACTTGTCATATCCCCATCCGTTGCGCTCTAACGCACGCGATGACTTTGACTTTTGCCAGTAAAACCGACGCCGATTCCGTTCAGATCCGCCTGCTCACCACCGACCAGCGTGCGCAACTTCCCGCCAGTGTCACCGAGGCCGAGCTATCGCTCCAACCCGGCGCGCGCATATTTATCCACTCGGAAAACACGCTCTACACCGGCCTCGGAGAGCGCGCGAAAGTGAACGCCGACACCCTGCGACTCGCCGCCGGGTCCGCAGCGATCGCATTGAAGAAAACGGGACGCAATCGCTTCTCGTTGCACCTCGGTGAATGGTCCGGATTTGCAGGCGCAGCCGTCGAGGGCGTCGGGCTCGCGGACTACCGCTACGAGGATTTCAAGCCCAAGAAAACCCACCCGATTAGCCAGGTCACCGTCGTCGTTCCGTCCGCCGCAGTCGCAGCCGCGCGAAAGGCCGGCGAGCGCGCTGCGACAATCGCCCGCCTTACCAATCTCGCCCGTGGTTTTGCCAATCGCCCCGGCAATATTGTCTATCCCGGCACGTTTGCCGAAGAGGTGGAATGGCACGCAAAAAAGTTCGGCGTCGGCTGCACCGTGTTCGATGAAAAGAAACTCAAAGCCGGCAAATTCGGCGGCATCCTCGCAGTCGGCAGCGGCAGCATCCGACCTCCGCGGATGATTGTGCTGGAACACCTCGGCGGACCGAAATCGCAGGCACCTCTCGTCCTCGTCGGCAAGGCGGTCACGTTCGATACCGGCGGCATTTCCATCAAGCCTGCGGGCGACATGGAGAAGATGATCTGGGACAAATGCGGCGGCACCGCCGTCGTCGGCGCGATGTTTGCGCTGAAGGAACTCGGCATCAAACGCAACGTCATCGGCGTCGTCCCTTCCGCGGAAAACATGCCCGGCTCAAACGCCTACCGCCCCGGCGACATCGTCACCTGCTACGACGGCAAGCACGTGGAAATCGTGAACACCGACGCCGAAGGCCGCATGCTCCTCGCCGACGCCATCGGCTACGCCCGCCGCATTCTGAAGCCCGCCGCCATCGTCGATATCGCCACACTCACCGGGGCTTGCGGCGTCGCGCTCGGAGACTCCGTGGCGGGACTTTGGAGCAACGACGAGAAGCTCGGCGAGACCGTCCTCGCGTGCTCGAAAGAGGCTGGTGAACGTCTGTGGCCGATGCCCCACTTCCCCGAATACGACGAACAAATTCGCAGCGAGATGGGCCTCATCAAAAACAGCGGCGGACGCCTCGGCGGAGCCTGCACCGCAGCCGCATTCCTCCGCACCTTTGCCGAGAAAACTCCGTGGGCGCATCTCGACATCGCCTACACCGCATACCGCGATAAGGAATCGCTCTCCCTCGCACGCGGCGCGACCGGCTTCGGCGTCGGCACGCTCGTCCGGCTCGCCGAGCAATTCTCAGCCTGACCATGAATCTTCCGAACAAGCTCACGGTTTCGCGATTTGGGATGACCCTCCTTTTCGTGGTCTGCATGGCCATGGGCGAGGAATGGGAACAGCTCCACGCCCCGGGCCGGGCGGTCGGCTGGAACTTCGGCTACACAGGCGCGCTGCTCCTTTTCATCGCAGCATCCGCCACCGATTTCCTCGACGGATACCTCGCGCGAAAACACAAGCTCGTCACGAACTTCGGCAAGCTCATGGACCCGCTTGCCGACAAAGTGATGATGGCCGCCGGCTTCATCATGCTCATCCCGCTTCGCGCGATTCCGGCTTGGGTCGCCATCGTTCTCATCAGCCGGGAATTCCTCATCACCGGACTGCGCCTGCTCGCGACAAATCGCGGCATCGTCCTGCCATCCGAGCGACTCGGCAAACACAAGACGCTCTGGCAAATCATCACCGTCGGATACTTCCTGCTCATGCTCTCCATCATGGAAGCCATGCGCGCCGGTGTACTGCCGATGAATGACGGAAAGCTCTGGATGTTTGCATGGACATGGGGCGGCAAAAGTCTCCTCGCCATCGCCGTCGTCCTCACGCTTTGGTCCGGCTGCGCCTATCTCTGGCGGCACCGGGATTTAGTCGAGGAGGATTAGATTTCCGCTGTGACTGGTGACTCGTGAGCGGTGACTTGTCGCAAGCGCAAAAGCTCGTCTTCCCCCAGCGCAATCAGCTACGAACAGCCATGAACACCGTCCTGTATGGAATGGCTCACAGCCCGTTTTGCATCCCCATCGCCCGGGTCCTCGAATCATTCGGCATCCCATTTGAGCGCCGCGAAATCCCCAACTGGGACCGCAGCGAACTCCTCCGCCTCACCGACGGAGCCTACTACGCCGTCCCCGTCCTCGCCCACAACGGCGGCATCGTGTGGGACGGCGACGAAAGCCTCGCAGCCTACCTCGACCGCACAATCGCCGGCGGACGCCTGCTCCCCGCGCACCTCACCGCCGCGCAAGACTGCATCATTGATTTCATCGAGCAGCAACTCGAAGATCGCACCTTCAAACTCGTCGATATCCACTACGTCCCCGCCATCGCCGACATCGCTCATCGGGGCATGGTCATCCGGCATAAAGAACGTAAGTTTGGCCGTGGATGCATCGACGCGTGGCGCCGCGATGCCGCACAAATCCGCGCAGAAGCCGACCAACTTCTAGCCCGCTTCGAGACCACCCTGCGCGCACAGCCCTTCCTCCTCGGCACCCAGCCCGTCTATGCCGACTTCCTGCTTTTCGGCATCCTCGGAAACCTCACCTACAAAGGATGGAACTCCCTCCACCCCAGCCAAACCGCCCTCCGCGACTGGCAGTCCCGCATGGCGACATTCCGCTGGGCGTGACCGCCGGAGAGCATCCGGCAAATTACACGCGATATGGCTCTCATGTTCCCAGCAAGCAGTTCGGGTCCGAGCGGTAAAATCCACCGTCTTTCTTGCCATCACGCCGCAGCAGCCCTAAACCCTGCGCCATGCCTCCAAAAGCGAAGCCTACAAAAGACAACAGCACCGCCACCATCGGCTTCGAGGCGAAGCTTTGGCTCACCGCCGACAAGCTGCGCAACAACATGGACGCGGCGGAGCCGAGCGGAGCGAGACAGCCTGCCGCAGGCAGCCCGGTGAGCGCGGCGGCGCTCATCAATACTTCCTCACCCGCTTCGCCAGCGCCGAGGGCAAGAACGGCGGGCAGTTCTACACCCCGTCCTGCGTCGTGCGCTGCCTCGTCGAGATGCTCGCCCCCCTACACTGCCCTGCGCGGGAGCGCATTCCTTTAAAGCGAAGCCTCACCGCAGGTCGTGAGCGTAGCGAAGGACAACGGCCGCATCTACGACCCCGCCTGCGGCTCCGGTCCCCACACGTCGGGATTCGTGCAGTCGGAAAAATTCGGCGAATCCCACGGCGGCAAGCTGGGCGACATCTCCATCTACGGCTAGGAGAGCAACGCCACCACCCGCCGCCTCGCCGTGATGAACCTCGTCCTGCGCGGCATCAAGGCCGACTTCGGCCCCGAGCACGCCGACACCTTCCGCCGCGACCTCCATCCCGACCTCCGCGCCGACTACGTGCTCGCCAACCCGCCCTTCAACGACTCCGACTGGTTCCGCAAGGACGACGACGTGCGCTGGCAGTTCGGCGTGCCGCCCAAGGGCAACGCCAACTTCGCCTGGGTGCAGCACTTCATTCACCACCTCGCGCCAGCGTCGTCCGGCTCCGCCGGGGGCATGGCCGGCTTCGTGCTCGCCAATGGCAGCATGTCGTC
>JAYTMG010000049.1:0-2380 GCA_043728745.1 Verrucomicrobiaceae bacterium
ATTAAAAGTGGAAATGCTCAAGTGAGCACGCTTGCGTCGTGGCGCACGCGGCCCTCCGCGTGCTTCCCCTCACGCGAAGCGCATTATTCTCGGTGGAACGCTCATGGGATCAGCGCTTCGCGGGTAGCAGTGTCACGCAGAGGGCTGCGTGAGCCACGACTGGTTTGCCACGAGCTTTATTCCACTTTTAATCGCACACGGCGTTGTTGGGTGTGATTAAGGATTCTCGACAAACGGTCTGCCCGTCCGTTACGACGCTGGGCATTCCCGAATGCCCGTCGTCGCCAGCTACTGCACTACATTTTTGAAACCGGAGATGCGCCACATCTACCGGCAGGTATCTGGGCTGCGCAGGTGGCAGACTTTCATTTTGACTAGGGAGCGACAGTGCGAGGAGCAGTTCCCGTTTGATGACGTGGAGCTGATTCCGCGAGCGCGGAAGAATTTTGTGAAGCGGTTTTGGCTGAAATATGTGCAGCGTGTGCCGGCGGTTTATTACCGGGGTGAGTTGCAGGAAGTCATCAAGCTGATGGAGCGCCGACCGGCGGATTTGATGCACATTTATTTCGGGCACACGGGCGTGCATTTGCTGCCGTTCATCAAGGAATGGGACAAGCCGTGCGTGGTGTCGTTTCATGGGATGGACATTCAGCCGCGGCCCGATCAGCCGGGTTACGATGAGCAAATGCGCGAGCTGCTCCAGACTGCGCCGCTGCTGCTGGCGCGTTCGCATTCGCTGATGGATCGGCTTGCGGACATGGGTGCGCCGCGCGATAGGCTGCGCCTAAATCGAACGGGCATTCCGCTGGATGCGTTTCCGTTTTTGCAGCGTCCTGCGCCGATGGATGGGGCGTGGCAGTTTGTGCAGGCGTGCAGGCTGATCGCGAAGAAGGGACTTCGGACTTCGCTGCGCGCGTTTGCGCGGTTTCGCGAGCGGTGGCCGGCGGCGAAGTTCGTGCTCGCAGGCGATGGGCCGATGCGTGCAGAGGTGGAGAAAATGGTGGCGGAACTGGAGCTTGGCGGCGCTGTGGAGTTGCGTGGTTTTTTGGACCAAGCGGGGCTCGCGAAGCTTTATGCGGAGTCGCACATTTTTCTGCACCCGAGCGAAATGACGGAGGATCTGAATCAAGAAGGTGTGCCCAATTCCATGCTCGAAGCGATGGCGACCGGGCTGCCTGTCGCGGCGACGCTGCATGGCGGAATCCCCGAAGCAGTGACCGATGGCGCGACGGGATTTTTGGTCGAGGAGCGCGACGACGAGGGGCTCGCGAGCGCGATGCTGCGGCTGGCGGGCGACCCGGAGCTGTGGGCTCGGATGGGCGCGGCTGCGGCGCGATCGGTGCAGGAGGAGTTTTCGCAAGCGAGGGCGATTGAGAAACTGGAGGGGTTCTATGATGAGGCGAAACAGGCCGGAAAGTAGCAAGCCTCAGCCAGCCGTCAGCCTCGGCGGCGGCGAATCATCGGAGCAGCCGGTTGTCTTTCCCGATGAAGGCAGTTCTGCACCGGCGAGCGTCACCCAGGCACCGCTTCCGAGAAAAACGGACGGCTTTACGTTCGCGTATTTGTGCGAGCGGCTGCCTTCTTTTGTGCAGACTTTTGTGTACCGCGAAGTGGAGGAGATGGCGCGCTTCGGGATGAATCCGTTTGTCGTTTCGATCCGCCGTCCAGACGATCCGCCGGAGACCGCTGCCCGGATGGAAACGCCTGTTTATTATTTACCCGAGGGCGCTGAGATCCGCACGAAAATCGACAAAGATCGGGAGCTGGGACGGCTGCACCGGAAGCTCCACCGGGCGATCCCGAAGCATCGGCAGTTCGCGGATTCGCAGCGCATGTTCGAGGCGGCGTGGCTAGGGCCGATCCTTGAAAGCGCGGGCATCCGGCACGTTCACGCGCATTTCGGCGGGCTCGCCGCGCGCACGGCTTGGTGGCTGCGAAAGCTCTTCGGCATCACCTACAGTTTCACCGGGCACGCGAACGATATTTTTTGCGAAAACGATTTCCCGGTGACCAATGCGATGCTCGTGAAGAGCGCGAAATTTGTCGTCACGGAAACAGACTACAGCCGAAAATGGATGGAGCAAAAGCACCCCGGATCGAGAGGGAAGATCTTCCGCGTTTTTAATGGGATCGATTTGGAAAGCCTTCCTGCCGCAGTTCGCGCGGGAGGCGTTCCGCGAATCGTGAGTGTCGGTCGCTATGTGGAAAAGAAAGGTTTCCCGGACCTTATCGACGCGTGTGCATTGCTCCGCGACAAGGGGATCGTTTTCGAGTGTGAGATCATCGGCGGCGGCGAAATGGAGGCCACACTCGCCGCGCAGATCGATCGGCTGAACCTCGGCGAACAGGTAAAGCTCCTCGGCCCAAAATCGCAGATCGA
>JAYTMG010000050.1:0-8991 GCA_043728745.1 Verrucomicrobiaceae bacterium
GAGCGAATGATCGACCCAGACGGGCTCGGAAACCTCACCGCCAACGACATCACAGAAATGATCGAATGGGTAGTGGTCCGCAAACCAACTGAAGCGGAATTGCTCGATCGAATAGAGCGACGACACCGAGCCCGCAGTAAGAGTAAACGCGATGCGCTTCTGCGACAGCGTGAGAAACAAAAGCCAAAGCCAGCCCGGAAACCCAGAGGGTAGATCTCGATTATACTAACAAAGTAGAATTAAAAGTGGAATTGTAATATTCATCCGGCTGATTGCTGATTGATGAACTCGGATTGTTGATTGTTGAAGTTTTCCGCCTCTCGCGAGCCGCGTCACCATCCGAAACTTCAACAATCATCAATCGATATTTCCACGCGTGACCATCGCCCTGACTCGATTCCACTTTTAATCACGCCCGCGCATTGAAATACTTCGTGCTCGCTTCCGGAGTGCTTGTGGCGCTAGCGAATTCGGGGACATGGACACCATCGCCGCCATCAGCACCGCGCCTGCGGAAGCCGCCATCGCGCTCATCCGTATGAGCGGCCCGGAGGCGCTTGCCGTTGCGGAGCGCGTGTGGAAAGGGCGGCGCGAACTGCCGTCACGCTACGCCGCTTTTGGCAGCATCGTGGAGGATGGCGCGAAGCTCGACGATGTCCTGCTTACCGTCTTTCGCGGTCCGGCGAGTTACACGGGCGAGGACATGGTGGAAATCGCGTGTCATGGCGGCGTGCTCGTTTCGCGCCGCATCCTTGCGGCTTTGCTGCGGCGTGGCGCGCGGAGCGCGGAGCCGGGGGAATTCACGCAGCGCGCCTACATGAATGGCAAGCTCGACCTCACGCAGGCCGAAGCCGTGATGGACCTCATCGGCGCGCAGACGGAACTCGCGCTGCAAGCTGCGGCGGAGCAACTGGAAGGGCGACTCGGTGACCGCATTCGAGCGTTGCGCCAGCAATTGCTGGAAATCCTCGCGCATGTGGAAGCGTATATTGATTTCCCCGAGGAAGACATCTCGCCCGATGTCGGTGCCGCGCTGAAGGCCCGCATGGATGCAGCACGCGCGGAAATGGAAGCAATGCTCGCGACTGCGGGGCAGGGGAGGCTGATGCGCGAAGGCGTCCGCACGGTCATCTACGGCGCGCCGAATGTCGGTAAATCTTCGCTGCTCAATCTTCTGCTCGGCTACGAGCGAGCCATCGTGAACGCCCGGCCCGGCACGACCCGTGATGTGCTGGAGGAAACGGTGAACTTGCGCGGAATCCCCGTGCGGCTCATGGACACCGCCGGAGTCCGCGACACGGAGGATGAAATCGAACGTCAAGGAATCGAGCGCACGCACCGAGCGCTGGAACGTGCGGATCTCGTCCTTCATATTTTCGACGCCAGCCAGCCGCCCAATAACGACGCGCCGACAGGTGCGGGGAAAGTCCTACGCATTTTGAATAAAGAAGATCTCGGCGAACATCCCGCGTGGGCAGGCGCGGAAGTCGTCCGCATTTCATGTCTGAAAAATACAGGGCTCGACGCACTCGGTGACGCAATTTTTTCCGCGGTAACCGGCGGCTCGGCGCGGAGAGACTGGACCGTGGCGATCAATGCGCGGCATCAGTCCTGTCTGGAACGCGCCCGCGAATTCATGCTCGCCGCGCAGCAAGCATTTGCCGACGGCCTCTCGCCAGAATTCGTCGCCGAAGACCTCCGCGCCACGATGAACGCCGTCGGCGACGTCGTCGGACGTCCCGATACGGAGGAGTTGCTCGGCGTGATCTTCGGGACGTTTTGTATTGGGAAATGAGCGGCGGTCTGGACATTTTGGGGCGTTTTGTGGTTCGTCTGCGGGGTGATGACTCCTGCTGCTGATTACCTCGCCAAATCCCGTGAACTCCTCGATGCCGTCGCGCGGCAGACTGCGCTGATCGAGCAGACTGCGGCGCTTTTTGCAGAGACGATTCTTGCGGGGCGGATGGTGCATGTGTTTGGGAGCGGGCATTCGCGCATTCTGGTGGAGGAGATGTGGCCGCGGTATGGGTCGTTCCCGGGGTTCAATCCGATCGTGGAGCTGTCGCTGACGTTTCACAATCTGGTGGTGGGGGCGAACGGGCAGCGGCAGGCGATGTTTCTGGAAAATGTGAGCGGGCTGGCGGAGCGCATCCTGCGGAATTTTGCGCTTTCACCGCAGGACTCGGCGCTGGTGGTTTCGTCGAGCGGGTGCAATGTGGTGCCGGTGGAAATGGCGGAGGAATTCCAAAAGCGCGGGGTGCGGGTGGTGGCGATTATTTCGCGGGCGCACAGCGAGGCGAGCGTGTCGCGTCATCGCGATGGGAAGCGGTTGCAGGATTTTGCGGACATCGTTTTGGACACGGGCGCGCCGGTGGGGGATGCGATGGTGCGGGTGCCGGGACTGGATACGCCGGTGGCGCCGGGCTCGACGGTGGGCGGGTGTTTGCTGGTGAATTGCATCAAGGCGGAAATCGCGGCGCGACTTACCGCTGCGGGGCAACCGCCGAAGGTGCTGACGGCCGGGGCGCTGGTGGGCGCGGAGCGGGCGAAGGAGCTTTTCGAGTCGGCCTACGATGAACATGCGCGCCGACTTGCGAAACTTTACGAGGGGCTGAAGTGAAGGTGTTCTTTGTCATCCTGCTTGCGGCGATGACCGCGTGGGTCGCAATCCGTGCGGCGGAAATCGACCACGCTCATCGCGAGGCCGGCCGCCCTTCGCGCCTGGCGGAATCGGCGGGGCCGGCGGCGAAGCAGTTGCACTCGCTGGTGGAGCAATACGGCGGGCAGCAAGTGCTGCTGGGCGTGGTGGGGATCGTGGCGGGCTTGATCCTGACCTTCACGGTCGTGATGAAGCTGCTGAAGCTGCTCGCATTTATCTGCGTGGTGATCCTCGCCGTAGTGCTGTGGCAGGCGTGGGAGCGGGGCTATATCTCGACGACGCCGCAGGTGGAGGAGGCGGTGCGGGCAGGGCGGGACTATTTGCGCCAGCCGTAGCTGGTGCCTTTCATCGTGCGCACGCCTTTGCCGACGCCGCCGGATTTGAGCAGGTCTTCGTTGAACAAGGCGGTGTAGAGATACGGGAAATCTTCGAGCTTCTGGCGTTTGACCTTTGCGCCGATGTAGCGCTCGATCTTGCGGACGGCGTCGAGTTCCTCGGCGGTGAAGATGGTGAACGCGTCGCCGCTTTGCAGGGCGCGGCCGGTGCGGCCGATGCGGTGGACGTAATCCTCCGGGTGCTGCGGAACGTCGTAGTTCACGACGTGTGTGACGCCGGCGATGTCGAGCCCGCGAGCGGCGATGTCGGTGGCGACGAGGACTTCGTATTTGCCGCTCTTGAAGCCGTTGAGGGCCTCGGTGCGCTCGTTCTGGTTGCGGTCGCCATGGATGACGCCGACTTTGTCAGGGATGATCTTCATGAGCCGCGAGCCGACCATATCAGCGGCGACCTTGGTCTGCGTGAAGATGATGACACTGTGGTAGTCTTCTTTCTCCAGAATGGCGAAAAGGAGGTCCATCTTCTGATCTCGGGCGACGGGGTAAAGTGCGTGTGCGACGGTCTCGGCGGCGCTCTGTCGGCGTCCGATTTCAACGGCGACAGGGTCGGTGAGAATCCACTTCGTCAGCGTCTCCAACTCGGGCGGAAGTGTGGCGGAGAAAAAGAGCGTCTGGCGTTCTTTCGAGCAGGCGCGAATGATGCGGCCTACGTCGGGGAGGAAGCCCATGTCGAGCATCCGGTCCACTTCATCGAGGACGAGATGGCGGACGTCGGCGACTTTGATTGCGCCGTCTTCCATGAAGTCGAGCAGCCGTCCCGGTGTCGCTACGATGATGTCCGCGCCTTTTTCCAATGCCTCGCGCTGTGAGCCGTAGCCGACGCCGCCGTGGATGAGCACGGAGTGCAAATCGGTGAATTTCCCGTAGTTGACGAAGCTTTCGTGGACCTGCTGGGCGAGCTCGCGGGTGGGCTCCAGGACCAAGGCGCGGAATTTTCCGTGTCCTCCCAGTTGAGTGAGGATTGGGAGTGCGAAAGCTGCGGTCTTGCCGGTGCCGGTTTGAGCCGAGCCCATCACGTCGCGTCCCTGTAAAACGAGAGGCATGGCCTCAGCCTGGATTGGGGTTGCGTCTTTGTAACCCTTGGCCTCGATACCGCGCATAACCGCCTCGGAAAGGCCGAATTCTTGAAATGTCATCAACATGAGCTTATCTCAGTTCGGGCGTGGCGCAAGGATGGAATCCGGTCTGGTGGGAAAGGGTGAGATTGGAAGCGGAACGCGAATGTTGCGATGCGAGTGTAACGAGCCAAGGAGCGGCGGCATTCCTGCCGCCGTTTTTATAGCGCGCAGCGCCCATTTGTGAACACTGCGGTTCCGGCGATACGCGTGGTTAGCAAATCAGGCGCTGCGCGCTATAAAAACGGCGGCAGGAATGCCGCCGCTCCTTGGCTCGCTTACGCTCCCATTTCTACTTTTAATCACACCCCGTGAACTGGCCCGCGATGTTCGGAAAAGTAGCCGCTTGCTGGACAATGAAAGGGCGCTAAGATGTCGCCCATGATGAATTTGGAAATCCTGTCACTGCGTCGTCACTTGTCACCCTGCTGCTTCGTACGCTGAACGCTTTCTAATTTCCCATAACTCATGCTCTCCTGCTCTACCTGCTGGAATTCCGGACGCCACACCGACGGTGCGGCGATGATTCAAGAAATCCTCGACCTCGGCTTTGAAAACGTCGAACTCGGCCACGGCATCCGCCTTTCGCTCGTCGATGGCATCCTCAAGATGCACCAGGCGGGGAAGGTGAAGTTCACCTCGCTCCACAATTTCTGCCCGCTGCCGGTGGAAATCACCAGGGCCTCACCCGACTGTTACCAGATCAGTGCTGCCAGCCAGAGCGAGCGCGAGCGGGCGATTCGCCACACATTTCAGACGATCGATTTCGCGAAGCGTCTCGGCGCGAAGTTCGTGGTGATGCATCTCGGCAGCGTCCCGATCGACGATTACACGACGAAGCTCGTGAAAATGGCGGAGGTCGGGATGATGATGTCGAAGCAATTTGTCCGCACGAAACTCGAAGCCGTGAAGGCGCGCGAGTCGAACCAAGCGAACCCGTTTGCGCGGGCAAAGGAGAGCTTCCGGCGAATCGTGGATTACGCGGGCGAACGCGGTATCAAGCTCGGCGTGGAGAGCCGCCACAGCTACGAGGAGATTCCAAGCGAGACGGAAATGATGGATGTCCTCGCGGAGTTTCAACCGCCGACGACGGGCTACTGGCACGACTTTGGGCATGTGCAGGTGAAGCATAATTTGAGTTTTCTGGACCACGTCGCGTGGATGCAAAAAGTCGCAGGACGCCTCATCGGCTGCCATCTCCACGATACGAAATGGCCGGGCCGCGACCACATGGCACCGTTCACCGGCGATGTGGAATATGACAAGCTGCTGCCGCTCCTGCCGCCGGACATGCTGTTCGTTTTTGAGATGAGCCCGCGACGCACGAGGGACGAGATCGTGACGAGTCTCGCGAAGTGGAAAGAGCGATACGGCGCGTGAGAAAAGCCCTGCTGTGGATTCTGCAAGTCGGCCTCACCGCCGGACTGCTCTGGCTCGTTTTTCACGATCCTGGCAAGCAGCGTGCGCTGAAGGATGCGATCACTCAGGCCGATTGGCGCTGGCTGGTCGCCGGGGTCGCCGCTTACGGGTTGTTTGAACTGCTCGCTGGCGTGCGGTGGCAGATTTTGCTGCGTGTCCAGGGCGTTCGCATTTCGTGGACGCGGATGTATGGGCTGCTGATGGTGGGGCTTTTCTTCAGCCTTTTTATCCCCGGCGGAACGGGCGGCGACTTGGTGAAAGGCTACTATCTTTTGAAGGAAGCGCCGGTTGGCAGAAAGACTTCCGCAGCGCTCAGCGTGGTGATGGATCGGCTGCTCGGGCTGCTCGGCGTCGCCATCCTCACGGGGACGATTACCGGGCTGCGGTGGGATTGGCTCACGAGCGATCCGCTCACAAAAACCTACATCTACTCCGGCATCGCCGTGCTTGGCGTCTGCGTCGGAGGAATGGCGCTGGCGGGGATTGTCTCGGCGTTTCGGCTCATCCATCGCCTGCCGGAAAACCTGCCGGGGCGGAACTTTCTTGCGACGCTCAGCGGAGCCTACGCGCTCTATGGGCGCGCATGGCTTGCGACGATTTCAGCCGTGGTGATTTCCATCGCGGCACACTGCGCGCATTACACGACGTTTTACTGCGCGAGCATGGCGATCGAAATGTCCGGCCCGCGAAAACCGAGCGCCTTGGAGCTTTTCTCTGCGCTGCCCGTCATCGAGACGGTCGCGGCGCTGCCCCTTACTCCGGGCGGGCTCGGGACGCGGGAGAAGCTCTTCGACGACATGCTCACGTCGCTGTGTGATTTGAGCGAAGGCATCGCGCCGAGCATTTCGATGATCGGCTATTTGTGCATCGCGTTCTGGGGAATCGTGGGCGGCTTTTTCTACGTATTTTACCGACCCAGCAAATCCGAGCGCGACGCCGCGCGCGCGGAGACCACTGCGCAACTCGGCACGAAACTTCCCGGATCATGAACCCACGCCCATTCGTCACCGCAAACTTCGCCATCACCGCCGATGGCCGCATCAGCACACGCAACCGCACGCCGAGTGATTTCTCCAGCGCTGCCGACAAGCGCCGCTTTCTGGAAATCCGCGCAGCCTGCGATGCCGTCCTCGTCGGCGCGCGCACTCTCGCCGCCGATACGATGACGCTCGGACTCCCCGCAGACGACCTCCGCGCTGCGCGAAAAAAGCACGGGCAAGCCGAATACCCGCTGCGAGTCATTGCGACGAATACGGGCCGTGTTTCGCCCGAGGCTCGTGTCTTCACGAGCGGTTTGCCGCCCGCGGTGGTTTTTAGCACGCGCCGTATGTCCACGCGCACCTGCACTGCGCTCGCGGGAGTTTGTGATCTTTTTCTCCATCTCGCCGATGCGGTAAATCTCGCCGCCATGCTCGCGACGCTCCGCGAAGAATATCGCATAAAGCGGCTCGTGTGCGAAGGCGGCGGAACGTTGCTGAAAGCGATGCTCGCTGCCGACTTGGTGGACGAGCTTCACATCACGATGTGCCCGCTGATTTTTGGCGGAGCCAAAGCGCCGACGCTCACCGGACTGGCCGGCGATTACCTTCCAGCCAGCGTGAAGCTCAAGCTCGTGGAAATGGTTCCCGCTGGCGACGAATGTTTCACGCGCTACTCGGTCGTGCGCGGAGCGAAGAAGTAAACTCGCTTTCCGCAATTTAAGAGCCGCCGTAAAAGCGAGCGACGTGCGGCGGGTAGGGTGGGCGTCTCGCCCGCCGATTCGGGCGTCCCGCCTGAATCACCGAACGCACAAGTGACGTGATATCCGCGAGTGGCATCCCGGAACACTCCACCGGGCACTGCGCAAGATGCGCAGCGCGGCGGGCGGGACGCCCACCCTACCCCGCCGCCGATCGCTTCGCCTATTGAGGGCATCTCTCTATTTGGAGAAGATGGTATCAGCGGTCGTTCCAGTGGATGCGCAGATTGTGCGAGGCGCGTCCGGCGGCGATGATGTCGGACTTACCGTCGCCATCGAGGTCGGCGACGGCGAGGTCTTCGCAGGCGGTTGAAGTGTCTATGACGGTCTCGCGCCATTGCTCACCTTTGTCGTCGAGCGCGGTCCAGACGGCGAGGCCGACGCTGTCGCCGGGCTTAGCGCCGCGCCATCCGACGATGATTTGGTCGCTGCCTGTGCCGAGAATATCGGCGCAGGCGAGGGCGTGGCCTTGGTTGAGTTTGTCCGTGAGGACGGTGCGGCTCAGAGATTTTCCGGCGTCGTTGAATCGATAAACGGCGAGCTGGTTTCCGTGCATTGGTTCGACAGTTGCGATCACCATGTCTTTTTTGCTCAAGTATCCAATTCGCACCTCGCCAACGCCACGGGTGGAAAGTGGTTTCTTGTGATGAGGAATCGCGGTACGGTCCCATTGATCGCCCTTTTGCTGCACGAGTATTACGCCTTCTAGCGAGGCAACTGCGATTACAGCATACCCATCCGGTCTTTCCTTTTCTAGGAAACGAACGACATCGAAGTTGTGAGAGGCGTGGAGCGACTCATCCAGAACCACACTTTTCCACTCTGCATTTGGGTTCGATGGAACTTTGTATAAAATCGTTTTAACCCCGGCTCCTTGACTATTCTTGTTTTCACGTCCGTGCAGCGGGAGGACGACGAGTCCCCATTCCTTTTCGCCAAGCTGCATCCACCGCATCCGGTGCGTGGTTGGCTCTACGCTGGGGAATTTCACGGGCTCCCATTTTTGCGTCCGGTCATCGGGGGCGATGAGATAAAAGACTGCGCCGCTGTTGACCGTGTCGCCGGGGTTCCACTCCGCTCCGATGGCGATTTCGCATTTGCCGTCGCCGTCGATGTCCTGCGCGGCGATGCAGACGTTGTCGTTTTTTGTGAGTTCCTCGGCGATGACGTAGCGGGGCCATTCTGCGCCGCGTTTGCCGGGGTTTTTGTACCAGCGGATTTGGCGGGCGTCGGCGAGGAGGATGTCGGGGAGCTTGTCGCCATCGACATCCGCGATGGCGGTGCCGTAGCCGATTTTCACGGACTTATCGATGTCCTGAGCGGTGAACTTTGGCTCCGGCGGCGCGGCGATGACGGCGGCTGCTGTGGCGAGGAGAAGGAGTGGTGTCTTCATTGCTCCGAGCATGGGCAGGCTTGGATGAAAGGACAAGGCTGGTCGTGAATCGTCTAACGCTCCGTTTACATCGCCGGTCCGCCCCAGGATTTGGACAGTCGCTCTGTAGGGATGGCGGGGATTGCGTTGCCGGAGTCCGCGTAGTGGGATGTGTCGTTGAAGAGCGAGAGGCGGGCGTGGACCGGGTCTTTGAAATCGACGATGTTGAGGGCGCAGGGATTCTGGTCGAGGTTGTCCCGGTAGCGTCGCGGGTCGAAGCCGAGAAGGCTGCT
>JAYTMG010000051.1:0-1204 GCA_043728745.1 Verrucomicrobiaceae bacterium
AGCAGGCACGGCAACGGTGAAGGTGCTTGGCGAACTCGCCGCGCCTTAGTACGAAGCGCAGAGACATGACTGAATTCAACCGCGCCACACGAAGCTACCGCGTGCTTCATGTAATCGACTCGCTCGATCTCGGTGGTGCGCAGGTCGTGCTCGAAAATCTAATCCGGCATGGCGACAACGCGCGCTTTGAGTTTGAGGTCGCTGCGATGCACGGGCGCGGGCAGATGTGGGATCGTCTGGCAGCTCTCGGCGTGCCGATGCACTCGCTGTCGCACCATCACAAAGTGCCGCTCTATGTGCCACGTCTCGCGTGGCGCTGCATCACGCGGCGATACGATGTCGTTCACACGCACTTGCTGGCGGCAAATGTAATCGCGAAGCCCGTCGCCGCGCTTTGCGGAGTAAAGGTGCGAATCAACCACGACCACTGCAACGACAAGCTGACGGACCCGCGCCAGTGGGCTTTGCCGGCTGATACCTACACGAATCTCCTTTCCACGCACATCGTCGCCGTGTCGGAAAGCACGCGAGATTTCCTAGTGCGCCACGAGCGCATCGCTGCGGAAAAAGTGACGACGATTCACAATGGAATCGACACCGAAGCTTATCGTCCCCGACCGGAAATGCGGGCGGCTGCGCGGGAAAAGTGGGGGCTGCCACACGATGCGTTCATCGTCGGCGGAGTCGGACGGCTGACGCATCAAAAGAACTTCGAGCTGTTCCTCGATGTCGCTGCCGAAATCAAGAACGCGCACTTCGTCATCGGCGGAACCGGAGAGGACGAAGCCGCGCTGCGTGCGCAAGTGGCGCGGCTCGGGCTCGGCGATCGCGTCCGCTTTCTCGGCTATGTCGGTGATATGCCGACGCTGTGGCCGGCGCTGGATTGTCTGCTGCTCACCTCGCGTTATGAGGGTTTGCCGATTACGATTTTGGAGGCGATGGCGTGCGGCGTGCCGATCGTTGCGAGCAATCTCGACGGTATGCGCGAGATTCTTCGCGACGGGGAAAACGCGTCGCTCGTCCCGCCGACCGCTGCGGCGGCATTCGTGCAGGCCGTGCGTGATTTGATCGAGCATCCGGCGCACGCGCGTAAGCTGGCGTCCGGGGCGCTTGCGACGGTTCGCGAGGGCTACTCCGCCGCGAGGATGGCGCGTGCGGTGGAGGCGATTTATCTGCGCTATCTGGAGGACGAAAAATGAAGGAT
>JAYTMG010000052.1:0-12173 GCA_043728745.1 Verrucomicrobiaceae bacterium
CATCCCCGCAAGAATGCAGGGAATTCAGAGGAATGCAATCCTTAGGTATATGCTTATGGGACGCCCACCCTACCCGCGCCTCGTCGCTCGGCTTCGCTTGGGTCTCTTTATTTTGGGAAGATGGTATTCACTTCTACTTTGTTACTTGCGCTGAGGCACCGCGAGATTGGCCCGCGAAAAACGCAAAAATGCGCGAAATTGGAAATCCTTTCGCGTCTTTTCGCGTCTTTCGCGGGCCAAAATGAGCGACTAACAAAGTAGAATTACTACCTATCAAACGAGGGCTCTGAGGGGCGGAGGAGCAGCGTGGCGACGATGGCGTAGCCGGCTGCGCAGACGAGGAGCGCGGTTCGCATTCCTGCCCATGTTTCGAGCGATGCGGTGATGATTCCGGAGAACGGAATGACTGCGACGAAGGCCATCGCAGCCACGGAGGAAACGCGGCCGCGAATCTCGTCCGGGGCGCGCTCTTGCACGACTTGATTGGCGATTCCGAAGATGAAGTTCAGCCCAAACGTGAGGAGGCACACGCTCACTGCGGCAACGAAGAAGCCGTGCGCTGAAGCGAGGCCCGCCATGGCAACAACTGACGTCCCTGCACCGATGCGCAGCACCGTGAGGCGACGTGAAGTCGGGACCGCCAGAATGATGATCGATGCAGTGAGCGCGCCAATCCCCGAGAGCGACATGAGCCAGCCCATCTGCCATTCGCGGAGACCGAGCGTGCGCTCGCCGTACCATGTGAGGAGGATGATAAGGAACGGCGAGCAGAAGAAAGTATTCGCTGCCATGATGACGATCATCCGCCGCGTGGGAGCGTCCGATTTCACAAAATTCCAGCCCTGCGAGAATCCGCCGCCGCGCTTCTCTTCCTCAGCGACGGTGCCGGGTTGGCGCTTAGGCAGTGTAAAGAGAACGAGCAGAGGACCGAGATACGAAACTGCATTTACAAAGAATGCCGTCGCCCGCCCAAAGCTCGCGATGACCATGCCCGCAAGCGCAGGGCCGATGATGCGAGCGGCGTGGAAAATGGAGCGATCCATCGCGACCGCCGCGCCGAGTTTTTCGCGCGGCACCAACTCCGGAAGCATCGCTGAATAGGCGGGCATCTCGAACGCCGCGGTGATTCCCACGAGCAACGCCATGACGCCGAGGTGCCAGACTTGTAGCGTGCCTTGATGCACGAGCCAGCCAGTCATCGCGGCGACGAGCGCCTGAGCAAAGATCATGACGAAGAGAATGCGGCGCTTGTCGAGGCGGTCCGCAAGCATGCCGCCGAGCGGGCTGAGCAACGGGATGACGGCCATCATCGCAGCGCTGATGAGCGCTTGCTCGACGGAGCTCGATGCGCGCTTTTCCACCTCGAACTGCTGCGCCTGCGTCTGCATCCACGAGCCGACCATCGAGACAAACTCGGCGAGCATGAATCGCCCAAAGAGCCCGTGTCCGAGCACGGAGGCGGACGCACGAAATGTGGACGGTCGTTCCGACATGGCGCTGTTAGCGGCGGCGGTCGCGCGGGGTTTCTTCGTGGTCGAGATCCCAGCGGTCGTCGGTGTGGCGGGCCTCGGTACGCTGGTCGCGCTTGGACCGGCGCTCGATAGTCATCTGGCGCTTTTTGCGGCTGCGGCGGAGCTTTTCGATCTCGTCGTCGAGCTTCAAGAAGCCATCGAAGCGGGCGGCGCTCAGGGTCCCGGCGGCCATTGCGGCTCGGATGGCGCAACCGGCATCGGTGCCGTGTTTGCAGTCGTGGTATTTGCACTGCGCGGCGAGGTCGGAGAGGTCGGCAAATTGCGCGCGCAGCGTGGTCTCATCGGACCACATGTGGACTTCACGAATGCCGGGGTTGTCGATGAGGATGCCGCCGCCGGGGAGCACCATGAGTTCGCGAGCAGTAGTGGTGTGGCGGCCTTTACCGGTGACCTCGTTCACTTCATCGGTCCATTGGTATTCGTCGCCAAACAGATGATTGATGACGGATGATTTCCCCACCCCGCTGGAGCCGAGGAGCGTCACGGAGACTCCGCGCTTTAAGTAACGCTTGAGGACTTGGAGGCTGCGACCTTTTTCCGCGCTGGTGATGTGGACTTCGGCGTCGGGATTCAGCGCGCGGATGGACTCGGCGGCTTCTTGGTTTTGCGCATCTTCAAAAAGGTCGGACTTGTTGACGAGCACGACGGGCTTTGCGCCGCTGCGCCCAATGATGCCGAAGAAGCGCTCCATGCGGCGGAGATTGAGGTCCGCGCCTGCATCGGTGACGACGACGACGACATCGACGTTCGCGGCGATGACTTGCTCCTCGGTGCTTTTGCCGGGCATTTTTCGCGAGAGGCAGGTCTGCCGCGGAAGGCGCGCGCGGATGACGTTTTCGCCGCCGACTTCAAGCGCGACCCAGTCGCCCACTGCGGGCAAATCGGCGTCGGTCTCGGCGTCGTGATAGACTTTGCCGCTCATCACCACTTCGAGTTCCTCGCCATCGTGGAGCAGCGCGCCGTAGGTGATCTTGTTGTCGCGAATGAGGCGGGCCGGGAGCCAGCCGGCTTTGAGGTAGGGAACGAACGCGGCTTCGAAGGCGTCGTTCCACCCGAGATCTTTGAGTGTCATGATGTGCTATTCTCCACCGACGACGTTCAGCGCGGCAGCGATGTAAGCCATGATTTTGGACTGCTCTCCGCCATCGAGCCCGGCTCGGCGGGCCATGCCGCCCACGGTTTTTTCCCAGCCGGAAAAACCGCGCGAATCGAGCATCTCGAGGTCGTGACATTCGGTGCAGCGGTTGACGTAAAGTTCGCGTCCTTCGTTCAGCGCTTTGTCGCTGCCGCCTTTGGCTTTCGCCATAAACGAAGCGTCCACCGGCGGAGACGTGCGCTCTTCATATTGCGCCTGCATCGCCTTGCGAAGTTCTCGAAGCCCGGCGTGGTCGCTGCAAAGCCGAAGTCCATCCTCCAGCGCAGAGAGCGCGTGGATGACACCTTTCGGCCCGCGTGAACGCATCGATTCCGCGGTCTTGTGGAGGTAGTCGGCCTCTTCCATGTCCTTCTTCACTTTCGTCTGAAAGGCGACCAACTCAAAGCGCCCCGGCTCCGCTTTCAGTCCCTCGCCGATCAATGCGGACGCCTCGATGAGCTTGTGCTGCCCGATGGATTGCCGCGCTCGCGCAACGGACCGCTGCGCCGCAGTGGCGCGAGATTCGAGCGTGGCGCGATCAATTTTCGTCGCGGGAACGCCGGTCAAATTTGCGCCGAGCACGGCGGCGGCAAGACGGTCCGCGCCGTCGTCCACCGCAACGGCCAGCGCGATGCGGCCTGCGCCTTGAAGTTGCGCCGCAGTGTCGCGCAATGTTTGCAACGTGGTGAAAAAAGATCGCTGCGCAGTCGCCGCCCGCGCGGGATCGGCTGCAAGCGAGCGAACCATGTTCCCCGCCGTGAGCGCGCCTTGCACACGGCTGAGCAGCGCGCCAGCGAGTTGCTTTTGCTGTGCGTCGGCGCTTGCCCGCGTGAGGAGGCGGCGCGCGTCGTCCCAGCGTTGCTCGCGCAAAGCGTCGGCGCTGGCCATGATGTCCGTCCAGCCGTCTGGAGTCACCGGATCGACGTTTTCCGCAGGAATGGACGGGGCGACCACGGTGCCGTCGTCCTTCATGTAAGTGACGAACACATTCGCAAGGTCCGTCTTCACGACGGTGAATTCCTGACCCTTCGATGCCTGCTGGAATTTTTTGCCGTTGAGCATGAGCGTCTCGCCGCGCTTGAGCTTCACGACATCGCCACGAGTGAGCCCCGCTGCGAAGCATTGCGCCGTGAGCGCGAGAACCGCGCAGAAAAAAGTGAGCGTCTTTTTCATGGTCACTTTAGGGGGCGCGCGACGAGAATTCCCGCGTGCTTTTTGAACTTGCGGAGATAGTCGATCAGCCGGTTGTCGATGACCACACGTCCGTGATTCGACGGTGCGCTGGCGTGCATAAAGTGGATCACTCCATTCTTGCGCAGCGCGATTCCGACATGCGACGTGCCATAGGCATCTCCGTCGCGGCTGACGATGCCGATGATGTCGCCGTTTTGCAGACGGCCTTCGATTTCGGGAACGCCGCTCAGCGGAATCATGTAGAGCGGGCGTTTGCGTAGCCCCGATTCAAGCTCCGCGATGCTCGCGCGATGTTCAGGATTTTTGACCATGTAGCGGTAGCCCTTCCAATTATTGGTCATTTCCGTCGCTTGGTTTTGCACGCCGATTCCGCCCAGGCTCCGCGTCAGTTCCCGCACGTAACCGCGTCGATCGTTGTCCTTCGCCCAATCCTCCAAATAGTGAATCCGCGAGCAATAATTCCCGTCGCAACGCCCGCCCCAATAGCGGTCCTGCTCGATAAAATAGAGCAGCGATTCCGGCGTCCACTTTTCGACCGGGAGCTCCACCATCCGCGCAAGAGCCAGCGATTTCTCGAAGAAAGTCCAGCAGTCCAGCCCCGTGAAATTGACCGACGGAGCCTCGATATGGTCATCGATCTCCAACGTAAAACCCTTGTAAGGCGTACCCAAAAGAAGTTGCCCGAACCACGCAACCCGCTCCCCGATCGGCGCAACCCGCAGCCGCGCAGCCAGCGGCTTCACACGTTCGACGATGCTCTCGAATCTGTCCTGCCCTTTGAACACAGTATGGAAAGGCAGCGACCGCTGAGCAAAAGCGGATACCGCCATCGCTAAAGAAAGAATGAGCACACGAAGCATCGGGAACAGATAGCCGGAAGATCGCGAAAGTTCAAAAGGGAAACAGCCGATCTCGCAAAATGAACCACACCGTTGAAATCGGGCGAAAAAACGAGCCGCCGATGCGGAGTTGGTTGGTCAAAAATAAGGAGGGGAGGTGGCTGGACCCGGAATTGAACCGGGGATTCGATTCCGCACTCGGAATAGAACCATTTTTCACTAGAGTAAGACCACGCTGGAAAGTGCTGGACGCGGCGGGATGGTCTTACTATTAGTCTTACATGGCTGGACTCACTAAACATCCGAACAGTCCGTTTTGGACGGCGATTTTTTACGACGGCGCGGGGCATAAGGTGCGCCGTTCTACGAAGCAACGGGATCGGCGTTTGGCGATGAAGACGGGGATTGCTTGGGAGGAGTTGGCGCAGGCGGGGCGGGAGAAGCGGCTGACGGAGACTCAGGCGCGCAAGGTGGTCGCGGATATTTTGGAGCGGGCTACCGGGGAGGGGCTTCATTTTCATACATGCGCCGATTGGATAAATGAATGGCTCGCGGGCAAACGGGGAGTTGTGGCGGATAAGAGCCTTGTGAAATATGAGCAGGTGTGTGGGGCTTTTCTCCGGCATCTCGGCGAGCGGGCGAAGCTCACACTGGCGGGTATTGGGCCGAAGGATATTCGTTCGTTCCGCGATGCGTTGGCTGCGGGTGGGCGGGTGCCTTCGACGGTGAATCAGACCATCAGCAAGGTGCTCAGCGTGCCGTTTCTGGCGGCGATGCGGCTGGGGTATATCACGACGAATCCGTGCGCTGCGGTGGAGGCGCTGCGGGATGATTCGGCAGGGAGTCGCGAGACATTCGGTATGGAGCAGGTGCAAGCGTTGGTGAGTGCTGCGGTGGGCGATTGGAAGGGGGCTATTTTGGCGGGATTTTATACGGGGTTGCGGCTTCGCGACATCGCGGAGATGCGCTGGGAGGGGCTGGATTTTGAGTCTGGGATTTTGCGGATTAAGACGAAGAAGACGGGCATCGTGTTGATGCTTCCGCTTCACGAGGAACTCGCGGCGTGGCTCAAGGCGCAGCGCCGTGGGATTGGGAAAGCGCCGGTATTTCCCGAGCTGGCAGGCAAAGGCACGGGCGGGCGCTACGGGCTTTCGGGGCGGTTCAAGGCAATCATGGAACTTGCCGGGATCAAAGGGCGGATCGTCCGCGCTGGAGGCGGCAGCGCGGGGCGGCAGACCTCCAGCCTGAGCTTCCATAGCTTGCGGCATTCGTTTGTGTCGGCGCTGGCCAATGCGGGCGTGTCTTCGGAGATGCGCCAGAAGCTCAGTGGTCACGCCGATGATCGCTCACATGCAAAATATACCCACCACGAAATCGCGAAGCTCCAAGATGCGATTGCGCTGTTGCCGAAGATCGCGCTGTAGGCGCTTTCACGCCAGTTCCGCACGAGCTTTCAGTTCGCTTGCGGTTGAAGGTGCGCCTCGGCGAGTTCAGCGAACCGCTCCAGACTGAGCGTGTTGATGTGCATGTTGACCTCTACGGGCTTGTTCACGCCGAAGAGCTTGGCTTCCTCGACCATGCAGGTGACGGCGAGCTTTCCCATCTTCGCGACTTTCTCGAAGTCGGCGAGATCAACGGTGCCGCCGTTTGGGTCGTCTTTGGTGATTTTGATTTTCGGGTTTGTCGCCAGCGCGATTGCGGTGTCGCGGAGGAGGCGGTATCGGGTGGCGAGGCTGGCGCGGATGCTCTCGGCGGACTCGTGGCCGATGGCGTGCTCGTTCTGCCAGTATTCGTCCCAGAGAATCTGCGCTTGCCGGTCGGAGATGCCAAGGCGGTCGCCGATGGCGTGAAAGGTGAGGCTTTCCATGCCTCGGAGTCGGACGACTTCCGCCTGCATCGCGCGGCGCTGGTTGGGGACGGTGGGGCGTCCTCCATTCGAGGTCGTCTCCTTTCCACCCGCGAGCTTCTTTTTGGCAACTTTCACGGGCGTCACCATAGCGCAAACGTGCCGCGCTCGGCAAGGGAGGTTATTTCGGACAACAGAGAGGTTATTTCGGTGAAAGCATTGCCGCGACTTCGCGGTTCCATTTTAGGAGCAATAGAGCGGCTCATGCCTCGGGCAGACTTAAAATCGGCTAATCCCGTGTTTGCGGCCTTGCTAATGTGGCGCGCCGGCGAGTAATCCATGCGGACGTTGTTTCGTCCACAAGAATCCAAGAATGTCTTTGCACCCACACCCAGATCGCGGCTTTCTATTTTGAAATCCATGAACGCTCCGACTTCATCCATCGACTCCGCATCCACCGGATTTCCGTGCAAAACGGACGCCTTGGAGCAGTTCGGCATGAAGTTCTCTGCTGGCGGCGCACACATCAGCCGGACCATGATGCTGGCGGAACTGGAAGCGCTACTCTCCGCAGTGCCCATGAGATCGGATGCGGCCGAATACCGGGACGCCATCCTCGTTCGGAATGTGCTCGGCAAAACAACCGACAGCACCCGGCAGAAATCACTCCGGCATCTCCGCGAGCTTTACGCGCTCGATGAGCGGACTCCCATTTTCGGCGCGTTGCGAAAGCTTCATGAGATCGATCCTGCGAGCCTCCCGCAGCTCGCGGTGCAAGTTGCATGGGCGCGCGACCCGCTATTTCGTTCCACGACCCCGGCGATTACGGATGCGGCGGTCGGCGACGTAGTTTCGCCGGGTGCGCTCGCGGAAGCCGTGGAGGTCGCATTTCCCGATCAATACTCGGAACTCAACAGGAACAAGGTTGCCCGCAACGCGGCATCCTCATGGACACAGTCGGGGCATCTCGTAGGACGAGCCGGAAAAGTGCGACGGCATGTATCCGTGACTCCTGCCGCCGGCGCTCTGGCGCTCTTTCTTGGAAACGTAGCGGGCTTTTACGGCTCCTCGGTCTTTTCGAGCCCTTGGTGCCGCCTTCTGGATCTCAGCGCCGATCGCGCGAAATCCATCGGCAGCGAGGCGCATCGTGCGAGTCTTCTCAATCTGCGAGCCGTCGGCGAGGTCGTGGAAATCACCTTCCCGATGCTCGCTGAGTTTCAACCATTGCCGGCATGAACAATATCGACCGCCTTCTTTCAAATTACACACGGCTCATGCGCCTTCCGTGGGCGGCGAACATCGCAGGAAAACAAAAGGTTTGGTTCGTCGTCTATCCGCCCTCGGATGAACGCCGGTTACGGGCACGAATGCCGGATTTCGAGACCCACACACTTGAGGCCAAGCATGGATGGACAGCCGTGGACCTCACGAGCGTTCTGCCTGATTGGCTGGCGGCGCATGAATCCCGAGAGGAAGGCTTTGCGAATCCCGAGTATCTGGAGGTGAACGACGACCTTGAGGTTATCGCGACAGAACGTATCACGGCTGCATTTGAAGGCGATGACGCCGCCGATTCCGTGGTTGCCGTCATCGGTCTGGCTTCGCTCTTCGACATGATTCGGGTCTCCGCTCTCATCGACCGAATTGAGGACAAAGTGCGAGGCCGTCTTCTCGTTTTCTTTCCCGGCGAATACCGGGAAAACATCTATCGCTTTATGGATGCACGCGATGGATTCAACTACATGGCCATCCCCATCACCTCCACCGAAAGCTTCATCAATCCATGATTAACCGCGACATCTACTTCCGCGATCCCACCACCATCGAACTGCCCAACAACGGCGTCTCGAAGGTCTCTGAAATTGGCCGGGACAAAATTGAAATCGAGCGGCAAATCAAGACTCTCCGGTTTGAGCTGGAGACGTTCGTGTGCGACGGCGAATATGCCCGCGGGCTGGAGAAAATCCTCCGCGAGTTTCTCAGCGGGCTCGGGCGCGAAGAGCAAAAAGCGGTTTGGGTCAGCGGGTTCTTTGGCAGCGGCAAATCCCATCTCGTCAAAGTGCTTCGTTACCTGTGGGAGGATTTCAAATTTGAAGACGGTGCAACCGCGCGCTCCCTCGTCAAGCTGCCATCGGAAATCTCAGCGTTGCTCAAAGAACTCAGCACACGGAGCAAAGCCCTCGGCGGACTTCGTGCGGCGGCGGGCACACTGGGCACAGGCTCGATGGACAATGTCCGCCTCGCTTTTTGCCAGCTCGTGCTTCGCGCCGCAGGGTTCCCCGAAAAGCTTTCGCAGGCGCGCTTCCTCATGTGGCTCCGTTCATCCGGACTTGAAGGGAAGGTGGAGGCTGCATTGAAAACCCAGAATCGCGACCTCCGAAAAGAGATCGCAAACCTCAAGCTCTCCACCCCTCTCGCGGAGGCGCTCGTTGCTGCGGATTCCAAATACGGAGACGTGGCCAATGCTCAAGCTGCGATTCGTGCGGAGTTCCCGGATATCGCGTCGCCAACCATCGAGCAGTCGCTCGACTTCATCAAAGAAGTCTTCGGAAAGGACGGGAAACTTCCATGCACCCTTCTAGTCGTGGACGAAATCCAACAGTTCATTGGTCAGGCGGTTCAGCGCGCGAACGACGTTCAGGAAATTGTTGAGCACTGCTGTGTGGATCTGAATCAACGGTTGCTGTTCGTCGGCACCGGACAATCGGCCCTCACCGCGATGCCCGCACTTCAAAAGATTCAGGCTCGCTTCGCCGTCCGCGTCCAGCTTTCCGATTCCGATGTCGAGGGAGTCATTCGCAAGGTCGTCCTTCACAAAAAGCCCGAGCACGAGAAAGCAATCGAGAACTGCATGGACGCCAATCAGGGCGAGCTTGCCCGGCAGCTCCAGAACACCCGGTTCGCAGCCACCCACGAGGACGAGAAGTTCTTTGTCGCCGACTATCCTCTACTGCCGGCGCGCAGGCGGTTTTGGGAGAAAGTGCTACGCAATACGGACCACTCCGGGACCAAGGCGCAGTTGCGTTCCCAATTGCAGATCGTCTTCGAGGCCACCCGCCAGACTGCGCCTTCTGAGCTCGGCACGGTCGTGCCTGCGGATTTTATTTACGACCAGATTTCCACCGACCTCATTAACTCCGGCGAGTTGGAGCGTGAATACGACGAAATCATCCGCAAACAGCGCGACGGCACAAAGGACGGCGAGCTTCGTTCCAGCCTGTGTGCCCTCATTTTCCTCATTGGAAAACTACCCCGCACGCCCGGTGCGGACGATGGCGTTCGCGCCACCGCCGAGACGCTTGTGGACTTGCTGATTGGCGACCTGAAAACCGACCGCCCAAAGCTGGAGCAATCCGTCCCGAAACTGCTCCAACAACTCGTGGACTCCGGCCAGCTCATGGCCGTGGAAAACGAGTTCCATCTCCAGACCCGCGAAGGCGCGCGGTGGACTCACGATTTCAATCGCCGGCGCACAGCCGCTCTTAACGACGAAGACCGGATCAGCTCAAAGCGCACGGAATTGCTTCGCGACGGATTAAAGCAGGCACTCAAGCCCGTGTCCCTTCAGCAGGGCGCGTCGCGACAGGCTCGCAAACTCTTCTGCGAGCTTTCCTCCGCCCGGCCGCAGGGCAGCAGCGACGAGGTTACGCTCTGGGTGCGCGATGGATGGAACGACGACGATAAATCCGTCGTGAACGATGCCCGCGCCGCCGGCGTGGATAGCGCGTTGCTCTTTGGCTACCTGCCCCGCCTCCATCACGAAGACCTCCGGCAGGCCATTGCGTCGCAGATCGCAGCACAGGAGGCGCTCGATGCCCACGGCCCGGCGACCACGCCCGAGGCCATCCAGGCGCGGAAAGCGGTGGAGACGCATTTTGAAGTCGCGAAGCACCGCATCCAGGAATTGCTCGGGCACATCATCGGCGGTGCGAAGGTCTTTCTTGGCGGAGGGCAGGAGGCCAACGGCATCGAGATTGCCGACAAAGTGCAGGACTCCGCAAACAGCGCCATGGCGCGCCTGTTTCACGAGTTCTCAGATGCGGACCACGCAAATTGGGGGCAGGTCGTCACCCGCGCCCGTGCTGGCGATGTGGGCGCGCTTTCGCAGGTCGGATACGGTGCGGATGTCACCAAGCACCCCGTTTGCCGCCGCGTGCTCGACCTCATCGGCGCGGGGAAAAAGGGCAAGGACATCCGGGAAAACTTCCGATCTGAACCGTTTGGGTGGCCGCAGGATGCCATTGATGGCGCACTGCTCGTCATGCTCGTCGCTGGCAACCTCCGCGCCACGCTCAATGGACAGCCCGCGCAGGCGCAATCGCTCCCGCAAAACCAAATCGGCGTCACTCATTTCTACGTGGATGTCCCACCGCTCAATGTGCAGCAGCGGCTCGACCTCAAGGCGCTTTTCCAAAAGGCCGGCATAACTACGCCGAACGGCAAGGAATCCGAGGCCGCGGCCCAGTTCCTCACCGCCACGCTCGCGCTGGCCGACTCGGCGGGCGGCGAGGCTCCACGCCCGGCAAAGCCCGATACTCACGACGTTCGCGCGCTCCAGATGCACAGTGGAAACGCCCAGTTGCTCCGCATCCATGAGCAAAAAGACGCTCTCACTCCCCTGCTCGCTGCCTGGAAAAAGAACGCCGACGCCATCGCAAAGCGCGCTCCTGCGTGGGACCGCTTGCTGGAGGCCCACCGTTTTGCCGCAGGACTGCCCGAGGGCGAGGCGTGCGGGAAATCCATCACCGCCATCGTCGAAGGTCGGGCGCTTCTCGCCGAACCGGACGCCGTGCCCGAGCTGGCGAAACAACTCGCTGCCGCGCTTCGCACCGCTCTCAGCGGCACGATTGCCGGGCTCGCCAGTGCGTTTGCCGCTGGGCATGAGCGCCTCGGCGCCTCTCCCGTTTGGGCGAAATTAAGCGATGAACAGCGCTCCTCGCTCACCGCCAGCCATCAGCTCACCGCGCCCGCAGCGGAGAGCGTCGGCACGGAAGACGAAATCCTCGCCGCACTACGCGTGAAGACGCTTGCAGACCGGCGCAATCTCATCGACGCCGTCCCGCAGCGATTCTCGCGCGCATTGGACGAAGCCAGCCGGCTTCTCCAACCCAAAGCCGTGCGCGTTGAGCTACCGGGAGCAACGATCACCAGCCCCGGTGAACTCGACGCATGGTTCGCCGAAGTCCGCTCCCTCGTGGAGGAAAACCTCCAAAACGGCCCGGTTATCCTATGAGCACACTCTCCTCCACCCTCCGCCGCAATTTGGAAAAAGGCGTGAGCAATGCGCGCAAGATCGCCGAGGCCGGCGCTCGCAAGGCGCTCGAAGGGCTCGCTGTCCATGAGGCGGACCCTTATCAGCACATGTCCGAGGCGCAGCGCGACCATCGGCGCAAGCTCCGGGCGCAGGCGCGGCAGCTTGGCGATGCCGAGAGCCAGACGCGGCGAGGGTCTTACGAAATCAAACATCTCGTCGAAAAGACCGCTTACGACCAGTGGCACCGGATGCTCTTTGCCCGTTACCTCTTGGAAAACGAGCTGCTCATCTCCCCGGAGCATGGCGTCTCCGTGTCGCTCGACGACTGCGAGGAACTCGCGCCTTCCGAAGGGCTGCGCGATGCGTGGGCCGT
>JAYTMG010000053.1:0-12783 GCA_043728745.1 Verrucomicrobiaceae bacterium
AGGTCCTTTATTACGAAGGCGCGATCGAAGACATCACTTCCCGAAAAGAAGCGGAACAGGCGATGGCAAAGGCGCGCGATGCGGCGATCGAGTCCGCTCGATTGAAGAGCGAATTCCTCGCAAACATGAGTCACGAAATCCGCACGCCGATGAATGGAATCATCGGTATGACGGGGCTGCTTTTGGACATGGAGATGTCTCAACGGCAGCACGACTTTACCCGAACGATTTCAGACAGTGCGGAGGCGCTGCTGAAGATCATCAACGACATCCTCGATTTCTCGAAAATCGAGGCGGGCATGATGACTTTCGACGAGATCGATTTCAACCCGCATGACGTCGTTTCGGGAGTGGTCGATCTGTTCGCGGGTCATGCCGTGCAAAAGCACCTCAAAATTAGCTCCCACGTCCCGCCAGGGCTTTCGGCAGGCCTTCGGGGCGATCCCGGGCGATTGCGGCAAGTGCTGGCGAATCTGGTGGGAAATGCGGTGAAATTTACCGAAACGGGAAGCGTATCTGTGAGCGTGGAAATCTTGGAATCGGTGGGAACGGAAGTCATGCTGCGATTCAGCGTCGCCGACACCGGGATTGGTATTTCCGAGCAGCAAGCAGAGAAGCTCTTTCAAGCATTCGTGCAGGCGGACGGCTCGACCACGCGCCGCTACGGCGGGACAGGGCTGGGGCTCGCGATCAGCAAGCGCCTCATCGCCCAAATGGGTGGTGAAATTGGCGTCCGGAGCAAGCCGGGGCATGGCTCGACATTCTGGTTTTCCGCTCGGTTCCAGCGTTCCACTCTCCACGGATTAGAAGACGGAATCCGGACAAATGGACATCTTCATCAAGCACTTGCAGACCGCGAAAATGCGCAGCGGAAAGCCGGAGCAGGTCTGCGCATTTTGGTCGGTGAGGATAGTCCGGTGAACCAAAAAATTATGACCTACCAGTTCCAAAAGCTCGGTCACAATGTTCAAGTTGAGCCGGATGGTGATGCCGTACTTGCTGCCGCTGCGGAGAACGCATACGACATTATCTTTATGGACTGCCAGATGCCTGGGAAAGATGGTTACGAAGCAACGCGCCAAATCCGGATGAGTGAATCCGGTGAAGTCCGTCGCGCGTGGATTGTGGCGGTCACCGCAAATGCGATGACTGGCGATAGAGAGCGCTGTATCGACTCCGGGATGGATGACTACCTCGCCAAGCCCGTGCGAACTGAGGAGCTTGCGGCTGCAATCGATCGGTTTCTACTAAATCGCGGATGGGCGTCCGGCGATTCCGTCCGTCCGGATGCTGTGAGCAAAGCAGCGCTCGACAGCTTTCGGGAGCTCGGAGGGGACGGGGAGACAAGCATGCTTTCGCGTCTGGTCCGTCTGTTTCTAGACAACACTCCGGGAGTAATCGGAGATGCCCGCGCCGCCTTGGAGTCCCGCGATCGTGCTGCTTTGAGCCGGGAGGCGCACCTTCTGAAGGGGAGTTGCTCGAACTTCGGTGCGGCTGGTATGAGCGAGGCGTGTGGGCGATTGGAGGCTGCCGCAATCGAGGGAGATTTCGCGCAATCGGCCATGTTTCTCGCGGATGTAGAACGGGAATATGATCATGTCCGAGTTGCGCTTGAGCCCGAACTTGGGGGTGTGACTGCATGAGGATCTTGATCGCCGAGGATGATGCTGTGTCCGCGACCATCCTTCAAGTAACTCTGGAAAACGCGGGGCATGAAGTGATCGTGTCCGTCAACGGCGCGGCTGCATGGGAGCAATTTAACCAAGATCCGGTGCGCGTAATCGTGAGTGATTGGATGATGCCGGAGCTCGACGGGCTGGAGCTTTGCAAAAAAGTGCGGAGCCGCCCGAAGACCGAATACACGTACTTTATCCTGCTCACCGCCATTCACACGGGACGCGATAATCTTCGCATGGCCATGGACTCCGGAGTGGACGACTTTTTGACGAAACCGCTCGACCGCGAAGGCGTGATGATGCGTCTCCGAGTGGCCGAACGCATCATCGACTTCACACGCCAGATCAAGGTTCTGAAGGATCTCATCCCGATCTGCATGTACTGCAAAAAAGTGCGGAATGATCAGGACTACTGGCAAGGCGTCGAGAGCTACATCGCTCAACAGACCGGCAGCAATTTCAGCCACGGCATCTGCCCGACTTGCTTCGAACAAAACGTGAGACTGCTCGACGCGACTACGGAGTAATCGCGGTCCCACTCGTCACACTACGGCTGCGAAACCCGGTAAAAACGCTTCGGAACCGTGAGCGCGTCGGGGTCCGTGTAAATGGTTGTCGTTGCCGTTGCATTCACGGTCACGGGAGTCCACGAGATCAAATCATCGCTTCGTTCCACGCGGTAGCTGTTCCCCGCCACGCTAGGAAATACGAGCACGGCACCGGCCGCCCCGTATGAAACGGCGGCGCTCGGCGCGGCGTTCGCGTCGTTGTCGCTGGTGCCGAAGTATGCCTCTGCATCAGCAAAAAAACCGTCCCCATCCGCATCGCGAATCACGGTGAGTTGATCGACAAACCCGGCATCGAGACCCGAACGAACAAAGTCGTCTTTGATGTATGCCCATTTCAGCGTGTGCGTGCCGGCGGGGACGGCGAATGTGCGGAGCGTCCAGCCGACTTCGCCTTCGATCGCGGCCTGCTCAACATCGTCGATGTAAAAGCGCAGATAGTCGTAAGTCGCCTCGGACGAAACGCCCCAATAAAACGAACCTTTCGCCGGGCCTTCGATCTGCGTCGTCATCACGCTCTGCGAAAGATCCCCGATGGCTCCACTGCGCGCGGCGTCCTGACCGTCGTGCGAGTAAAGCGTTTGTGGCCCCCAAAAAACGGAGCCAGTCGTCACGAACGTTTGCAGCGGCGCATCGACTGCGGCGGCGAGCCCATCGGACAACGAACCGACATTGATCGTCAGCGTCGCGGAACCCGTGCCGAAACCGTTCGTCGCCTCGATGGTCACGACGTGAGTTCCGATGGCCGGGAGCGTTCCAGTGATGAGTCCAGTGCTTGGCGAAATCGCGAGCCCTGCGGGAAGTCCGACCGCCGAGAAGCCAGTCGGCGCATTCGTGCCGGTGACTTGAAAGCGGAACGGAACGCCCGCAAACGCACTCACAGCGCCGCCCGTGACTACAGGCGGATCGGTGATGGGAGTGAGGACGACTTCATCGATCCAGCCTGCATCCTGGCCGGTCGCGATGATCTCGTCTTTGAAATAATCGAAGTCCACATTATGCGCGCCCGGCCCGACGGAATACGTGACCGTCGCCCAATCCTGTTCGCCGCTGATGTAAGCGCGAATGATTCCATCGACGACGAAGATGAGGTAGTCGTAGCCCGGCTCGGAGGAGACTTTCCATTTGAAAGAAATCGTCGTCGGTCCGTTCACCGTCATCTCCATTCCTGTGAATTCGTTGTGCGCAATCGGGCCGCTCTGCGCTGCATCCACGCCGTCGTGCGTCGTCGCGGTTTGCGAAAACCAAGTGCCGTCGCCAAACGGAACGATCTTATCCGACGCCGGTAATTCGACCGCCGCCGAGAGCGCCGGGTCTGCCCCGAGCACTTGGAAAATCGCGAACTCCGTCGTCGTGCCGGTCGCATTGGTCGCGCTGATCGAGCCGAAATAAATACCCGCGCCGCCGGTCGGCTCGCCCGCGATGACGCCGGTCGTCGTGTTCACCGTCACGCCCGGCGGCAGTCCGAGCGCGTCGTAAGCGGTGGGGAAATTGGATGCCGTGATTTGTTGATTGGCCACCGCGCCTTCGCGGAACGCGATCCCGAGGCTGCTCGTGATCACCGGCAACGGCAATGGCCCGGAAACAGGAGCGCCGTAAAACGAAATCGTCCCTCCAACCATCGTGCCCACATCGCCCACGGTCGGGTCCACGACGCGGAGCGTCCAGCCGCCCTCGGAGCGCTCGCCCCAAAAATGTGTGCTCATAAACGTCCAGTCGAGATTCGCCCCGCTGTCATTGAGGCGCGAACGCGCGAGACGGGAAGTCATGCCGCTCGGCGAAGTGAGCCACCATTCGAGATTGCCGCGATATTGATGCGTCGCGTTTACATGAACGGTGACGTGCTCCACGCGGAGGCTGTCAACCGCCGCCACGGAGAACGTGTGTGAGACGCCGGAACTGTTGCCATCAGGAATCTCCAAAGCGAGCGCCGGAGCTGCAATGGAGCGCGTTTGCAGCGCTGCGAGCGGAGTCCAACTGGTCGCCATCGTCGTCGCCGCAGTCGCATCTACGAGCCCGGCTCCATACTTTACGTTAAAGCGAAAACCCGCGCCGTTGGTGCTCCATCCGCCGTTCGCTTCGTCGATTTTGTTCGAGGTGCGCACGAGGATTTCCTGCACATCGCGATAGCCCAGCGCAGGATTTGCCTCGAGCATCAGCGCGGCAACTCCCGCGACGAGCGGCGTCGCCGAGGATGTCCCGCCAAACGTTCGCGTGAAATCCGCACTCGCATAGTCCCCTCCCCCGCCCGCGTTGTAGCCGGTGCTGCCGACAAGGTCCGTCGTGGTCACGCCTTGCATGCCGCCGTTCGATGGAGCGCAAACGAGAATGTTCGCGCCCGGCTCGCTATAATAAGCCTGCCGCCCGGCGTCGGTGATCGCCGACACCGCCATCGCGTAAGGCGAGTTCGCCCAGCCGTCGAAGTTTGAATCATCGCCGCTTTGGTTTCCATTTCCCGCCGCCCAGACAAACACCGTCCCCAGCCCGCCGCGCCCCGTGGATGTAGCATCGGCCAGCCCCGCCACGCCGAGTGGCCCAGGCCCGCCCGCGCCGAAGCCGCCGTCAAACGGCCCCCAGCTATTGCTCTTCACCGCGATGATGTCCTTGTGCCACGCATACGCATCGGCCTCATCGGCATCCGTGATCGGCCCGGAAATCAGCCGCATTCCCACGAGCGTCGCCTCCGGTGCAGCGCCCGTTCCGCCGAGCGCATTGTTCCCACGCGCCGCAGCGACACCCGCGCAGGCCGTGCCGTGAAAATCCCCCGTCCCCGGCGAAGGATCGTTGTCGAGGTCGTTGAAATCGTAATCGTTTACCGTATCGGCGCTCGGCGCGAGGTCGGGGTGCGACACTTCCATTCCATCATCGACGATGCCGATGCGGACGCCCGTGCCCTTCCATAAATCCCAAGCAGGCACCACGTTTGCATCGATGCCGACCGTCCCGCCGTTCTCTCCCGTGTTGCGCAAATGCCATTGGTATCCGGGATTCGCCGCGTTGTAGGAAAAGAGCGGATCATCCGGCACAAAACGCCGATACTGTTGCCGGGCAAGCATCGGCTCTGCGGACTTCACGCCCGCGATTTTCGCAAGTCGTGCCGCTCCATCCAGTGCGGCTCCCGGCCCGCCCGCGAGAGTCACCACGGAATACTTTCCGCGCCGATCGACGGACACCACTCCGCCGACATCAGCGAGCTTCGCACCGGCATCCGTTTCCACGAGAACCCGCTTCGTGAGCCACCGGCGATTGCCTTCCACTTGCGGCGCGCCTTTTGGATAAAGCACCCATTCGCCCTTCTTCCCGAGCTCGTTTGCAGCGCGCGAATACTCCTTCCCGCCGACGACGATTTGTGAACGGGCGGAGTCCCCGAGAAAGAAAAAAAGAACGAGTGAAAGGAATGAGGTGCGCAAAGTGAGAAAAGAGTAAGGCGCGCGAACATGGCAGACTCAGGCGAAAGTGCCACCGCCAAACTTTTCCCTTTTCTCCGCGCATCGCACCGCGTATCTCCCAACCAGATGAATTTTTTCTGGCATTGGTGGCATTTTTGACGGGCCGGTTCCGCTTCCGCGCGGAACGGTCGTCGCCACTGTGCGCCGAAGCCACCAAGGCCCGATGATTCCAACTCGCGAATCTCGGGCCATTTTCTTTTTACCAATCACATGATCAGCCAATTCAAATACAACTCAGACGGTCTCATCCCAGCCATCGTCCAGGACGCAAAAAGCAAACGCGTGCTGATGATGGCGTGGATGAACGACCAGAGCATCCGCATGACCTTGGAGAAAGGCATGATGGTCTATTTCAGCCGTTCGCGCCAAAAATACTGGGTGAAAGGCGAGACCAGCGGCAACGTGCAGCGCGTTATTAAATGGGCCGTCGATTGCGATAAAGACACGCTGCTTTTTGAAGTCGAACAGACCGGCGGAGCGTGTCACACGGGCTACGAATCGTGCTTCTTCCAGGAGCTCGACAACCACGGGCTGCCGAAGCCTGTTGATGAGACGCCGTTGTTTGATGCGACGGTGGCCTACGGCAAATGACGAATGACGAATGACGAATGACGAATGACGATTACAGAGTTTTGACGGAGGTGGAACCTTGGGCGGTTGGAGAATTGGGGGCTGTTGTCCGGGAAGGTTCCGGTGAGTATGTCTATGACTTGGAGGAACGGACTGCTCGTTTTGGGGAGGCGATTATTGACTTTTTGAAAAAGGTGCCGCTCGGACCTCGCACTGATCGACTTGTTGGCCAGCTCACGGGATGCGGAACCAGCGTTGGGGCTAACTACTGTGAGTCGGATGACGCTGTTTCGCTTAAGGAATTCGCAAAAAACATCGGCACTTGTCGAAAGGAAGCTCGCGAGGCGAAATTCTTCATCCGAATGCTCGCGCGTGCCTGCCCCGAACTTGCCTTAGAGGCCCGCCCACTTTGGCGGGAAGCAAACGAACTCCACCTCATCTTTTCCAAAATCCGCCGCACCATCCAATCCAAGCAATCATCCTAACACGCCTGCGTTTCGTCATTCGTCATTCGTCATTCGTCATTCGTCATTCGTCATTCGTCATTCGTCATTCGTCATTCGTCATTTATTCCTATGAACACACATTTCACACCATCGCTGGCGGAGTTTTCGGAGCTGGCAAAAAAGGGAAATTTAATTCCCGTTTACGCCGAAATCATCGCCGATGCCGAGACGCCGGTCGGCGCTTTTGCGAAGCTCGATGACGGCGGCTACACGTTTCTTTTTGAGAGCGTGGAGAAGATTGAGCAGACAGGGCGATTTTCGTTTTTGATCACTGGCGCTCGCACTGTGCTGGAGAGCCAAGGCCGCTCGGTGAAGCTCACGGAAAATGGCGTGACGCGGGAATTTCAAACGGTGCGCGACCCGCTTGCGGATGTCGAAGAACTGATGTCGAAATACAAATACGTGCCGCTCCCAGACGAGCCGCCAGAACTGCGCTCGCGCTTTGCGGGCGGGGCTGTGGGATATTTGAGCTACGATATGGTGCGGTTTTTCGAGCCCACGGTCGGGCCCGCGAAAAAGGACGAACTCGGGCTGCCGGAGAGCTTGTTCGTGATTGCAGATACGGTGCTCATTTTTGACCACTTGAAACGTCGGCTACGCATCGTGGCGAATGCCTTTGTCGAGGGCGATGCAGACGGCGCGTATGCAGCGGCGCAGGCTCGCATCTCGGGCATTTTAGAAAAGCTCGCGAAGCCAAATCAGCTCCCGCCATTTCCTATCACACCCGCGCCTGCTCCGGCGGATTGCACGAGCAATACGACGCGCGAGGAATTCTACGAAATGGTCGCGAAGTGCCACGAATACATCCATGCGGGCGATGCGTTTCAGGTGGTGGTGAGCCAGCGGTTCGAGACGGAATTTACCGGCGACCCGGTGACTCTGTATCGCGCGCTGCGGTTTGTGAATCCATCGCCGTATATGTTCTGCATGAAATTCGCCGGACGGTTTGCGCTCGTGGGCAGTTCGCCGGAGGTGCATGTCCGCGCAATCAACGGAAAAATCGAAATCCGCCCCATCGCCGGGACACGCCGCCGCGGTGCCACGCCGGAGGAAGACGCCGCCAACGCCGCCGACCTTCTCGCCGATCCGAAAGAGCGCGCCGAGCATCTCATGCTGGTCGATTTAGCCCGCAACGACGTGGGCCGCGCGAGCGAGTATGCGAGCGTGAAGGTGAACGATTTCATGATCGTGGAACGCTACAGCCACGTCATGCACATCGTCAGCAACGTCGAGGGCCGCCTCCGCCCGGACCGTTCCGCTTACGACGTGATGAGGGCGACCTTCCCCGCCGGAACGGTGAGCGGCTCGCCAAAAGTGCGCGCCATGCAAGTCATCGCGGAGCTCGATCGCTCCAAGCGAAACGTCTATGCCGGAGCCGTGGGATACTTCGGGTTCGACGGTAATAGCGACTCTTGCATCGCGCTGCGCACGGCGGTCCTCAAGGATGGTAAAGCCTACGTCCAAACTGGTGCCGGAGTCGTCGCAGACAGCACGCCGGAGTACGAATACCAAGAGACCGTGAACAAGGCCATGGGCGTGATGGCCGCCATCGCGCGGGCGAAGGGCGAGAGCGCCTCTATATTTCCCCGTTGATGGCTTTGAGCACGTCGCGCAGCAGCGGTAGATGGGCGAGGTCTTTCGGTCGCCCCACGAATTCTTTGCTTTGGATGACTTTCTCAAGCGGGAGAACTTTTACTTTGAATCCGAGCCACTCGACAACCACGGCGCGGCGGGATTCCGTCGCGAACGACGCCACACCATCCACGCGGTAATGGAAGTTCACGAGCGTATCGTCTGTCAAAGCGACGACGGTATTTGCGATCACTTTGGCACCGAGTTTGGTGCATAGATTCAGCACGCGGATGTATTGGCGTTCCGGGAGGTCGATCCACAGGTCTGCGTCCAACGTAGTCGCCGGGACGCCCTGTAGAATCGCCGCCGTCATGCCGGCGACTTGAAACCGAATTTTTTCCGCTCTGAGAGCTTCGATAAGCCGAGCGAGCGGAGAAAATTCTGGCTCATCCGCCAGCGTTCGTCGGGAGTCGCCGCGAGACTGCGTGCGATCAAGAGCCGCTCGCTTTCGTCGAGGTGGCTCAGCGCTTTTAGTCGTCTTGCGATTTCCTGCATTTTTTTTTCCACGGTGAACGGTCTATTCCGGTTCCCCAATTGCCGCAAGGCTCACTTTTCCCCTCGCACGCACGTCACGAACCCCGATTGCATTCGTTACTTCCAAAGATTCTATCACGTAGTTCACATTTTTTCCTTTGCGAAAAACGAGCTGTCGTCGTAGTTAAAGGGTCCAACAAACGTTCCACCGACCACATCTATGAAAATCAAAAAACATTCCGCATTTACGTTGATCGAATTGCTCGTCGTAATTTCGATTATCGCCATCCTCGCCGGCCTCGCATTGCCCGTTTTCGCAAACGCGCAAAAGAAGGGCGCTCTTACTGCATCACTGAGCAACGCCAAGCAGATCGGCCTCGCGCTGAAAATGTATGCAAGCGACCACGACGGAATTTTCCCGGTCTATGCAGACCCCGATAGCCCGACGAACCGCGTCGCTACTACGGGCGAAGCGTTCAGCACGCTGATGCCGAAATACACAACCAGCAAAGCCATTTTCCTCAACAAGAAATCCGCTTGGTGCCAGGGAGCCAGCGGAACGCAGGATGCGAGCAACCAAAACAAAGTCCGCCAGGGAGAATGCGACTGGTCCTATGTGCGCGGTCTGAATGAGCTCTCCGACGCCCGCTGGCCAATTATCGCGACGGCTTTCAAAGACGCCCAAGGAACTTACGCAAAGGGAACCTCGAAAAAAGGCGGTGTATGGGACGGAACCGACGCAGTGGTCGTCTTCGTTGACACCAGCGCAAAAATCGTCACCGAAGGTTCAGGCCTTCGTAAGGAAAGCGACACCGTTTCGTTCATCTCGCGCCCAGACGATCAGAAAGAGAACGCATTCAAGCCGGTCCCCGACAAATGGCTCGACGGCGACAATATTCAGGTCCTCATGCCAGAAGGTGGCAGCTAGACTCTAGATAGTTTTCCAAAAACGCCGACTCCGAGATGGAGTCGGCGTTTTTTTTTGCCGTCGGTATTCGGGTTCAAACACAGCAACGATGCGAGGTAAAATGGACCATCATTTTGTGCCCATCATTTTGTTTCCAACGAGCGCCGAAACCCACAAAATGATGGGCACAAAATGATGGGGTGACGGCTTCCCCTCGCTGTTCTCTCTATCACTTCATTCTGGAAAAGTCCCCTGAGTCACAAAGGAGAGTTAATGACACCCGTGTCTGCTGAAGAAAGTTAAAGATTTTTGGAATAAAAACGCATCCGAGCGGGTCATACACTGCGAACACCACGTGCGGTTGAGATTTTCGGTTGCCACAAGCACTCGGAACGCTAAACCGCAGGCAACCATTCGGCTTAACGCCGGGCGGGGTGTTCAAACTCAAAACAACAAACAAACAAAAAACTATCACATGAAGAAAATCCTCACACTCGTCGCCGCAATGATCGTTTCGGCTACAGCATTCGCCGGTGAATTCGCAGACATCAGCATCGCTGACCTGAAGAAAGCCATCGCCGACAAGAAAGTCACCGTCATCGACGTCAACGGCTCCAGCGCATGGAAAGCCGGCCACGTCCCAACAGCGATCGACTTCACGGCATCGAAGGCCGACCTCGCGTCGAAGCTTCCTGCCGACAAGGACGCACTCATCGTCGCATATTGCGGCGGACCATCGTGCAGCGCCTACAAATCCGCAGCAACCGCCGCAGAGAAGCTCGGCTACAAGAACATCAAGCATCTATCCGCTGGCATCTCCGGCTGGAAGAGCGCTGGTGAAAAGACCGAAGCTGGCAACTAATCCTGCTGGTTCATTCAGTTCATGAAAACGCCTCCTGCGAAAGCGGGAGGCGTTTTTCTTTTGAATGGATCGTTGCGCGGACCGGGTGATTGCGTTCTTCTAAACGCATCGACCAGCCGCCGCAAAACGAGACTATCCGCGAACAATGGAAACGCCGGGTCCGCAAGACCCGAGGCGACATCTACGTTCGAGCTGTCGGAATTCCCTACCACGTCGAAGTGGAGCCGGAGCGCGATCCGAGCAGGATCGACCACATTTGGCTTACGATCGAAGTTCCGCCTGTGGGGCGCCTCACAGTTGCGATCAACACTTTGTCGCTCATCAATCTCAGTGCCGGGTTCGACCCGCGTGTCCGGATGGGAATCGTCACTTCGACCTTCAAGGAAAAACCCACGCCGCTCCTCCAAGACCACGCTCCGCTGGATTACACCGTGCTCGAATCCATGCACGAAATCAGTTTTGAGCCCTATGAGCCGGAGAGGATCGAAGACCTGCTCATCCGGAAATGTAACGCCGCAGTCCGCGCGGAAGTTTGGGGGGACCTTTATATTCGCGAGCACCTTGGCATTCATCAGGTCCACAGCCGTCGCGCGAGTTGCGCCGTAGAGCGGGACATCATCGGACGGGATGGAGGGATCCGGCTCTATTATCGCGATGGCGTTGCAGAGCTTCTCCTTTTCAAATTCTGCGGGCAATGAGCGTACCGATTTCGCGCTGGTTGGGCCGCATCTCTTTTGAAGATGCGTTGCGTATGCAGGAGGAAATCGTCGCAAAAAAAGCCGCAGACCTTTCTTTGCCGGATGAAGTGCTCCTGCTCGAACACGAGTCCGTTTTCACCATCGGACGCACGCCCGACCAATCGTCGCTCCGCGATCCCGCGCAACTCCCCGCCCCGCTCATCGTCATCCAGCGCGGCGGTCAGGCGACGTGGCACGGACCCGGCCAACTCGTAGGATACCCGCTCCTCGACTTGCGTTCGCGCGGTCAGGATCTACACCGGCATCTGCGGACACTGGAGGAAATGCTCATCGAGCTCTGCGGACGTTTCGGAGTAAAAGCAGGACGCCGAGAAGGGCTCACTGGCGTGTGGGCGGAAAACAGAAAACTCGCGAGCATCGGCGTCGGCGTGCGAAAATGGATCTCAATGCACGGCTTCGCGATCAACGTGTGCGGAGAACTGGCAGGCTTCACGCACATCACCCCATGCGGAATCGCCGGAGTGGAAATGACGAGCATCTCGCGTGAAGCCGGACGGGAAATCTCGGTGTGCGAAGCTGCGGACGCCTTCGCGGAACTCGCAGTGAATTTGTAAAAAAGAAAGGGCGGAACGCCGTAGCGCTCCGCCCTAAAGGTCGGTTAATTTTTAAGAGCCGAGATTACTTTTTCTCCTCGGGCTTCGGCGCGTCGGGTTTCTTATCGCCGTCAGGTCCACCCGGGCCGCCGCGACGTTGGAATGCTTCCTTCATCTTGGCATTTTGCTCCTCGGTAAGGACGGCCTTGATGGCTTCAATCTGCACCTTCATCATCTCGCGCATCTTGGTTTTGTCTTCTTCGGTGAGATTCTCGCGGCCCTTTTCGCGGAGTGCCTTCATCGCGTCGGCGTCCTTTGCGTAGATGGCTTTGATTTTGTCCTGCTGTTCCTGCGACAGGCCGAGAGTCTCGGTCATCCGCTTGAGGCGTTCTTCGGGAGTTCCGAAGCCGCGCCCGCCGCCGGGAGGACGTCCACCTTCGGGTTTTTCCTGAGCTTGGGTGAATTGAGTGGTGAAGAGCAGCGCGGTAGCTGCCATTGCGATTGATTTGATGGATGTTTTCATCGAGGCGATCAAACCGTGGCCTGCGGAAAAAGTCGCAAAACTTTTTGCAAATACATCGTTCGTCGCACGGGGCGGGCTCCACAATCCCGCTCGTGCTGCCCCGATGGGAAATGCGCGCGGCAATTCCCCACAACTTGTTACGTTCGCCCATTGGACTCGACATGAGGGGAATGTAATCTCGTGGAAACAGTCCCCAAATATTGAGCCCAAATCATTCGAAAAGTCGTTCCAAATTAGCTTGGTGCCGCCACTGCGGCCACGAGCAGCAGTTCCGCCGCCGCACCCTGGACCACCGCCGCCATGCAATTCTCAGCATTTGCACTCTGG
>JAYTMG010000054.1:0-4642 GCA_043728745.1 Verrucomicrobiaceae bacterium
CAAGAGCGCCAGCGCCGCCAGCTCGACCTCGTGAAAGAGCTCAACAAGGAGCACGCGAAGGCACTTCAGGCAGACGCGCAACTCGAAGCCCGCATTGAGGCATTTGAAATGGCGTTCAAGATGCAGAGCGAAGCAACCGATGCTTTCGACGTCAGCAAAGAGCCCGAAGCCATTCAGGAAATGTACGGCAAAACCGACATGGGCTCGAAACTTCTCGTCGCCCGCCGTCTGGTGGAACGCGGCGTCCGTTTCGTCCAAGTCGAACACGGCGGCTGGGACATGCACGGCAACATCGAAGCCGGCCTGCCACGCACCGCAGGATCGATCGACGGTCCTGCCGCAGCGCTCATCAACGACCTTCGTCAGCGTGGTCTCCTCGACGAGACGCTCATCATCTGGGGCGGCGAATTTGGCCGCACCGTCACCAAAGACCGCAACGGCAACGACGCAGCGGGCCGCGACCATAACGGACGCGCAATGGTGGCATGGATGGCAGGCGGCGGCGTCAAAGGCGGACAAGCCTACGGCGCAACCGACGAGTTCGGCGCGAAAGCAGTGGAGAACAAAGTTCACATCCACGACTTGCACGCCACGCAGCTCGCGCTCCTCGGGTTCGACCACGAGAAGCTCACCTACCGCTACAATGGCCGCGACTTCCGCCTCACCGACAACTACGGCAAGGTCGTGAAAGCGCTCATCGGCTAAGCGAGCATCGCAACAAATTCAAAGCCGCCCGCTGGGAAACCAGCGGGCGGTTTTTTTTTGGAGGCGGGGGGAATGACGAATGACGAATGACGAATGACGAAACGCAAGCGTGCTGCGGAATCAACTCGCTTGCGTTTCGTCATTCGTCATTCGTAATTCCCCCTACAATCCCGCCGGCAAGTCCGTCGGCGGCTTGCCTGCGGGGCGTGTGAACTTTTCGCCGAACTTCATCGTGCCGGGGACGAAGCCGCCGTGCGATAGGAAGAAGCGTCCGTCTTCGACGCCCATGAAACGATCCAGTCGGGCTTGTTTACCGGTCGGGTCGTGGCTGAACGAGGCATCGGTCAGCTCGGTCCATTTTCCTGCGGCGTCGCGGACCCAGCCATTGCCGAACCGCGCTTTGCGCAGCAGGTGTCCGTTGCTGCCACCGAAGTTCTCGGAGAACGAGTGGAAGCCGCGCAGATACTTGCCGTCCTTCGGTGCTCGAAAGCTTGCGATGAGCATCCACTTTTTGTCTCCAGGATGGAAATACCAGCCGGAGTATTCGGTGTGCGTGCCGTCGGGTTTCACGGCTACGATAAAGCGCTGCGTCTCGCCGGTTTTCCAAATGTAGCTGAGGTGAGAATGCCCACCCGTTCCCTCGTTGCCGAAAACACTCGCCTCCACGCCCTCGCCTTTCGCGATGAGTTGCGTCTGATCTTCGGCGGCGACGGTGCTGCGATCCTTCGCGGTTTGCCCGCTGGCGGCGTCCCAAACCGAGAAAATAATGCGGCGCTCCTTCGCGGAATTTACCTGCATCCCGAAGTATCCGCGCGAGAATCCACATGCCATGTAGAACGTGGCCACAGGCTCCTCAACGGCCGTCGCCTCGTTATAAAACAGCACGACATCCTTCGCGGCATTCGGGTAATTCATGTGGACGCTTGCGGCGTTGCGGCGCGACTCAAGGTTGAAGTGCGCATCCGCCGCCGCCGGGCCGTCGAGCACGAGCGCCTCCAGGACCGGCACGGCTCCGCTCACCCACTCCACACGCAATCGCGTATAGCCGGGCTGCGCGATTACGAAATCCCCGAAAGCGGCCAGCACAGGCTCCGCGCCGCCCTTTACGGAAATGTCCCGCGACTCTTTTCCGACACTCATTTTCAGCTTCGCTTCCGCATCGGCTGCGAGCTTCACGGAAAGAGCGACGGTCATTTTCCCCGGCGTCTTGATGTCGCCAAACCACGAGATGCTCTGGCTCTTCCATTCGCTCACACCGCTGCGCGACGAAATGCGCGCGCCCTCGGGATTTGGGTCCGCGTAGCCGGTGAAGGCGGGGACGCGCAGCTCGGCATTTGCCGTAAGCGAAAGAGCGAGAGTGCAAAGGAGCGTTTGGATTTTCATGCGAGGTTCAAAGCCACGCCAACGTCCCCTATTGGGGATTTTTTCCTTTCATCGGCAGTGCAAATGCCGAACCTCCCGCGATGCACGTCCCAACATTCATCGAGCGCAAACGCGATGGCCACGAACTCGACCCACAGGATATTTCGGAATTTATTGCAGGATATGCGGACGGCAAAGTGCCGGATTATCAGGCCGCAGCGTGGGCGATGGCTGTCTATTTTAACGGGATGACGGATGCCGAAACGGGTGCCCTGACGAAAGCGATGCGCGACAGCGGACGCACATGCAAATGGCCTGCGGGATCGCCACCGAAAGTCGATAAACACAGCACTGGCGGAATCGGCGACAAAGTCTCACTCATCCTCGCGCCGCTGCTTGCGTGCTCGGGCGTGTGGGTGCCGATGATCAGCGGACGCGGCCTCGGCATCACCGGCGGCACGCTGGACAAGCTGGAGAGCATCCCGGGATTTCGCGTCGGCATCAGCGAAGACGAAGCGCTTGCGCAGCTCGAAAAAATCGGCGTCGTGATGATGGGCCAGACTTCCGATCTCTGCCCGGCGGACAAAAAACTTTACGCCCTGCGCGATGTCACAGCCACGGTACCGAGCCGCCCGCTCATCGTCGCGAGCATCATGTCAAAGAAGCTCGCGGAATCTCTCGACCGCTTGGTGCTCGACGTAAAATACGGCAGCGGTGCCTTCATGAAAACCAAAGCCGAAGCCGAACTCCTCGCCGCCGCGATGGTCGGCGCGGGACGTGAATGCGGAGTGGATACCATCGCGATTTTGAACCCTATGGACGAGCCGCTCGGCCACACCGCTGGCAACGCGCTGGAAGTGTGGGAAAGCGTGGAAACCCTGCAAGGACGCGGCCCCGCCGACCTCGTGAAGCTGACGCTCGACCTCGCGGAACGCGTCTCGCCGGTGCCTCGCGAGCAGCTCGCATCCTGGCTGAACGACGGCACTGCATGGCGGAAATGGTGCGCGATGGTGGAGGCGCAAGGTGGCCACGCCGCAGACACGGAGCGGATTTTGGAGATTCAGCGCGCACCGATAATTCACACCGTCGCCGCGCCGAAAACAGGCGCGATCACTCGAATGGATGCGGCTCTAATCGGTCGTGCATGCGTCGCTCTCGGAGCAGGGCGGGCCAAAGCCGATGATGCAGTCGATTTTGCCGTGGGCTGCAGCGGGATCAAAAAAGTCGGCACCTTTGTCTCGAAAGGCGACCCGATTTTCACTTTCCACGCGCGCGATGCAGTCAGTCTCAATGCCGCGCTTTTTCTCGGAGGACAGGCCATCGCGATCCGCGAGTGATTCGCCCTCCAACCTTTTTCTTCCGCTTCCGTCCTCGCCAAATATACGGGTTTTTGGGCTGGCCCATGCTCTTAAAAATGGTCTTTCTAAGTTATGCAAGATCGGCGCAACCACCAAACTCGAGCCACTTCTGCTTCGGAGGCCGCCTCCGAAGTATTGCTGAACCTCATCGAAGAAGCTGTGATCGTGGTTGCCCGCGACCTCGTCATTCAAGAATGGAACGCAGGCGCAGGGCGCATGTTTGGGTGGACTCAAGATGAGGCGACGGGCATGTCCATTGAGCATCTCCACGCTCCCGGAGCCGCAACGGGCCTAGCCCAAAGCACTCGCATGGTGTTTGAACAAGGCGGGCGATGGAGTGGGGAGGTTCCCTTTTCCAGCAAGGGCGGAAGCAGCGGATTGTGCGAGGCGGTCATCATTCTCCTCGGCAGCGGCCGTGTGCTGCTAAGCATTCGCGATATCACGCGACGGCACCGGAAAATCGAGGAAATCTCCGAGGAGCGACGACTGCTGCGAACGATCATCGACGGCATCAGCGACGTGCTCGTCCTAAAAGACAAGGAAGGAAGGCACATCATGCGCAACCGCGCGCAACGCGAGATCACCGGACTTCCAGACGATTTAGTGCTGGGCAAAAAAATCACCGAACATCCCATCCCTGCGGAGATCGCAGCGGCCTACTACGCGGATGACCTCCACGTCCTAAACACCGGGCAACCCGTGCTAAACCGCGAGGAGCCCTACCAAATAGGCGAGAGCCAACGAGGCTGGTTCCTCACCAACAAGCACCCGATCTTTGACTCGGCGGGGAAAGTGGTCGGGCTTGTCGGGATTGCCCGCGACATCACGGAGCAAAAGCGCGCTTCGGACGAACTCAACGAAACACGGCTGCGCCTCAGCCTGCACCTCGATAACTCGCTGCTCGCTGTCGTTGAGCTGGATCGGGATACGAGAATCACGCGCTGGAACACTCGCGCCACCGAGATCTTCGGCTGGACCGAAAGCGAGGCTCGCGGGAAAACTCCGCAGGAATTGCGCTCTATCCACCCGGAAGAAATCGAGGACGTCGCCGCAATTTTCCACCGTCTCATCTCCGGTGAAGAATCCAAAAGCACCAGCCAGAATCGCAACTTAGCGAAAGATGGTCGCGTTGTTCACTGCCGCTGGTTCAACAGCGCGCTTCGCGACACACATGGTAATGTCAGTTCGTTTCTCACGATGGCGGAAGACGTCACAGA
>JAYTMG010000055.1:0-1464 GCA_043728745.1 Verrucomicrobiaceae bacterium
GGGAAATTACCTCGAAGACTTCACCCATTTCCAGAGCGTTGCTGAAGACATTCGCAACTATGCGGACTCGCCGGACAAAGCCGCTGCCGCCCTGAAAAAGATCCCCACGGTGAAGTCGAAATTGAAGTCCGCATCGCTCGTCGCGCTGCTGAGCGACTTGGAGCGCGACAACTCCGCGAAGATCGAAGCTGCGCTCGCGATGACTGCGGAGAACATGAAAAAGCAGCAGGCCGAGCAGGAGCGCGCCGAAGAGACGGCGCTCACTGAGGTGAAGATGAAGCTGAAGGGGCTTTGCGAAAATTACCGCTTCTCGGAAGCAATTACACTTATCAACGCGGCGCATGTGACTCTCGCGCCGAACGTGGCCGAGCGGGACCTTCTCGCGCAACGCATCACTTGGCTCGTGAAGTTCAAGGAGCAACTGATCCGAGACCTTTCCGTCTCCGGCTACGCGGCTGCGCTCGTGAAAAAGAACGGCCAGCAACTTGCGGGCGGCGTTGTCCGGGCAAACGAGACACAGCTCGAAGTGAAAGTTGCGTTTGGCAATCTCCCGCTCCCATGGGCCGACCTCACTCCGGAGAGCGTGATGATCATGGCTGCTTCTTTTCTAAAACCGAATCTCGCGATCGATGTTCTGGCGGAGCGACAATGGCAGCTCGGGGTTTTCGGACTATTCACCGGCAAGGTGAACGAAGGCGTGAAGTTCATGGACGCAGCGGCGGCAATTCGCGACGAGTATCGCGTCCATCGTGCGATGTTCTTCGACAGCACGAATCAAGACCCCGCGCCCGCTCCGGCACCGCCTCAAACTCCCGCGCCATCCGCCCCATCCGCTTCGCCCGCCCCATCCGCTTCGCCCGCCCCGAAGGCTGAAGCGCAAATGGCGGACGGAACTGAGATGGCGAAAGCTCCGCTCAATCCCACGAATCCCACGACACCGATGGGAACGGAAATAAATCTCCGTCGTCCGAAAGCGCCCGGCCAGCCTTAATCAGGCTACCTCAGGAGATCTTCGATTTCGGACATGCTGAGTCCCTCCATCATCGGCTCTTCGCTCTCGATCGTCGCCGCGATGGCCGCCCGTTTTTTTGCTTGGAGCGTGAGAATCTTCTCCTCCACCGTATCGCGCGCGATGAGCTTGTAGCTGGTCACCACTTTGCGCTGGCCGATGCGATGTGCGCGGTCGGTGGCTTGCGCTTCGACGGCGGGGTTCCACCACGGATCGAAATGGATGACTGTGTCGGCTGCGGTGAGATTTAGTCCCGTTCCGCCAGCTTTCAGGCTTATGAGGAAAACGGGAGCATTCCCATTTTGAAAACGCGCAACCTCTTTGCCCCGATCCTTCGTCGAGCCATCGAGGTAGCAATAATCAATGTTTTGCGCGGCGAGCTGCTCCCGCATCGCGGCGAGCATGGTGACGAACTGGCTGAAAACGAGGACGCGATTTCCGCCGTCGATCGCGGT
>JAYTMG010000056.1:0-1172 GCA_043728745.1 Verrucomicrobiaceae bacterium
TCGGGCGTTGTCACCGTCGGCGCGTGTGCATCCATCCAGCGGCGGATTTCCATCCACTGCGGAGGCGGCAGTTTCGCGATGGCGGCTTCGATTTCAGCGAGCGTGCTCATGGGCGCAAGATGCCCGGCGCGGCGGGCAGCGTCAACGCGATCATCGGGCGCTGGCCTTACGCCGGGACCGGAGGTGAGGGTGAGGGTCTGCGTGATCCGCCCGTCCCAAAATCTGGGGACGGGGAAAAACTGCATGATTCGCAGATTTCTCTGAAAACTGACCCCGCTCACGCTCCCACCCGATTTCCGCGTCTATCGGGTTCACCCTGGGGAGCAGGCTTGCTCCAATCCGCTACGCGATGCAACATCACCGCGATGAATTTCTCTCCATTCGCAGAGCTTAATGCGCGCTTTGGCGGCACGTGGGCTGCAATCGGCAAGGCAGTCGCAGTCGCTGAAAATCAGCGAAGGACGCTGCGGGACTTGATTTGTGGCAATGGCGAATGAGCTGCGCGCGGATGCCAACTTCGTGGTTTTTGGATCGCTAGCACGTGGTGAGAGCACCGCTGGCAGCGACGTCGATTGGAGCCTGCTAATCGACGGACAGACCGATCCCGCAGACATGGAGGCCGCGCTGCGAATCGAAAAGTTATTGCGTGAAGGCGGCTGGAAGAATCCGGGTCCGAGCGGCATTTTCGGATCGCTCGCATTCAGTCATTCGCTTGTTCATGACATTGGCGGAGGCAGTGACAACTACATCAATACCACTCGTCGGATGTTGCTGCTGCTTGAGTCGCGTGCAATCGGCGACACGAGCGTCCGCGACCGCGTTATCCGGGCATTGCTGGCGCGCTATCTCGAGCAGGACACGCACTTTCATCCAAGCCACGGCTCGCGTTCCTTCGTTCCACGTTTTTTGCTGAACGATCTGGTGCGTTACTGGCGCACGATCGCTGTTGATTACGCGAACAAGACGCGCGAGCCCGACGGGACAGGATGGGCTGTGCGCAATATCAAGCTGCGTATGTCGCGAAAGCTGATCTTCGTCGCGGGCATGCTGATGTGTTTCCTCTGCCAACTCGAACAGGAAAGACTCGCAGCCGGTAAAGACCTGTTCGGTCAAAGCGGCGCTTCGAACGCGCCGTTCATCGATTTCCTCGCGGAAATCGTAAATCTGACCCC
>JAYTMG010000057.1:0-4013 GCA_043728745.1 Verrucomicrobiaceae bacterium
TAATTGGTCAGTTGATGACGTGAAAATCAACGGTCGCCCCCGGTGAAAGCCGGGGGCGCGGATTGAAACCCGCACCAGCTTGCCGCAGCGACTGCGAGAGACTGTCGCCCCCGGTGAAAGCCGGGGGCGCGGATTGAAACGCGTGGGGCGGTGGTATTTTGCACGTCGAACCGTTCGCCCCCGGTGAAAGCCGGGGGCGCGGATTGAAACACCACGGGATGCGGTAGCTGGAGATGGTGCCGGGTCGCCCCCGGTGAAAGCCGGGGGCGCGGATTGAAACCCGAGTGAAATGGATGCCGCGCAACGCACGGCGTCGCCCCCGGTGAAAGCCGGGGGCGCGGATTGAACCCCGTGGCGTGGTCCTCAGTATGTATGCGGTTTGGTCGCCCCCGGTGAAAGCCGGGGGCGCGGATTGAAACCCGGTTTTAGTGGAGTCGCTTTACCACTGCCCTTGTCGCCCCCGGTGAAAGCCGGGGGCGCGGATTGAAACTTCGTCTGATCGGGGATGACGCCTTTATCGTTCGTGTCGCCCCCGGTGAAAGCCGGGGGCGCGGATTGAAACCTCGCCCGGATGCCCGCCAGCGCACCCGCCGCCACGTCGCCCCCGGTGAAAGCCGGGGGCGCGGATTGAAACGGCTACGACCACAGCGCAAATTGGGAGAATGGCGGGTCGCCCCCGGTGAAAGCCGGGGGCGCGGATTGAAACCTGGCATCCTCGCTCTTCATGCCTCGCGACGGCGGTCGCCCCCGGTGAAAGCCGGGGGCGCGGATTGAAACCTTGAATTTGCTATGCAACGACCAGAGGCGCAATGTCGCCCCCGGTGAAAGCCGGGGGCGCGGATGGCAGCGGGCGAGTAGCGGGCGGTGCTGCGGCGGGTAACAAATCGTGCGAACTGATGTTGCCGGAACACATGAACGCGCGAACAGCCGCGCAAAGGAGGCGAGGTTGCGAAGTTTAGCTCCCGCCATATTCGGACGGTGACTATGAAAATCGTATCGCAACTTGCCCTTTAGGAATCACCGCAGGTCAGCACGATGATTTATCACTACCGGGCGGCTGACAGAGTGCTATCCCGGAATCTCGCGCAGGAGCTGCGCATTCGTCGGGAAGCGTTTTACGAAGCTGAGCATTCGCTCGATGGCTTCGAATGGCTTGTGGCCGGCGAGGCCGCGGCGGATGACGTTGATTTTATGGAGCTGGTCGGCAGGTAGGATGAGCTCTTCGCGCCGGGTGCCGCTCTGGAAAATATCGATCGCGGGGTAGATGCGCTGGTCGCTGATTTTGCGGTCGAGGACGACTTCGCTGTTTCCGGTGCCTTTGAACTCCTGGAAGATGAGCTCGTCCATGCGGCTGCCGGTGTCGATAAGGGCGGTGGCGACGATGGTGAGCGAGCCTGCTTCCTCGGTGTTGCGGGCTGCGGCGAAAATCTTGCGCGGAGTTTCCAGCGCGCGGCTGTCCACGCCGCCGGACATGGTGCGTCCGCCGCCTGCGATTGCGTTGTTAAATGCGCGGCCGAGGCGGGTGATGGAATCGAGCAGGATGAAGACGTCGTTGCCGCTCTCGACGAGTCGCCGTGCGCGTTCGATGGCGAGTGTGGCGATGCGGGTGTGGGACTTGATGTCCATGTCGTTGGAGCTGGCCCATAGTTCGGCCTTTGGGATGCTGCAACGGAAGTCGGTGACTTCTTCCGGGCGTTCATCGACGAGGAGAATCATGAGGTGCATCTCGGGATGATTCTTCACGACGGCGTCGGCGATGTGGTGAAGGAGCGTCGTTTTGCCGGTGCGCGGCGGTGCGACGATGAGGCCGCGCTGGCCTTTGCCGATGGGCGTGAGGAGGTCCATGATGCGCGTGGTGGTGCGATCGGGGACGGTCTCGAGTTTGATGTGCTCGATCGGGCTGATGGTGGTGAGGTCTTCGAAGGAAGGCCACATTTTGACGTTTTCCGGCGGCTGTCCGTTGACGGAGAGCAGCTTGTTGATCTGCATTCCGCGGCTGTTCTTTTTGGCCTCCACTTTTAGCCAATGTCCGTCTTTCACTCCGAAACGCTTCACGACTTCGGGTGTGATGAAAACGTCCATCGGGTGCGGCTGGAAGAGCCGTTTCAGGTCGCGGAGAAAGCCGAATCCTTTGCCGGAAATTTCGCAATATCCTTCGGCCTCGACGAGTTCCATCGGCTCCTCGACTCTTGGCTCGCGCGGCGGTTGTTGCGATTGGGCTTCGTCTGGATTGCGCTGTTGCTGTTGGGGCTGCTGGTTATTCCCCTGATTGTTGCCTTGGTTTTGCTGGCGGCGTTGATCGCGCTGCTGCTGGCGCTGCTTCATGTGCTGCTGTCGGCGCTCTTCGCGGGAGAGTCTTGGCTGCTGCTGCTGTCCGCCTTGCTGCTGGGGCTGTCCTTGTTGTGCAGGCGGGTTGTGTGGCTGCTGCTGCTGCGGTTGTTGCGGGCGGGGGAGTCCTGCTGTGGCTTGCTGGGCGGCGATTTTTGCGCCGTGCATGGCTGCGAGGATGGCGTCGAGTTGCGCTTTTTCTTGCGGAATCGGGAGCCCTGCTGCGCGGAGAAATGCTTCGACTTCACGCGGGATGTAAAGCGGACGCGGCTTTTGGCCCTGCTGCCCGCCTTGGGCCCCGCCTTGCTGCGGAGCTACTGAGGATGGCGGCAGGACGGATGGCGGAGGGAGAGTCGGCGCTGGTTTTGGTTCCACTTTCGGAGCTGGAGGCGGTTCGGGCGCGGGTGTTTCCGCGACGGGTTCCGGTGCAGCGACGGGCTCTGGGTCGGCGGCTTTTGCTGGTTTCTTTTTTGCGGCGGCGCGCTTGGGTTTCTCTTCTGTTTTTGCAGGCGCTTCAACGCGCTCCACTGCGGCGGTGTCGAAAAGTTCCGGAGTCTCGTCTGCGGCTGCTGATTTCTTGGCTGCCGGCTTCTTTTTTGCAGCCGCTTTTGCGGGTGCGGGGACAGCTTTTGGGGGCGCTGTTTTAACAGGCTTTGCGACAGCGGCTTTCACCTTGGCAGGCTTTTCGGCAGGCTCGACGGGAGCGACTTTTTTCGCAGCGGGTTTCTTCGGTGCTGCGGCGGTCGCTTTGGCGGGTGCCTTTTTGGTTGGTTTGGTGGCCACTGCTTTTTCGGTGGCCTTTGTTGCTTTCGTTGCCATATAAATGTTTGCGGACGTTGGGTCCGCAGGAAAATCGGCTTTCCAGCCGAGTTATCTTAGTGATGAGGATTGAGGTCCGCTCTTGTGGAGCGGGCCTATTCTCGAAATGAGAACAAGCCGTGGGACCAGAAAATTGAAAATTCGTTGATGAGTGATGGTCGTGCCTTTGAAAGGTGAGTCTTCGCGGGTGGTGGAGAAAATAGCCTACCGTGACTTCGAAGCCTGCGCCGATGACGCGACCGAACGTCCCTTCTTTGGGGCCGCAGCAGGCAAACGTCAACGGGTTTTTTTCGGCGGTATTGTTTGTGCGTGGTTAAAAGTGGGAATCCTCAAGTGAGCACGCCTGCGTCGTGGCGCACGCGGCCCTCCGCGTGCTTCCCCTCACGCGAAGCGCATTATTCTCGGTGGAACGCTCATCGGATCAGCGCTTCGCGGGTAGCAGTGTCACGCAGAGGGCTGCGTGAGCCACGACTAATTTGCCCCGAGCTTTATTCCACTTTTAATCACTCTCGGCATTGTTTCCCATTCGTAACGATTACGACAGTGGCCCGGATGCGCCCGGCGGAGGAAGTGAAAGTAAATCCAATCGCGGCGGCCCATTGGGGCAATTGCACCCTTCTCGCAGTTTTTTTCTACCTCTGCCTCTTCGTCTCCCTCTCATTCCGCGCCACAGCTCAGAGCGGGCTGTCACACCACTTCTCAGTGCCGTGAGAAATCCGGGCAATGCCTTCGCTTTTGGCGTTGATTTGGATTTGCCAAGCTCTCGCGAGGTCGCTAGTTGCACTTTTTACTTATGTCAAAAAACGCTTTTCACGCCTCTCTCGAAGGAGCTCAACACGGTGGTAAATCTCTCGCGCAATTTCTGG
>JAYTMG010000058.1:0-3617 GCA_043728745.1 Verrucomicrobiaceae bacterium
CGCCCCCAATTTTACACACACGATATTATGGCAGACGAAACGAATGAGTCCCAGACCGAGGGGACTCCCAAAAAAACACCAGCACCTGTAAACCTCGCAATCATCGAGGCAAAGGAGCGCGGAATTTCACTAGAACCAGCGAAAGCTGAAAAACCTGCGAAGCCTGCAAAGGCCGCAAAGCCGGAGCCCGCTCCGGAGCCCGTGGCCCCGAAAGCGCCCGAGCCTGCCGTGATTGCGCAGGATTCCGCCGCTGAAAATGCTCCCGAGCAGGCTGAGGCGCAGCCGCCTTCCGAGGGGCCCGAGGAGCGTTCGCTCGCAGAACTGGCGGATGCCGGTGCGAAGGGTCGCCTTTCGAATGCCGCTGAAGAGCGCGCGACGATGTTGATGAAAGACGGCTTGCTGGCGGGCGGTGAGGATTTCCTCGCGTCGCTCGATGCGATGCCGAAACTGCCGTGGATTCTCGCAGTCCGCGCGATCGAGCAGGCGTGGCCGGCGCTCGTTCCCGAGGCGCGCCCGTTCCTGCTGGATGGTCTGGCGAAGATGGGCGGACTTCAGGCGGCGCGTCTGCGGCTGAGCGTTTCGCGCGCTTTGATGCGTATGGATTTGCCCGTGGCTGTGAAGATCGCGGCGACGGTTTGCACCGAGATGGTGAACCCAGAGAATGGCTCGCTGAACGCGGAGCAGTCGAAATTGATCGGCAATGTGTTCATCGGACGCGGCAAGCCGTGGGTCCTTCAACTCCCGCTGGACAGCCTCGACGAGGCGGACTCGACGGCGGTGGTTTCCGCGCTGATTTTCTCGGTCTTCAACGTGAACAACCCGCCTATCACACAGCTCAGCATCCTGCGCTACGGCGTGACGCGGCTCGGCTCGATGCATCCCGATTTGCAGGCGATGGTCGCGAAGAATGTGGGCCGCTGGAATGGCAAGTGGCAGACTGCGCTCCGTCGCGATTGCCCCGTGCTTCCGGAAGCAATCTCCGCCGCGCTGACGGCTGAAAATACCCCGGACACACAAGAAGGTGGCGAAAATGGAAATGGCCGCGACAACCGCGACAACCGCAACCGCCGCGACAATCGCAATAACCGTGGCCCGGCCGCTGAAACGGCTGAGGCCGAAGTCCAGCCGCCACTCCCAGCCGAGCTCGAAGAAAAGCTGAAAGCCGCCGCCGAAGCCGGCGACCCGAGTGCCGTCGCCGCTGCGACGCAGGAAATCAACGCGTGGCTCGAAACGCAGCGCGTGGCGCGCAAGCAGAACCAGCCCGCAGAGGAGTCGGGCCAGCAGGACGAACGTGAAGAAGACACCCGTCGCGGACGCGGACGCGACCGTGGTCGTGGCCGGGATCAAGGACGCGAGCAGGGCCGTGACCAAGGCCGCGAAGGCGGTCGCGATCAAGGGCGTGAACGCGAGAAGGCACCAGAAAAACCGGAGCGCCAGAAAGAGCGTCCCGCTTACGTCTCCCGCGAACAGGAATCGCGCGGCGGCGGGCAGTTTAATCTCACCGACGCGCTGCGCGGCATCGAGAAATATGTGTCCCAGCTCCGCAACGATCTCGGCACCATGCAGACCCGCGTGCGCCGTGCGGAAGAAGGCGGCGGGCGCTCCCGTCGCACAGGCTCGGGCGACCGCGCGATACTCTCCGTCGAGGAGTCGAATCTCAGCACGGACGAACTCCGCCGACTCATCATCCAGCTCGAAGCCCGCGTGGCCGATCAGGAAGCCCGCATTTTGGAACTCACTACGGACAGCGAGATGCGCGCGGAGAGCATGACTCCCGCTGCCGACGGCACTACGCCGGACTTGGTGACGCAACTGCGCACGCTCCTTTCGCTCAAGCTCAGCGACCATTGGGCAGACTATCTCGCTTTGGAGAATCAAGAGCCGGACCTCGTGGTGCGCCAGCATCACCGCGCCATTTTGCGCTACGTCTTTGGCGTGCTCATCGGCGAAGGTGTGCAGCTCGCGCCAAAAGCCGATCTCCCGCCGCCGCCGCCGGAGATCCTCCCGCCGCCGCCGACCCCGGTGATTGACGAAGAGGAAGTCGAGGAAGACGACGAGGAACTCGACGCCATCCCCGAGCCGGAGCCTATCGTTCTCGACGATGAGGATGACGACGAAATCGAAGGCGCAGCCGACGAAGACGGAGAGCCCGAAATTGCCGCGATTGAAAGCGAAGAGCAGCCCGACGATCCTTCGGAAACCGCAGCACCAGTCGAGGAACCGCCGAAGAAAGCCTAGCGCCCGATGGCTAGGCCGAGCGATGTCCGCGTTCTGGAAGCAGAGCTGACGTTCATCCCGATCGCCACGCGTGTGCCGCTGAAGTTCGGCGCGCAGACCGTCACGCGCGCACTGTGCGCTCGTGTCCGCGTCCGCGTCGAAGACCGGGACGGGCGCAGCGCGGAAGGGTGGGGGGAGACTCCGCTGAGTGTCGCCTGGGTGTGGCCTTCCACGCTGGGCTGGGACGACCGCGAGAATCGCATGCGCGCCTTCACGCAGATCCTCGCGAGGGAAGTCGTAGCGTTTGGTGAAATGGGGCATCCCATGGAGCTGGGCGACGCCTTTCAGCGGCACCGGCTGCATACTTTGCTCGCAGAGTTCAACGCCCCGCATTCGCCGAAAGCCCCCAAGGAGGGGGGCCGTCCCGGCCCCCTGAGACGCGAAGCGTCTCCCCGAGAACTGGGGAACCACTGCGTGGTCCAGGGGGCCGAGACGGCCCCCCTCCTTGGGGTCGATGCAACGATGCCGCATCTCGCCGCGCTCGTTTGCCACTCGCTCATCGACATCGCGATTTACGACGCCTTCGCCACGCTGCTGGTGCGTCCTGTTTTCGAGACGCTCGGCGCAGAGTTTCTCACGCAGGACCTCGCGCACTTTCTCGACGGCGATGCGCGGTTTGCGGGGCAGACTCCGGCGGATTATCTCCGGCCAAAGCAAACGCGGCTTCCCGTCTGGCATCTCGTCGGCGGGCTCGATCCGTTGGAGGCGTGCGACCTCACGGGCTCCGAGCCCGATGACGGATATCCCGTTTTGCTTCGCGACTGGATTCGCACCGACGGGCTGAACTGCCTGAAGATCAAACTCCGCGGCACCGACGCCGCGTGGGACTTCGAGCGCATCGTCCGCATCGGCCAAATCGCCATCGAAGAAGGCTGCGAGCATCTCACTGCGGACTTCAACTGCACCGTCACCGACCCCGCGTATGTCTGCGAAATCCTCGACCGTCTCCTCGCCGCGCATCCGGAAATCCACCGCCGCACGCTCTACATCGAGCAGCCGTTTCCCTACGACCTTGAGGCGCACCGCATCGACGTCCGCAGCGTCAGCCAGCGCAAGCCGCTCTTCCTCGATGAGAGCGCGCACGACTGGCGGTTCGTCCGGCTCGGCCGCGAACTCGGCTGGACGGGCGTCGCCTTAAAAACCTGCAAGACCCTCACCGGTGCGCTGCTCAGCATGTGCTGGGCGCGGGCAAACGGAATGCAGCTCATGGTGCAGGACCTCACGAACCCGATGCTTGCGCAAATCCCCCACGTCCTCCTCGCCGCGCACGCCGGGACCATCATGGGAGTCGAGAGCAACGCCATGCAATTCTACCCCGAAGCCAGCGCCCCCGAAGCCCG
>JAYTMG010000059.1:0-8718 GCA_043728745.1 Verrucomicrobiaceae bacterium
CCGAGCGGATGAACCCGGCGATTGCGTCGGCCCTTTCAAGCAGCTCGCGATAGGTCCACGATTGCCCGGAAGAAACAATCGCGGGATGATTCGGATTCAACGCGGCACGGGCGGCGACGAGGTCGGCGACATTCATTGGGGAACCTCCATTCCAATCAACGCACGAACCGCCTCAGCTTCAGGTGCGATGCCGTCCCTCGCTTGCAACGCCGCTGCCGCGCCAGCCGCCTGACCGGTCGCCATGCAAGTCGCGATCACCCGGATCGAAGCCTGCGCTTCGTGCTCGCACGAAATGCAACGTCCGGCCGTCCAGCAGTTCTCGATGTCCGACGGGCGCAGGGCGTCGAGCGGGATTTGTGTTGGGCGCAAATGCACGGGATATCGCCAGCGAGGCCCGGTTGCTTTTTCCCGTGACTCGATCGGCCACGTGCCGAGCGCGACAACGTCCGCTCTAGTGGTTCCGCTGATGATGTCTTCTTCGGTGACGGTCGCTTTTCCGCGAATGCGCCGACTTTCGCGAATGCCGACGCGCGTGGGAAACGCAGAAATATGAGCCTCGCGAAACGCGGTGTGGTTTGCGCGCAGGAATGACGCGAGAGATGTCGCGAGGTGACGCCCGGTTTGTTCGAGCGCTGCGAGTTGTGCGGGTAATGAAGGGTCCAATGCGGGAGCGGTGAGGTCGATGGTCACATAAACTTCCGAGCCACGGCCCGTGACGCGGAAGTGCGCGCCGAGAACTCCGGGGTCGAGCGCGCAGGCAGACACGGCGGTCGTGAGCATCACCGCGAGTTTGATGCGGCCCTCATCGTCAAGAGCGCTGACCTTCACGCCGTGCAGCGCAAATATGAACGCCGGACGCTGGAGTCGTTTGGAAGGAGCGATTTCGCATTCGTGTCCCGCCAAAGTCGCGAGCAGTGCGTCGCCGCTGGCATCCACGGTTGTCTTCGGATGAAAAGCCATCCGTGTTCCGCGGCAGATTGCAGTGACTTCTTTGATGCGCGGTCCATCGCGCAAAACTTGAATCAACTCCGAGTGCAAAATGGTTTCAAGCGATGCGCATTCGGTGACGAGTGAATCCGCCACGCAAGCAAAGCCCGTCGGCGAGTGCGGGAGAACGTCCACGCGGCCCATCCGCACCGGACCAGTCGCTGCGCCATCCTTGATGAGTCGTGCGGCAAACTCCGCCGGGAACCCTGAATGCGCCATGACTGCTCCTGGCTCTTCGCGCAAAAAATACAGACCGCAAACCGTATGCACGAGAGCCGCCGTTGCCATCCCGCCGAGCATCCCGCTTCGCTCAATGAGCACGACGTGCGCACCATGTCGCGCGGCGGTAACTGCTGCGGCAATTCCGGCAGCGCCGCCGCCTAGCACTAAAACGTCGCACTTCATGCGCCGAGCAAATCCTCACGAATACTGCGGCGCAGCAATTCGAGTTCACCTTCCTTCAAGACTCCTTCGCGCCACGAGAATGTCGCGGTCATTTTCCCTCCACGCTGACCGAAGAAAATACCCGTCCCCGGCGGCTGGCTCACGGTCGGAATATGCCACCCGTGCTCCACTGGCGCTCCGCAAAACTCCGCGCACTCGGAGAGGAATTCGCCGGTGTGGGAAAAGAAAAACGAAGTGAGATGTCCGCCGGAATTCCGCCGCAGCATCCGCAGATAAAACCACGCAGGCAGTCGCCGGAAGAGCCGCGCCATTACTGCAAATGCAACTTCCAGCCGACTGCGGGACATCTCCGTAAACTGCGTCTGCAAAAGCGCGGCGGCAGTCGCGAGGTCTCCCAGCTCGGCAGGCCGCAGGCAAAAGAAAAGCTGCGAGACTTGATTCTGCCAAATCGGATGCCGCGAACCGCGTTTGCGCTCCTGCACTGCGCACCCGGATTGAACCGAATCGGTCCTCTCGCCGCGCGCCTCCGTCACGCGCCAGTGGGCGCGCATCGTGGCCGCCAAGAACCACCCGATTTGAAACATCCCGCGCGAAACCTCCGCTGCACGCGCGGTGATTCGTGCGGTCTCGTCCGCCGAAAATTCATCGACGCAAAATCGCGGCGCACCCGACCGTGGAACGACTCCGCCGAGCGAGCGGATTGCTTGTTTGGAAAGCACATAAAAGTGATCCTTAAAGCGCTCCGCCTCGCCGAGCACTGCGCGCCAGCCTTTGGGCTTCGGCGTCTGGTGCCCCCACGAATCGGGCTTTGCGGACAGCGAGTTGTCCGCCGCAAGCCGCGCGATTTCCGCGAGCAAAAGTTCCGCGCCTTTTCCATCGAGCAAAACATGGAGCCATCGAAAAAGAATCGTGTGTCCCGAGCTGCTAAGAATGACATCAAACCGAATCGGTGCATCATCGGACTCGTCGAGAATTCGCTGCGCAATTTCCGTCCAGTTCCGATGCTCATCGTGGACGTGAACCGGGAACTCCGCACGCGTCGCGGCATTCCAGGACCAGCGCGGAATTCCAAGCGGCGCTTTCGTCAATCGCGCCTTCGCGATCGCGCTTTCTGCGGCGAGGCGTTCGACGGCGGAACGAAAGCGGTCGAGGTCAAATCCTGAGCCAATGTGCAATACCGTGAGACCGACATGCGCGCCTTGTCCGGCAGCTCGCATCATGCGCTCTACGACGACGAGGAACCAATCCGCGCCGCCTAGTTCCGTGGATGGTTGGGGCGATACGGCCATTATAAAATCTGCCGCTGCGCAATCACCGCCATGGCGATGCGTCGGGCCGAGGAGAACGTTTCGCGCTTGATCATCGAGTCTGGAATTTTCACGGCGAACTGCTCCTCCACCATGAGAATGACTTGCATGATCGCCATCGAGTCGAGCCCCGCTCCGAAGAGATCATCGTCCAGTCCGAATGCCGCATCCAGTTCCAGCAAATCCGCGCCAATCCCCGCAAGAATACGCTCAGCAGCTTCGGTGATGACCGGTGTAGTTTCGGAACTGTTTGGTTGGTGGCTCATTGTCGTTTTTCCGAGCGTAGGCAGGACAGCGGGAGAGACAAGGCGAACGATGACTAGCGGTGCACAGGTGGAGCGAATCGCTCTTCCGCAATGGCGCGGTTTCGGACGATTTCTTGAAATTGGTAGCGTAATATTCCGCCGTTCGGGAGATCCACGAGGACTTCCCGGACTTCCAGCGTCTCTGCGTCAAGGATGTTCGTGATGCGTTTCGGTGCACGACTCGACCCGTCCGGCTTGATGTTGAGCACGAGAACGAATTTTCCGTCCTCGCGCGTAACCTCAGGTGAATACATCGCTTCCTCCTCCGGCGGCTGTCCGCGGAGCAGGCCGAGCAGCGATAAAAACGGGCGGCCCGCCGTGTCGCGAGTCAGCGATTTTTCGGCGACTTTCTTTCCGGCCTTTTGAATGAAAAGGGAGTCGCGATTCACGAGGACGAATTCGCCTTCGGGTTTCATAAAATCGAGCCGCAGTTGATTTGGCGCACGGTAGGCGAGACTGCCCGAACTGACGACCGGCCTGGCCATACCGGGCATGGTAAGCGTCTGGCTGAAACTCGCGGTCCACGTTTTTGTCTCGCGTTGACGAGTTTGGAACTGGCCGCGCAATTCCGCTTCCTTCGCGGGCGCTAGCGGTGCGGAGATGGCGTTTGCGACCAGTGCGGTCGCGGTGATGCAAAGTCGCAAGAACATGCCGCGCCACTAATGAGACGCCCGTTCGCTTGTCAAGGGCGCGCCCTTTTTTCGCGTCCAGCGCGCGAGGACTGGCAGGAGGAAAAGACACGAAGTCACCGCAGCGATGATGCCGAGATCCATCACCAGTCCAAAGTTCCGGAGCGCGGGCTGGCTCGTCAGCATGGGCGCGCCAAAGCCGATGCACGACGCGAGTCCCGTGAGCAAAATCGGCGCGCCGATATGGCCGTAGAGTTTCCGGAGATCGCCGCCGTCGTGCTCCAACGCCATCAAAACGTGCAGGCTATAATCGACGACGAGCCCGAGCAAAAGCGGCACGCACAGGAGCGACAGCGCGCTGAGTTGCGTGCCGGTGGTGACGAGAAGCGCGGCCAACAAAAGCATCGCGATGATGAGCGCGGCGATGTTGAGCAGAACCATCCGAACGGACCGTTGCGCGAAGTAGCACAGCACGAGAATCGCCGCGAGCACACCGCCGCCGAGCCTGCGAAGGTCGCCCCCAGATGTCGCATTCAGATCCTCTTTGAGCGCGACCCAACTCACGGGCATCACGTCCGCTCCGGGGATTTTGAGACCCGCAGCCGGGACGGGATTTTCAGCCGCTCCGGGAATGCGAACGACGGTGCGGCATCCGGCGGCATCCTCGCGAGTGAGCTTGGAAAGCATCGGCGCAATCGCGGAAAATGCGTCCGTGTTTCCCGTCGCAGCGCGCGTGATTGCTGCGCAAAATTGCAGCGTGCTTTTGCTCCACTCTTCACCGAGTCCCGCTTCGTCAAATGCGACCTTCAATTGCGCCACTACACCGGCAGGCCAGAGCGGAGCATTCGCCGTCTGTCGGGCGGTGGCGGGGATTAGCGCGGCCAGTGGCGACGGAGCCGTGCCGGGAAAACGCGAGACGAGTTCATCAGCCGCCAGCCTCACAGCATCCCACGTCGGAGCCTGCACGAGATAGATGGCGTCGGTCGCGCTCGGGTCTTGTTTTGCGAGCAACATCTGCCCGCGAAATGCGACGCTCGTGACGGGTTGGAAACGGTTCAAATCCGGCGCATAAAATGAAAGTGGATCGCGGACCACATGCCACCCCGCCGCGCTTCCGACGACGAGCGCAATGACGAGCAAATGCGCGCCCCATTTTTCCATCACAGCGGCAACGCGGTCGCTCGCGTTTTGAATGAATGGCAGCGTCTTGGGCGGATTCGGCATCCACGCTGCGGGAAGCAGCCATGTGGCGAACCAAGCCGATGCGAGCAGACCGCACGCGACTAAAAACGCAAGCTGGCGCAGGCCCGGTACCGATGCAAATGCGAGCACGAGAAACGCCGCCGCCGTAGTCGCCGCGCTAAACCAGATGCCGCGTCGGAGCCGTTTCCACACCGACACATCATCGCGAAAACCGGACGCGAAGTGGTGATAAACGAGGATGCTATAGTCCATGCTGATTCCGAGCAGGATGCAGCCAAATCCCATGCTGATGACATTGAGCGATCCCACGCCAAGTCGCGCGCCGACTAGCGCCACGCCGAGCGCGAGAAACTGTCCGAGGAGAATCCAGTGGAGCGGCCTGAGTGCACGGTAAAATGCCCAGAACGCAGCGCTGACGAGCGCCATCGCGATGCCGATCATCAGCATCATATCGCGGCGCATTTGCTGCGAGATTTCGGAAGTGAACGCGGGCCGTCCAGTCAGCAACAGGCGCTTTTCGCCGGGCAGCGTTGTTTCCACGGCGCGCTGAATCGCAGAGCAGAAATCAACGCAATCCTGAAACTCGATGAGCGGTTTTGCGGCGGTGATCGTGAGCGATACTATCGGCTGCTCTTTCCACTGCGAAGCGCCGTCACTTTCCGCAGACGAGAGCGATTTGAGCAATCCCAGCGGGTCGAACTGATGCAGCGCGAGTTCCTCGGCATCGAGCGCTCCGGCTAGGATGTCGGGCAACTCGGCGAGCTTCTTCCGAACCGGTTCCGGCTCAAGCGCGTTGATCACTTTCTGGAATTGGTCGGGCGGCAAATTCCACACCATCCACGCCGCGAGCGTCGGTGCTTGCGAGAGCATTTCTTCGCCGGGCGCGCTCACGCTTTCCACGCCCGGAATCGCCGCGAGGACGGGGCGGAGTTTGCGAAGCGCCTCCTCGCGCTCGGCGGGCGGCATCGTTTCATCGGCCACGATGATCACTTCGCGGTCGCTGGCGAACTGCCGGGAAAATCCGTCCAGCCCGCGCACGCTCGGGAGATCCTGCGGCAGCAAAGCGAGCAGCTCCGTTTCCAGCCGAATCGTCTTCGCGGCCCAAGCGGCGGCGGCGAGGATGATACAAATGACGGCGATACGAGGCCACCATTTCGGCGACGATGGTTCAGACATGCGTTCGTAATCGCCGCAGCGGGGAATCACGGCAAGCGTTCAGTCGCGCCGCCGGGCTGCTTTTCCACATTTAACAAACGCCCGCCGCTGCGGTTGTCCCAACATCAAAACTTCGCCTGTGTCTTTACTCCGTCCTATCTCCATTTCAGCCGCGATGGCGCTCAGCATTTCCGCGTCTGCGTATAGTGCGACGCCGGAAGAAGTGGCGGATTTTTTTGAAAAGCGCATCCGCCCGATTCTTGCGGACCACTGCTACGAGTGCCACAACGCAGACAAGGGCAAGACGAAGGGCGGGCTGAATCTCGCGAACCGCGAAGGCTGGGTCAAAGGCGGCGAGTCCGGGACTTCCATCATGCCGGGGAAGCCCGACGACAGCTTGCTCATCACCGCCGTGCGCTACTGGGATAAGGACTTGCAGATGCCGCCGAAAAAGCCGCTCAAGCCAGAGCTGGTGAACGACCTTATCGAGTGGGTAAAAATGGGCGCTCCCGACCCGCGCACCGGCGCGCAGCCTGTCGCCGTCGCGGCGGAGAAAAGCGGGGATGTCATGGAAAAAGGGCGCGGCCACTGGGCATTCCAGCGGGTCAAAGCGCAGCCCGCGCCCGCCGTGAAAAACACCGCGTGGGTGCGCAATGAAGTGGACGCATTCGTCCTCGCGAAACTGGAAGCCGCTGGCGCAAAGCCCGCACCCGACGCCGATGCACGCACGCTCATCCGGCGAGCCACCTTCGATCTCACGGGGCTCCCGCCGACGCCGCAGGAAGTGGAGACTTTCGTCGCCGACTCTCTCCGGGATTCGCAATCTGCATTCCGCAATTTGGTCGATCGCCTGCTTGCATCGCCGCGCTACGGCGAACGCTGGGGACGGCACTGGCTCGACGTCGCTCGCTACGCCGATACGTGCGGCAATGCCTCCGACTACCCCGTTCCGCAAGCCTACAAGTACCGCGACTACGTCATCCGCGCGTTCAACGACGACATGCCCTACGACCGCTTCATCCGCGAGCAGCTCGCCGGCGACCTCATGCCTGCTGCGGTCACAGCGGGCGGCAGCGAAATCGCGCCTGTCGTAGCGACGGGCTACCTCGCCAGCGCGCGGCATTTTTCCGGCGGCGCGGGCGAGCCGCACCTCACGATCGAAGACGCCATCGAGAATACCGGACGCACCTTCCTCGGCCTCTCGCTGAGCTGCGCGCGGTGCCACGATCACAAGTTCGACCCCATCGCCAACACGGACTACTACGCGCTCTACGGCGTCTTCAGCAGCAGCGTGTTCCCGCATCCCGGCAGCGAGGGAAAGAACCGCCCGGAAAACCTCGTCCCCCTCCTCCCGAAACCCGCCCTCGACGCCACGAAGAAAGCGTGGGATGAAAAACTCGCCGCGCTCGACGCCGACGCCAAAGCCCGCGAGGCCGAGAAAGCTGCCGCGGAAAAAGAGCCCGACAGCCCCGAACGCAAAGTCAAACTCGACACCGCCACAAAAGCCGTCGCCGCCGCGAAGGAGCAGCGACGTATTCTAAAAGAGACCCCGCCATACGAGCTGGCGTATTCCGTCACCGAAGGAAAAGCCGCGAACGCTCGGCTGCAAGTGCGCGGCGACCCGAAGCGACTCGGCGAGGAAGTGCCCCGGCATTTCCTAGCCATCCTCGGTGGAGCCCCACTCGGTGGGCAAACCAGCGGACGCACCGAACTCGCCGCCGCCATCGCCGATCCGAAAAACCCGCTCACCGCGCGCGTCCTCGTGAACCGGCTGTGGCAGCATCATTTCGGGCGCGGCCTCGTCTCCACGCCGAACGATTTCGGCACGCGCGGACTCCCGCCCACGCATCCCGAACTGCTCGATTTTCTCGCGCAGAAATTCATCGACAGCGGATGGAGCATCAAGGCCATGCACCGCACGATGCTCCTCTCGCACACATGGCAACTCGCCAGTCACAACCCCGACACCACCGACCCTGAGAACAAGCTCTGGAGCCGCGCCGAGCGGCGCAGGCTCGATGCCGAGTCCATCCGCGACTCGCTGCTCCTCGTCAGCGGCGCGCTCGATTTCACACCCGGCGGCGCGCACCCCTTCCCCGCCGTCCACACGTGGGGCTTCACACAGCACAACCAGTTTTTCGCCACGTACGACACGAAGCAGCGCACCGTTTATCAAATGCAGCAGCGGCTCCGGCGGCATCCATTCATCGGCCTATTCGACGGCCCAGACCCAAACAGCAGCACCGCCACGCGCCAGCAAAGCACCACGCCGCTCCAATCGCTCTTCATGATGAACGACAAGTTCATCCACGAACGCGCCGCCGATTTCAGCGGACGCATCGCCGCCGCCACAAACGATGACCCGCGCCGCGTGGAAGCCGCATTCCTCACGCTCTACGCCCGCCCCCCGCAGCCCGAGGAGCTCCAAATCGCCACCGCCTACCTCGCCAGATTCCCCAGCCCCGGCAAAGCCTGGCAAAGCCTCAGCCGCGCCCTCCTCGCCGCGAACGAGTTCATTTACGTGGATTGAAATAGCCCCGCGAAATGCGCCTGCGCCGCCAGGGCTCACGCATCTTAATTTCCCTGATGGAAGCGAGGGAAATGCGAATCGGAGCGGGGCTTTCCTAAGCCCCGTGCGTGCCGCGATAGCGGGACGGCGCTTGCCACTGACGTGGCAACGGGGCTTAGGAAAGCCCCGCTCCATTCGCGCTCTTTCCTCCCACCAGA
>JAYTMG010000060.1:0-3035 GCA_043728745.1 Verrucomicrobiaceae bacterium
TCGATTGCCTTTCCCTCGTGTTCCCATTGCGGGAGATCTTTGAGGGCTGATTTGATTTCTTTTGCGGTTAGAACGTTTGCCATGTGGCGGGAGATAGTCCGGTGCGATCAATAGGGCAAGGAAATGGTTTCACAAAATATCACAACGCCTCCGGGCTTGCACGCGGGGCCGCAGTCGGGTAGGGCCGCTGCATGAAGAAGCTTCTTGGGGAATTCCTCGGCACTTACGCCCTCGTGTTTGCGGGCACCGGCGCGATGATCATTGATGGCATCAGCGGTGGTGCCATCACGCACGCGGGAGTCGCGCTTACGTTCGGGCTGATTGTGATTGCGATGATTTACTCGCTGGGTGACGTGAGCGGGGCGCACTTAAACCCCGCCGTTTCCGTAGCGTTTGCCGCTGCGGGTCGCTCCTCGTGGAGCACAGTGCCCGGCTATATCGGGGCGCAACTCGCCGGCGCGTTTGCGGCGAGCGGGACGTTGCGCCTTCTTTTTCCTGCGGATGGAAAGCTCGGTGCGACCTTGCCTGCGGGTTCGCCGATGCAGAGTTTTGTGCTGGAGGTGATTCTGACGGCGCTGCTCATGTTCGTCATCCTGAGTGTGAGCACTGGGGCGAAAGAGAAAGGCATCACGGCCGGGATCGCCATCGGTTCCGTGATCGCGCTGGAGGCCATGTTTGCCGGGCCTATTTGCGGAGCGTCGATGAACCCCGCGCGCTCGCTTGCGCCCGCAGTGGTGAGCGGAAATTTGCAGAGTTTGTGGGTGTACCTCACCGCACCGTTGCTCGGCGCGCTGATCGCCGTCCCGCTCTGCTGTGGCGTCCGCGAGCCGGGTTGTTGCTGCGTCAAGTCGGCTGTTTGAAATGATTATGAAACCGCTCATCCTGATCCTGTGCACCGGCAATTCCTGTCGCTCGCACCTCGCTGAAGCCATCCTCCGCGCTGCTGCGGGTCATTTATTCGAAGTCGCCAGCGCTGGTAGTAAACCGGCTGGCTACGTCCATCCTCTCGCCATTCGCGCGCTCGCAGAGATCGGGATTGATGCAAGTGCGCATCGCTCCAAGCATCTCAGCGAATTCCTCGATAGAAACGTGGAGACGGTCATCACCGTTTGCGGCAACGCGGACCAAGTCTGTCCGATGTTCCCCGGCCAGGTGAACCGCCATCATTGGGGCTTCGACGACCCCGCTCACGCCACCGGCACGGAGGACGAGCAGTTCGCCGTCTTCCAGCGGGTGCGCGACGAAATCCGCCGCGTATTCGAGGCATACGCAGCGGGGCGGCGGGATGGCGTAGGGGGAATGACGAATGACGAGGCGCAAGGCGTGGGGCGAAGTATTCACCTCTCACAAGTCACCCAAGCCATGAATTGAAGTGCCCCTCCCGATGGACGAGAGAACAAACCGATTGCCCGGAACGCCGTGGGCAGGCAAAGTTTCCTCCGCCCAATCACTACAACCCACCATGCCCGCCGACACACCACCGCCGCGCCGCAAGTGGCACTTCCAGCGCTGGCTCACCGTTTTCATCGTCGCCACCTTGTGCTGGAGCGGCTGGCGGGCCTACGCCTTTCGCTCCGCGCTCGCGGAGGCAAGGGCGCTGGGGTGGCAAGTGGAATACACCGACCCTAACGGAGAGATTCGGAAAGACTGGAAGGCTGCGTTCCGAAAGGACACATGGCTGGAAGGCGTGACATGGTTGAGCATCGAAACCGGCCAAGCGTTTGAGCGGCACTGCGCCATCGTCCATCGGCTAAATCCCAAGGCGTTGAACGTCAAAAACGCGGCCTCGTTACGCGACCTCTCCGCACTGAAGCCCCTCATCCGACTGGAAAAGGTCGCCATCTACCACTGCACGGAATTAAACAACGTGGACGCCCTCAAAAACCTCGCCTCCCTGCAACGTTTAGAAATCGGCGAATGCACTGCGCTTACCAGTATTGACGCCATCAAGAACCTCTCTGCACTGCGGATTGTTTATCTTCACTGCACGGGGCTGACCAATATTGACGCTCTCAAGAATCTCTCCGCGCTGGATTCGGTCTCACTCCTCGGCTGCGCGGGGCTCACCAATGTGGACGCTCTCAAGAATCTCTCCGCACTAAATACGCTTTACCTCGTGGACTGCACGGGGCTCAAGAATGTGGACGCGCTCATGAGCCTTTCCAAGCTGGAAATGTTGGTCGTCCACGGCTGCACCGGGCTTACCAACGTGGACGCCTTTAAGAACCTCTCCGCACTAAAACAGGTCGTTCTCCGCGGCTGCACACGGCTGCCGAAAGAGAGCGTCGCGGCGCTGAGGGCGGCGCTCCCGAACGCCAATATCATCAGCCCATGACAACGCTGGAACAGACTCGCTATACGAACACGCGTAACGGCGCGGCGAATTTATTCGCCGTCTTCGATTGCGCGAAGCGCCTGATCCTTTCCGCGTGCCACGGCATTGGATCTGCGCTTCGCGTGTGCAAGTCGGCGAATAAATTCGCGCTCCTTTACACGTCTTCGCCCAGCCGCGCCGCAGCCAAGCAGAGGCTTTTTGTCCTTTATGCCGACTTTGGCGGTTCTATTCTCCGCCGATGCAAATGAAACTCCTCGTCGCTACATTCATCGGGCTACTTGCCGCTGACTCTCTGGGATCGTCGCTAAATGCAGCGGTCACCCGTCCCGCCGGGGTCGCGGATGTCGCGTGGGGCAGCTCCTCCGAAGCGGCAAAAAAGGCGATGCTTGCGCGGCCCGAGGTGATCTTGGTGTCCGAAACAAAAAGCAGGCTGGTTTTCTCCGGCGGAACTTTCGCTGAACACCCTGCCGAGACTTGGGAGTTGTTGTTTACCGGCGGTAGGTTTTCGGAGGGGTTTATCCGGCTCAAAGCGACGAACGCCCAGCGTCAATACGAGGACATCTGCAAGCGCATCACGACAAAATATCGAAGGGCCGGTCGTGAAGAACGGGAAGGTGCCGAACATCGTGCGACCTATTGGGAATATTCGCAGACGAGCGGCAAGTGGGGCATCGTGTGCGACGTAAGAATCCCCAAAAGC
>JAYTMG010000061.1:0-2472 GCA_043728745.1 Verrucomicrobiaceae bacterium
AGCGCGCACGCAACCGTGGACGGAAAAAGAACTCCGCGATTCACTGCCTGCACCGCTCAAGAACTCGAAAGACTGGAAGCTCACCGCCAGCCTCAAAACAAGCGGATGCGCCGCCGCAATCGACAACAAAGCCGAGACTCGTTGGGATACCGGAGCTTCGCAAACGCCGGGCCAGTGGTTCCAAATCGAACTTCCCGCCGAGGCGAATGTAGCTGGCGTGCGACTCGACTCCGCGAAATCGGGAAGCGACTATCCGCGCGGCTACAAAGTGGAACTGAGCAACGACGGCACCAAGTGGACACCCGTGACCCAAGGCAAAGGCAGCGCGCCCATTACAGAAGCAATCTGGGCCGCGACGCCCGCGCGGTTTATCAAAATCACGCAGACCGGCGCGGTGAATGGAAAGTTCTGGAGCATTCACGAGCTCGCCGTGCTCGCGGCGAAGTAATTACATTCCGGCGAGATAAGGATTCGTGCGTTTCTCGATTCCGATCTTCGTCGCCGGTCCGTGGCCGGGCAGCACGGTGACGTTGTCATCGAGCAACCACAGCTTTTCGCGAATGCCGCGCAGCAGCAGCGCGTGGTCGCCGCCGGGTAAATCCGTGCGGCCAATTCCGCCCGCAAAGAGCACGTCGCCGCCGAAGAGGATCTGATGTTCCTTTTCCAAAAAACACAGACTTCCGGGACAGTGGCCGGGCACGAGAAGCACCTGAAACTCAACGCCCGCGAGCCGGTCCGATTCGCTCTCCTCGATGAGATGATCCGGCACGACCGGCTCGATTTCCCAGTTCATGCCGAACTGTTTGTAGAAGTTCCGATCGCTGATGCTCGGCACCGTGTCGCGGTGACAGCCGACGCGGCAGCCGTGCTCGGTTTTGATACGTGCGGCATCCCAAACGTGATCGATGTGTCCGTGCGTGAGCAGCAGCCATTGCACGCGGTGTCCGCTTTCCGCCAGCCAGTCTGCGGCACCTTGCGGGGCGTCGATGAGGATGCCGCTGTCGGGTAAAAAGAAGCAGTTCGTGTCGAAGACGCCGCCGGTGAATACATCAATGTTCATTGCTCCTTTTGTCCACACAGCGCGTTCCTTGCAACCACCCACTCCTCCACCGGACGCCCGCCAATCAAGTGCTCCACGAGGATGCGCTCGAAGCGTTCGTTCGTCATTTCGCCATACCACACGCCTTCCGGATAAACGACGATCCACGGCCCGCCGGTGCAAATGCGAAAACATTGCGCCTTCGTCCGCATCGCCTGCACGCCCGTTTCGCGGACGCGTAACTTGATGTGCTGCCAAAGCACTTCGGCCTCGGCTGGCACGCAGCAGTCGGGGCCCATGCACAAAAAAAGATGGCGTTGAGCAGCGGCGATGGTGGCCTTCTTCAGCCCGGCGGAAAGTGCGTCCATGATGAATCCACGAATGCCCAAGCGCGACCTGCGGCGCAAGCGTGGGAATTCATTCCGCTCTGTTTCAGGACTTCGCGCCCTTCGCGCCCTTCGCGCTCGTCGTAGTCACAACGCTCAATTCGACCGCTGTATCAGACAGACTCACGTGCGTCCTAATATTCCTCGGGAGGCAGGACGATTGCGCGCCGATCTAGATCCGCAAGAAACAACGCAAGGCTGGGATTCCGGGAGCCTTCATCCATGAGAATCTTCCGCTTGCGATAGTCACGCGAGGCGAGGTCATAGCTCCTCGGGTCTTTGGTCCCTGCGCCGAACCAGCGAAAGTTCTTCGCCGTTAGTTCGTCTTGGAGATTTGCCGTCTGGCCGAGTCTATTCGTGCAGTTCACCGTTTGCTCTCCTTTCGCGTCGCTGTGCCAGAGCGGGAGAATCCAACATTCGATTTGCTCGACGCCGATGGCAAAGATGAACCGCTCTCCGTAGGTCGCCCAGTCTTCCGCACCGATTTCCTGTTTCAGTCGCTCTATCACGGCCGCTACGAACGCCTCCAGCGGCAGTGGCCCTTCTGCGTTTTGCTTCGCCACATCAAAGCCAGCGTCCTCTGCGACATCCGTATCCACCTGCACGACGACAAACTGGTTCACCTGGAACGCCTGCCGGAATTTCTTTGCCCGCAGGTATTGCAAAACAAGCGTCCAGCCGCCGATGGGCTGCTTCGCCTGCGGGTCCGGGAATTCAAAAGTGATCACCGGTTCCCGCTGCTCCTTGTAGTAGCCGAGGAGTACGTTGCGCAGCACCTGATGGTCGGTGATTCCTTCCGTGACTAAAGCGAAGTCGCCCATGAAGTCGGGGAGCTAAAAATGGTCCGGCAGTCCGCCGAGGATTCCGCGCATAAATGCTTCCGAGAGCCGCACGGGCGTCTCGCCGGGTTGAGGCTTCGGCGCCTTCACTCGGTGAAGCGCGGTATGGCCTTCGCTATCGCGGCGCACGGTGAAAAGCCGCACGTCGTCGTCCTCCAAATCCAGCCCGTCGAGGATGGCCGCGTTGTGCGTGGTGCAGATCACCTGC
>JAYTMG010000062.1:0-1425 GCA_043728745.1 Verrucomicrobiaceae bacterium
TCCCCCGACTCCCTTCGCGACGAAACGACCGCAAAAAAGCTCGATATTAGTAAACTCTCGATTTTCGGCCCCCTCTCCTCGGCCTACCGCTACGACTCCCGCATGGTTCGCGCCGCTGAAATCGCCGCCGCCCGCGCCTACGGACGCAGTCAAGGCTCCTGCTGGCGCTACGTGAAAAACGCCCTCCTCACCGCCGGTCTCGTCGATTCCCGCCCCACAACTGCCTACGCCAAGGAAGCCGCCCAGGAACTCACATCCAAATACGGCTTTCGCCGCATCTCCTGCTCGGACCCATACAAGGCTCCGCTCGGAAGCGTGCTCGTCTATGGAGGCGCTGGTGCCGGCCATGTCGAATTCCGCACCCGCACCGGATTCGTCAGCGATTTCACCACTCCGCGCCCGTCAAAACGCCCGCTTATTGGCGTTTACGTGAAATAACTGGCGGAATTTCAGTTTGACGCCCCCGCTTTCGCTCTCCACCTTCCGCCCCCTTTTATTATGCGCCATACGCTTTCAGTCCTAGTCGAAAACAAATTCGGTGTCCTCACCCGCATCGCCGGCATGTTCAGTGGTCGCGGGTTCAACATTGATTCGCTCAATGTCGGCCCGACGCTCGATCCCTCGACATCCCGCATGACCATCGTCGTCCGCGGCGATGACCGCGTGCTCGACCAAGTCGCCAAACTTCTCGCCAAGCTCATCGACGTCATCGAAGTCCAAGGCTTCATGGACGGCGAATACGTGGACCGCGAACTCATCCTCATGCGAGTCGCCATCACGCGCGAAACCCGCGCCGAGATCATGCAGATTTGCGACATCTTCCGGGCAAAAATTGTGGACGTGCAGTCCAAGAACTTCGCCATCGAAGTCACCGGCGACGAAAGCAAGATCACCAAGTTCATCTCGCTCATGGAGCCATTCGGAATCGGCGCACTGACCCGCACAGGCAAGGTCGCCCTCCCGCGCAAGAGCTAGTCGCTGCGCGAAATGACGAATGACGAAACGCAAGCGTGCTGCGGAATCAACTCGCTTGCGTTTCGTCATTCGTCATTCCGCCCCTACCTCCCCACGTCGCACTTGGTGAACTTCACCATTTCGTCCCAGCCGGTGCAGTCTCCGAGCACTTCGATCGGGCCGCCTTTTGCGATACGGATTTCGTTCCCCTCCCGCGGGATGAGGACCAGCAGCGTGTTCGTGCCGAACTTGTCTTCGCGGTAACGCCACTTCGAGGTGTTGAAGGTGCATTGCGCCCAGCCGGTGCCGCCGGAAGGTGACACGAAGATTTGCAGGTTTGTCGCGTCATTCGGGTCCACGCGATAGCCGGCCATCACGCCGCGCACGACAAAGCGCACGCCTTTATATGTCTTGTCTGCGCGGCCACGGTCGGCGCTGTAGGCTTGCAGAAGAGTCTCCACGGGGACGATC
>JAYTMG010000063.1:0-17578 GCA_043728745.1 Verrucomicrobiaceae bacterium
TTGGGAAAAGACCGTCTGCACCGCGCAGAAGTCGCATTTGAAATGACACCCGCGCCCCGCTTCCACGAGGCCGATGGGCAGGTAGCGTTTGCCGCGAAATATCGTGCGGTCGGGCCGCAGTCCCACGAGGGGCGGACGGCTCGTGGAGCGGTAGAATTTCTCCAGCGTGCCGTGCCGCGCGTCGTCGAGAACGCGCGGCCAGAGTTCCTCGGCTTCGCCCGTCACCACAGCATCGGCATACTTTGCGACTTCATCCGGGCAGAGGCTCGGGTGGAAGCCGCCCATCACCACGGGAACTCCGCGTCGCCGATATTCGCTGGCGATTTGGTAGGCGCGTTTCGCCGTGTAAGTCTCCACGCTCATCGCGACGAGGTCGGTCTTTTCGTCGTAGGGAATCGTCTCCATCCGGTCGTCGTAAAACTTCACCTCCACGTCCTTCGGCGTGAGCCCGGCGAGCGTGGCAGCAGGCAAGGGCTCCATCTGCCATGTGCGAATGTATCCTTTGTCGCCACGGCGGCGGCCAATGCAGGGGTGGATGATGGTGATTTTCATGAGTTCAATTCGCCAGCATCTTTGAGGATCAAAACAGGAAGCGCCGTCTCCTGCTGGATAAGGCACAGATTGAGGATGACGGAGGTATCGGTGACGACGATCACCGATTGCGGAGCGAGCGAAGGGTTTGCCTGTCCTCCGCGAGGCGGGCTTCGTCGTAGGAAGGAATTCGGCGTTCGAAAAGTGCTTGATCAAATTCTGCCCGGGTCAAACTCGCGAGGTTCGCTGCGGCCTCTCGTGACACGCGCCCGGCTGCGTAAGCGTGACAGGCAAGCTCGAGCAGATCGCCGTCTTTCTGCCGCAAGTCTGCTGGTTCGAACGACGGAGCATGAGGATCGTAACTCGGGGCAAACGAAACTGTGCCAGCGCCACTGCCCATCCAGTCGGCCAACGTTCCGCTGTCCTCAGCATCATGCGCGGGAACGATGGTCGCGATGATTTTTCCGCCGTGGGTCAGTTCTACGACGGTGTCATCTTTCTTGAACGCAGCAACCTGCTCCAACCAATGCGCCGCGAATTCGCTTGCCTCTAATTGTCGTGTGCTCATGGCGTGAAAAGTAATCTCTTTCGAAAAGAGCGTCAATGCACCCCTGCGACTTCCCGCGTCGGCACCGACGGGGCACGTCCGATGATCCAGTCGCAGTTGTAAAAGCGGCTGAGATTGTGCGCGTAGAAACGGTAACCGAGATTCGTCCCGAGGCGCACGGGCCATGGCGCGGGCGAACGGCGGATGCGGCGGATGATGGAGCGGAAGCTGTAAGCGTGCTTCCACGCTGTCTCGATGCCGGTTTGCAGTTGCTCGACGGACATGTGCTTAGGCTGAAAGACGACGTGTTGCGCGTCGTAGAGTTCCCAGTTTTTCGTGAGGATGCGGCCTTCGGATTCGAGGCGATTGTAGAGCGGCGTATTCGGAAACGGCGTGACGACGGCGAAGCGCGGCAAGTCGATGCCGGACTCCACGGCGAACTCCGCCGTTTTCATAAAGACATCCGGCTTATCGTCATCGAGGCCGAATACGAAACAGCCTTGCAGCGCGATGCCGTGCGCGTGCAGTCGTTCTACGACTTGCGCGTAGCCGACGTTGGAATTGAACCCTTTGTGATTCTGTCGAAGGTTGACTTCGGAGATTGATTCCAGGCCCATCAGCAAGCCTCTGCATCCGCTGCGGCCCGCGAGTTCCAGCAGCTCGGCGTCGTTCGCGAGCAGCGTTGTCGCGAGGCCGTACCATTGCAGTTTCAACGGCACGAGCGCGGTGAAAAGCTCCAGCGCGTAGCCGCGATGCGCGATGATATTGAGGTCCACGAAGATGAGCTTTTTCGCGCCCATTTGCCGGATGTCGGCGATGACTTCGCCGACGGGTTTCTGGAAAGGTTTCCGCCCCCACGCCGTCGGCACCACGCAGAAATCGCAGCTATGCACGCAACCTCGCGTCGCCTCGAAAACATTGCTCGTGAGAAAGTGCGACGACGGTAGCAAATCGCGGCGAGGAAAAGGCCGTCCGCCGATTTCGAGCCCCGGTGCTTGCGTGTAGCGCGCCTGCATTTCTCCAGCAGCAAAATCGCGGAGCAACTGCGGCCACGTATCCTCCGCGTAGCCGACGACGATTGCATCCGCGTGCGGCGCAGCATCATCGGGAATCAGCGTCACGTGCGGTCCGCCGAGCACCACAGTGATTCCGCGCGACCGGAAATGATCCGCCAATTCATAAGCCCGCGAAGCCGTTCCGGTGATGACCGTGAGCCCGATCATATCCGCTTCCAAATCCAGCGGCACATCCGCAATTCCTTCATCAATGAGCCGCACATCGCACGGCACGTCCTTCGGGATCAGCGCCGCGAGCGTCGTGAGCGTGAGCGGCTGGTAACGCAGCGACTTTTTCCAAATACCTCCGCGATGCCGATACAGCGGGCCTTTCGGCGAGATGAGCGCGAGTTTCATTGTAGTGCTCTAAACTCCACGTCGATAGAGTTCCTCACGGTTGAGTGGTCCCACGGAACCTGGGAGTGAGGGTTTCGAGTCCGCAAGCACCCAAGCCTCTTCATGGAGGTTATCATCTACAGAAACTGCGATGTTTTTCATGGCTTGAAGGTATAAACGCGATGGTTGAACGACAAGGTGGAAACGTTCGTTCTCCATCTCGCCGCGAATAAAAGACACCGCGATTCCAAGCAGACTGAACGTCACGCGCCTCAGCGCTCCCGCAAGTTTGCGACGATCGCCGGGAGCGAGATCGCCGTCGTCTCGGCATCAAGCGGATATGCTGCTCCACTCGGGATGACGTAGTATCTTTCCGATGCGGCAATGTCCGTGCAGGCGATGCGAAAGCCGTGTCCGATTTTCGGTTGAAGCGAGCGTTTGATTTCCAGCGCGATGGTGGTCCCGTCAGGCCGCTCGAATACGAGATCGATTTCTGCGCCCGCTTGAGTCCGGTAGTAATATGGACGCCACGAGGAGGGCGCGGCTGCAATGAGATGCTCAATCGCCATGCCTTCCCACGACGGGCCGCAGAGCGGATGCCCGAGCAGCGTATGGCCATCGCCGATCCCGGCAAGCGCGTGCAGGAGCCCGCTGTCGCGAACGTAGATGCGCGGCGCTTTCGTGAGCCGCTTGCCAGCATTGCGATACCATGGGTCCAGCCTGCGAGCGAGGAAGAGTTCGACCAGCAAATCGACATAGCTTGCCACCGTTTTTCCCGTCACTCCGAGCCCGGCGGCGAGAGTCGCGGCGTTGAGCGCGCCGCCTTGATGATGGGCAAGCATCATCCACAATCGGCGCATAGTCGGGGAGGAAAGCCGGGGATTTATCAGCGGGATGTCGCGCTCCAAATAGGTCGAAATAAACTGCTCGCGCCAACCGAGGCTCTTGGTGTCGTCCGTCGCCAGGAAGCTATCCGGGAACCCGCCGCGAACCCACAGTCGCTCCAGAGCGTCGCTCGAAGTTGCGCGCACTTCGTCACATTGAAAAGGGCGGAGTTCCAAAGTGGCAATGCGGCCCGCAAGCGACTCTGCGCTTTGGCGCAAAAGCGATGGTGACGCGGAGCCGAGAAGGAGGAAATGCCCGGCAGTCTCGCCCGCCCGTCGGCGCTCATCCACGAGGCTACGCAAGAGCGGGAACAGGCCGGAAATCCGCTGCACCTCATCAAGAATCACGAGCCGCCCCGATTGCGCGGCCAGGAAAAGTTCGGGGTCCGAAAGTCGAGCCGCGTCGGATGGGCGCTCGATGTCCAAATAGAGCGTCGGTTTGGATAGTTTCGCGGCATTCGCAATCTCAAGTGCAAGGGTAGTTTTACCGACCTGACGTGGCCCAAGCAGGGCGACAACCGGGAAGTCTTGTAGGGATCGCGCTAATTGAACTGAGAGATTTCTCGAAACCATATCCTTGCAATCAAGGAATCACATTCCCGATTTGCAAGCAGTATTTACTGAAACAGAGTGTGGATTCTTTTGCCACCTCCGTGCAATGCTGCCACCCCCGAATGAAAGACACCGCCATCCCAAACCGCCTGAACGCCGCCATCGTCGTCGCGCAGTTGCTCGCGATTGCCGCGTGCGTCTTTGCCGTTTCGCGGATCGAGAGCGGATGGGCGCTCGCGGGGCTGGCGGTGGTTTTTGGCATCGTGATGAACTCCGTCTATTCCACCGCCCACGAAGCGGAGCACTCGATGCTCTTTTCCAATCGCCGCTGGAACGAATGCGTCGGGGCGGCATTGATGTTGTTTTTCCCCGCTCCGTTTCACCTCATGCGGCAGGGGCATCTCGGGCATCACTTGCGCAATCGCTCGGACGACGAAGCATTCGATTACTACTTCGAGGGCGACCACAAACTATGGCGCATCCTTGCATTCTACGGGATTCTCACCGGGTTCTTTTACCTCGTCGTCGTGCTCAGCAACGTCGTCTTTCTCATCCTGCCATATCGTGCGGATAAGAAATTTCTGAAAGTGGACCAGCCCACCGCCGCGCTCATCGAGTCGCTGAATCCGCGCTACCGCCACATCATCCGGCTCGAATGCGCGGGCGCAATCGCGCTGCACACGGGCATCGTGTGGCTGCTGCAAATCCCGCTCTGGCACTACATCGCGATGTATGCAGGCTATGGTTTTTTGTGGTCCGCGATGCAATATGTGCATCACTACGGCACCGAGCGACACGTCACACGCGGCGCGAAAAATCTGTGGATTTGGAAGCCGATTGATCTGCTGTGGCTGAACCACAATTGGCACCTCACACACCACACACACCCATCAATCCCGTGGATTCATCTCCCGGCGACCGCCGAGGAAGGCGACACCAAGCGCGGCTCGCTCATCACCGCGTATTTGAAAATGTGGCGCGGCCCGCGCAAGGCACCGAGCAACGTGCCGAATGCGCACTCGGGAAAGGTCATTCCGTAGTCGTATCAAAGTCATCAGCAAGCACGATTCCCGGCACCGAGCCAAATCCAGGACGAACCACAGCACACGACGCTGACTCTTCCTTAGCCTTCGCTTTGAGAAAATTCATGTAGTGCCACACCTCCCGCAGCAATGGCTCCGGCTGCTGGGAGACTTCAGATATGATGAGTTGCTGAATGGACATGCGCCAATGATTGCCCCGTCATAGTCCGGTTGCCAAGTTCGCGTTCCGTAAACTGGTCGTGCGGTGATCAACCATCTCGCTCCAAACCAGCGAACCGCGCACTGCGGAAGCCATCACATGCTGCCTTCAGTAAGTTGCGCGCCTTCTATAACGATCTCAAAACCGATTGCCCCATCAATAGCTCGCCAATGATTGTTCTCCTCCATCACTATGCCTCGACCGAAATGACTCCAAGGCCACAGTTCATAGACCTAAAACGCCGCTTCAAAGAAGTTCGAAAGGAGGAGAACGCCGAAGACGCCGCCCTGAATAGTTACTCTGCGGCTTGGCTCTGGGAGCGGCAATCGTTGGGTTGGGGTGAATTACTCAAGCATCCTTTGGTTGTCGTTAAAGGCGAGCCGGGAAGTGGGAAGAGTTGGGAGCTAGAGAATCAAGCCTCCGTATCCACCGTCTGCCCATATTCCTTCTATTTGCGCTTGGACGAAATGAGCCAAGCTGGTGGTTCGCTCCCCTTGCGTAGCGCGCACACACAACGGTTCGCTGATTGGAGAAAGAGCACCGGGCAAGCGCTCTTCTTCCTCGATTCTGTTGATGAGGCGAAGCTCCGTGGCCCGTCGGATTTCGAGCGTGCTCTGGACAATTTCCGAGCGGTGCTCTCTCCGCAGGAGCGGCGCCGGATTCGCGTGGTCATATCTACGAGAATCACCGACTTTCACCACGGCACGGACGAACACTCGATTCGCATGTGTTTCCCCGAGATCGCCTCGGAGTTCTCTGCCGCTCAGGAAAAGACGGAGAAAAAGAGCGAGACTCGATTTCCTTTTGTGGTGTCTTTGCTTCCGTTGAATCGGGATGCCGTTGGCATCTATGCCAGCGCCCGTGTGCCGCAAAAGGCGAATGCTTTTCTTGCCGCGATTGATGCCGCGTTTGCATGGGATTTTGCGCGAAGACCGGCAGATGTGGACGACTTGTTGTCCTACTGGAACGATCAGGGAAACCTTGGCTCGCTAACGGACATATTGAACTTCGTTTGCGATGCTCAGCTTCGCAAAACATCCCATCGGAAAATCGCTGAAGTCTTATCACTTCACCGAGCGCGAGACGGAGCGCAGGCTTTGGCCGCCTCGACGATTTGGTGCGGCAATCTGACCTTCAAAATTCCCGATGATCCGAACGCCCCAATCGACGCGCTTTCCGCGCCGGACTGCCTACCTCCCGATTGGAGGGCCGACGAAGTCACGGCGCTATTCAATCATGCCATTTTTGACGGAGCGAGTTATGGGCGGCAACGGTTTCACCATCGGCGGCTGTCCGAGTTTCTTGCGGCTTACTGGCTCGCGGATTTGATGAGGCGCGATTGTCCCGTTACTGAATTGGAAAACCTCCTGTTTACCACTCATCGTGGTATTCGGATTTTGCGCCCGGCGACCGCTCCTGTCGCAGCGTGGCTCAGCACGGGGAACGAATGGTGGAATCGCCAAGTGAGGGCGTGGCTTTTGGAGGCTGCGCCGGAAACAGTCTTGCGATTCGGTGATCCCTCTCAGTTTTCGATTGAGGACCGACGGAGGCTTCTCGCTGCGCTTTCCGAGCGTGCAGGGAAGCGTGGTTACCTTTGGTGGGAAACTGACGAAAGCGCACTATCGCGATTAGCTGATGTGGGCTTGGTTCCTGACATCAATGCGATACTTCTTTCGTCCGATGCGGGGGAAGGAATTCAGGATATGGTCCTCAACCTTGTTCGTGCAGGCAGGCTCGTGGGTTGCGCGGAGGCTGTGCTGCAAATTGCGATTGCCGGGCTTTCCACTGGAGATGTATTCCCCGCTGCTGCACGAGCCCTCGAAGTGATTGCTGACGACGGGATACTCGCGCGACTCGCGAACGCCGCAGACCAGATCGGCCAGTTACCTCACAGCGTTTGCTCCTTGTTGGCGACGATGCTTTTTCCAAGGCACTGGTCCGCGGGCAGGCTCGTTCAAGCATTGGCAAACGCGAAGGGGAGCGAGAATCAACGAAGACAATGGAACTACTCGCTCTGTGAGCACCTGAACGGAGATGCGGAGAAGAATGGCGGAGTGGATGTGATCCGGTGCCTTTTGAAACTGCCGGTGCCGGATGAAGAAAACGCTTCTTTGGATGACGATCTGGACGACGAATCCACTCCTCGCTGGATGCTCAAACTCGCCGTGCATGCTGCGTTTGGCCTTGTTTCACGGTCGGTGCTAACCAGCGAAGAGTGCGACGCGGTTGCGGAGACACTCGTGCGAACGCGGTCAGGTGCAGGAATATCAGACTTTCCTGATATGAATGAATTTGCCGAGCGAACTGAGCGCTTCCCGGCATTGCGTCGGAAGTTTTTCCGCCTCGCCGCCGACAGGATTGCGGCAGAGGGCGAAGGTGAAAATACACGACTACAAAGCGTTGGAATCTTTTATAACGATTTACAGGCTGTGGCGTCTGATCTCGGGTGGCTTATGGAAGGCATTCACCGCGCACAATCGCCCGCAGAACGAGAAACCGCGACTCGCTGGGCCATCGAACTGTGGGAATCCTTGAGGCGTCCATCCGCGATACTTAAAGAGTTACGGAAAGCCTGTCGTCCATTCCCAGAATCGCGGAAAATCCTTTGGAAATCCCTGCATCCGGGGCTTTTTGCGCGATTGCTCCGGTTGAAATACCGATATTTAGGGTATTCGAGTTGGCGCTTTAAGCTGCGCGTTATCTGGCGCGATATGGTGCTGAAATACCACCACTGGAAAGACCGATGGACATTGATTCGCTACCGCAAGAAAGTCGAATCTGGCGAGAAAATCGGGTGGATCGCGAACTTGCTTCCGCATGGCAGCGATAAATGGGTTCCAGAAGATTGGTCCTCGTTGAACAAGAAATACGGCGAGAGTTGTGCACGCGCTGTCCGCGCCGGTTCCAAACGAATCTGGCGGGAATATGAACCTCCCCTCCCGTATGAACGTATTGGCCAAAACAGCCTTACCCTCGGCATCCACGTCGGTATGGCGGGAATCTTCGCGGGTTGGAAAGACGGGGATATCGTTTTCCAAAATCTGTCCGACGCCGATGCCCGCCGCGCCACCCGATACGCGTTGTATGAGTTGAACGGGTTCTCAACGTGGTTTCCAGAGCTTGCCAAGGCGCACCCACTCCCTGTTCGCGACGTTTTGGAACAGTGCATTCGGGCTGAGTGGGACATCGATCCGGTGGGCAATGAAAGTCATCTCACCATCTATGATTTGAGTTGTTATGGTGCCGACCTTCGCCCCCTTACACGCGAGCTTTTGTTCTCTTTGATTGCCGACCGTGAACCGAAGAATCAGAAGATCAGAGACTATGCGGTAAGACTACTGACTGCAGATGAGGGGTTGGCAGTGAAACGTATTGCGACTCTCGCCGCATTAAAGGCCAAGCAATACCGCCCTGATGAAACGGGGTTCACATTGTGGATGTCGATCTGGCTGAACGCGGACGCACTCCCGGCGCTCGCCTACCTCGCGTCCGTGTTGGATCAAAACGACGTTTCAAAAGCAGCAATGCTGAACATTTGTGCCAACCTCAGTGGTCAGCGTCATCAACACGCGCACCTCAAGCACCGTTCATGGGCTACACCGTCCGCGATGCGTATTTTCATTCCGTTGCTCTATCAGCATGTCCGCGTAGCAGAGGACTATAATCGAAGCGATGGCGGGACATATACACCGGACTCGCGCGACTACGCGCAGGAGTTTCGCGGTTCTTTGCTCGGCATCTTGGCAGACACCAACGAGCCTGAGGCTGGCGATGTTCTCAGGGCGTTGCAAGAGCACCCCATCTTGGCTTCCCACCACGACTACATTCACCATCTGATCGAGAAGCATTCCCAGCAGTTCACCGATCTCCCGAAATGGCGGGCGATGGACATACGCGCATTCGCAGCGACGTTTCAAAGGGAGCCACAAAACGATACCGACCTTTTCCGACTCGGCGTACGGCGCTTTGAAAACATCAAGGCGTGGGTGGAAAAAGGTGAGGACAGCCCGAGAGATGATGTCCGCCCCGAACTGCAAGAAGTCGGCGTCCGCAAATGGCTCGCGCGGCAATTGGTTCGGCAAAACGAGCCCGCGATTATCGTTCCGCAGGAGTGGGAAATCGATGATGGAAAGCGGCCCGACCTCCGGCTTTCTGTCCCGAACATCGCGCCTGTTTCGGTCGAGTTGAAAGTCGCAGAGGAGTGGAGCTTCAACGAACTCATGGAACGGCTAGAAAATCAGTTAGTAGGGCAATATTTGCGGGACCACCGCGCACGGTACGGAATTTACGCGCTGGCTCAATTCAACAAAGAGCGCACATGGAAAGACGACAAATCGGGGTCCTTGATAGACGCACCCGCGCTCGTAGAAGCACTTCAGGCGCGAGCGGATGAGATAGTCAAATCCCGGCCTGACATTCATCAGATAAAGGTCATCAATATCTGCTTTACGAACTAGGCGTGCGCTCTTCTCCCCTCGAACTTTGATCGTCTCCACCGGACGACTGTTGGTAGCGAAATGTGCGTAGGCGGAGTGAGAGACAGAAAGACTTGTGATTTCCTCACCCGAAATAATGCGGCTGCGAGAGTGGAGATGGCGAACGAGCGAGATTGAAAATCCCGCCTGCTTTCTGGCTCTCACTCTCACTCGGACAAGCGGTCGGTTTCTTCCGGGTGGCGATGTGGGACGGCGGCTAGAAATTGCTCGAAGTCTTCGCGCTTTCCTTGGGCGGCCTCGGCTCGGAGGTAGTCGAGGGTGCGGATTGCGGCCATTTTTTCGGCGGCGGCGCTGGCTAAGAATTGGTCCACGGAATAGCCCTCTTGTGCGGCGAGTTCCTTGATGCTGCGGTGGAGGGAGTCTGGAAACTGGACGGTGAGTGCGTTCATTTTTATGGTGTCTTTTTTACGATGGCTAGAAAGTCTCGCGGTGTGATGGCCACGGTGCCGAGGCGCTCGCTGCCGCGAAAGTCTTTGGTATTATGGGTGACGATATAGCGGCATCCGGCGGCAAATGCTAGTTCGAGAATCATGTCATCGTCGGCATCGGGAAGGAAGGGTCGCCAAAGAAAGAAGATGTCTTGCAGATGTGCTTGCGCGGCGAGGAAGCGGAGGAACGCGAGCGCGTCTGTGGCGGTCTGTCCGGGAGGTAGATGTTCGGGCCGGGCGAGCACGTCTTGCCACTCCGAATAGAGGCCGACCGAGAGGCAAATCTGAAAGCGTGAAGTCGGAATCGCGCTGACAAGCGCGAAGCTCGCACCATCGCGAGAGCGAGCAGCGGCGACGAGAACGAACGTATCAAAAATTACGCGCATTGGCCGGACTAATGGCTGCCGAAATCAGGAACGGCAAGTGTGAATACCCATGCGTCTAGCGTAAACTTGCCCTCGCCGGAAACTGGCTGCGGGCTTCGTAGCTTTACGTGGGTGGATTTCCGTGGTTGGGATTTGGTGACAATATGAAATCTCATCCGATGGCTCAATTGCTTGCGCTGGCTATGGCGGAGTGGCGGCTGAAGGTCCTGCTTACGGTGGTGGTGAATGTTGTTTTTTGGATCGGCTATGGGACGTTGGGGCGTCATGCGTTTTATCCGGTTCGCGAGGTGCCGATGTTGTGGTTGGACCGGGCGGTTCCCTTCACGCCGGAGCCGTGGAGCTGGGTGTATTTGTCTTACTTTTTGTTCTCGGCTGGGATGCCTTGGCTTTTGCCAAATCGGGAAACGTTGCGGCGGTTTGCGGTGTGTGTGGCGATGCTGATGGCGCTGAGTTTTTCGGCGTTCTTTTTTTACCCGACGCAGGTGGTGCGGCCTGCGGATTTGGGCGATGGGGTTGCGATGAATTGGATCGTCGCGCTCGATGGGAAATTGAATGCGTGCCCTTCGTTGCACGCGGGGTTTATCATGTCGATGAGTGCGCTGGCGCTGCGGGTTTTTGCGCCGCCGTGTTGGGTTGTGATGCTGTGTGGACTTTGGTTTACCGCGATTGCGTATTCCACGCTGGCGACGCGGCAACACTACTCGCTCGATTTACTCGCGGGCGCAGCGGTGGGCTGGTTCTCGCATTGGTTTGCGTGGCGCGGCGCGAGTGCGGCGGCGACGATTTCGGTGAGTAATGGGACGATGTCCCAGCTCGGCGAGAAGTAGTGGTCGGCTCCCAAAATCGGGCAGACGATTCCGGGGAAATTCACGCAGTCGGCGAGGATGATTCCGCCGCCGTCGTTTGGGCCGAGCGGGGCGAGACGCTTGTAGGCGCGGGGTGCCCACGGGTGGACGATGTCACGCTCCATCGGGAAGCCGATGACGTGGACGATGCGTAAGTTTGGCGGCACGGCGGGCCATTTGCTTTCGGGCTGGTGATGTAAATCGGTGAGCGTTTTTCGGCTCTGCCCGCGCCACCAGAGGATGATGCGGACGGCCCACCAGCGCAGCGGACGAGCCCGCAACCATGCGATGAGCGGCGTGCCGTTCACGATGCCGCTGAGACTGATCCACGCGGCGACATCGGCAAAAGCGTCGGGGCGCAAAGTGAGTGCGCGTTTTACGTCTGCGCCGCCTTTGCTGAGGCTCACCAGCGCGATGCGTTTGCCCCGATTTGCGGCGAGCCAATCGGCGATCACTGCGGCGTTTTCATCGAGCCTGCCGAAGCTCGGGACGGGAATGAGTTCAGCCACGCAGCCGAGCTTTTTGGCGATGGCGAAAATCCGGGCACCGTCCGCGCCAGTGTCATAATGGTCGCGATAAAATGCGCCGGGCACGACGCCGATGATGTCGGCAGGCAACGGCCCTTGCGATGTGGAGTTGAGCGCGAGTTTGAGGAACGCCGCGTTTTCTGCGACGCTGCAAATTCGCTCGTAAAGCTGCGCGGTTGCGGCGTCGAGACTCACGCCTTTCGACGCCCGGCGAAGAACCCGACGACTACGCCAAACACACCGGCACTGATGCCGCCCCATAGCGCGACTTTGCGCGTCGCAAGGCCGAGGACGGGATTGTCGAACGCGTTCACCGAGACGTGAAACGCCGTGACCAGCCAGCGGTCGCCGCGCTTCGCAACAGTCGCGGTGAAGACGCTGTTCATCGGCAGGTCCGAGCCATCCATGAGGATGAAACGGTCGTGCAGATTTCCCCACGAAACGGCCCAGTCGCCATTCACCTGACGTCCGATGATTTCGGGCTCGGATTGCACCTCGCGCACGATTCGTTTGTCCCCGGTCATCATCCGCGTGTGGTACGCCTTCACTGCGTCGGTGCCGCGGCAGACCTCTCCGTTTTGCCAAGTCACTACCACATCCTTGTCGAGGTGTGTGATAAGCCCGTCGATGTCGCCTTTCTTGAAACTTGCGACGAGGCCCTCTCGGAGCGTGGTGATCGCCGCGCCGACTTCGTCAGCGGGAGCTTGAGAGAAACCTGGCAGCGCCGATGCGAGGACGAGAAGGAAGCAGACGATTGTTTTCATGTGCGGAGAATTAACGATGCACTTTGTGCAGCCATTCAAGGTAATCGACGAGCATTTTATCGGCTGCGATCATGCGCTCTCGGTGAAACCGAATGCCCGCGAGGCGACCGAGATCAGATTTGAAAAACTCGCGGATGAAATGGCGGCGCACCTCTGCGTGAAGTGGATCGAACATTACGCGGCCCAGCATGTTTTGCGACCGCGGAATGAAGACGACGACACGCGCGTGGACTGCATCGTTCGGGAGTGGACGAACGGCGATCATTCCGTAGGTCGTCGTCCGGCGAAATTTCGCAGTGGCGAAAATCAGCGATCCGCACCACGACGTAACCGTCATCCGCGATTGCTTCCCTGCGAGGATGCGCGTGAGCCTGTCTGTGTGAGACGAGCCGCCTATCGCTAAGTCGAGCTGACTGCGCATCGCGAATGGATTTGGCGAATCGACAACCGGCTCGGTGACCAAGTGACGATCGTGCGTGTTTGCGAAGTGCTGTTTATCGAAGCCGTTTCCGCCGATGAGATACCACGGCACAGCTTCCGTAAAATCAATGGGCCTTGCGGGAACCATCACATCCGGATCGACACCATCAAAAAACGGAAGAGGGAACCGCGCTTGCGGCTGGTTGAAAAAGAACACGAGCCCGGCGCGTTCTTCCACAGGATAGGTTTTCTGCCGCGCGAACTCCGGGATATCGGCGGATGCCGGAATGTGCTCGCAGCGCCCGTCGCGTCCATATTCCCACGCGTGCAGCGGGCAGACGATGCGTCCATTTTTCACGCACCCTCGCGAAAGGTCTGCTCCCATGTGGCTACAGAGTCCGCTGATTACCGTCGCCTTTTGATCCGGAGTTCGGAATGCGACGAACTTCTGCCCGTCCGGAAGATCGAAACGCACCGGCTTGCGCTCTAATTCCGCAACAGTGCAAACGAGATACCAGGACGCTGGAGCCGCCGCGAACTCGCGTTTTATGTCCGGCAAATATGGGTCGCGAATCATGTCACTTTTTCAGCGTGAGATAGAGCGCGCGGACGTCCATCACCGACTGGCCCGGCATCTCCAGCGCTCGCAGCGTGAGCGGGCCGCGGCCTTTTTCCAATCGGATCGTTCCGAGCTTTAGCGGGCGGAATTCTTTCATCTGCGACTCGCCCGCTGGACGCGGGATGGTGTCTTGATTTGTGTAAAGCGGTGGGTCCCAACCGGGCTGCACTTTGCCGGCGAGCTTCGCGCCGTTCAGGCTCAGCTCGATCGTCGCGCCGGCATCGGCGAGGGGCGCGGTGTAGTAAATCACTGCGTCGTACTCGCCCGTGTTGTGGACATCGACATCCCATGTGATGCGGCCGTCGAGCGACTTCCAGTTCACGAAGTAGGATGAGTTCGGCGCGTTCGCGCTGCGCTTGATTCCGCCTTCGGCGACGCCGTCGCGCGCGGGCAGCGGCGTGGTGGGAAACTCGGAATAGCCGACGGGATGCGGGCGATCGTCGCTCGGCAGAATGCTCATCGCGGTCATGCCCATCTCCTTCTTCCACTCTGCTTGCGCCGCCGCCATTTTGGAAGTCACTGCGGGCTCTTGTGCCGCGATGTTTTTCTTCTGCGAAGGGTCGGCTTCCATGTCGTAGAGCGCGCCCGCATTATCCAGCCGGTAGCGCTGGCTCCGTGCGCTCACTTTTCCTCCCCAGGTGGAGAAAATCATGCGCTCCGGCCAGTCCGTCGGCTTGCTGGTAAGCAGCGGAGAAAGGTCGCGACCGTCGAGCGGCTTCGTCCCGATGTGGCGGACGTCCGCCATCGCAGCGAGCGTGGGCAGCAGGTCGATCGCGCCAGCAATTTCCTTCACGCGGGTCCCGCGCGGGATGTGGCCCGGCCATCGCACGAAAAGCGGCGAGCGCACGCCGCCTTCATCCGTCGTCCCTTTGCGGCCTTTCATCGCGCCGTTCCAGCGCTCGGAGTTCGGGCCGTTGTCGGAGAAGTAAATCACCACGGTGTTTTCGCTCAGCTTCAGCTCGTCGAGCCGCCGGAGCACGCGGCCCACATTTGCATCGAGGTTTTCCATCATCGCGAGCGCGCAACGCGTCGTCGCCAGCGGCTCCTTTTCCCCCGCCTCGCTGCGCATCGCGATCGGGCGATCCTTGAAGCGCTCCCATACATCCGCCGGTGCGGCCCATGGCGAGTGCGGCGTGTTGTACGGGACGTAGCAGAGGAACGGCTTCGCGGCGTTGCGGTCGATGAATTCCAGCGCCTTCGAAGTCAGGTCGTCCGCGATGTATCCGCTGCCCCGCACGAGCTCCCCGTTACGCTCCAGCGGCGGGTCGAAATACTCGCCCCAGTGCCCCGAGGTGAAGCCGTAGTATTCGTCGAACCCGCGCGCATTCGGATGGAACGGCCACTGGCTGCCGTTGTGCCATTTTCCAAACGCCCCCGTCGCGTAGCCCGCCGCCTTGAACGAATCCGCGAGCGTCTTTTCATCGAGGTTCAGCCGCTCCTGCCCGGTGGACACCCCGCGCACGCCGCCTCGCAAATGATAGCGCCCGGTGAGCATTTCCGCGCGCGTCGGCGAACACACGGGACACACGTAGAAGCGCTCCAGCATTGCTCCGTCGCGGGCGAGCGAGTCGATATTCGGTGTCTGGAGATTCGTGTTTCCATTCACGCTGTAGTCGCCCCACCCCGCATCGTCCGCGAGGAAAATGACGACGTTCGGTCGGCTCGCCGCGCTCACCGTTGCTGCGGCGAAAAGGAATGCCCCAAGGAAAAGAATGGTTCTCATGCGCGGACCCATAACCGCTCACGCCTCTCCACGCAACGTTGCTGCGAGCCGCTCGTAATCGGCGAGCGTTTTACCGCATCTGCCCGAAATCCTAAGCCGAGCGAGGTGGTTCCCTGGAGCGAATCAGCGTCATTCACTCGGCCTTCCCTCGGAGCAGGCTTTCCACATACCGGGTGCTTCACCCGTCACATTCTGAGTCGAAGACGCGCTCGTTCGTGAAGGAACGTCCGTCCTAAATGGAGCTTAGTTCACGTAGGCCGACTCGTTCGAAAACAGAATCGCGTGCGCGTAGGATTCCCAAGTGGAAAGCGGCCGACGCTCAATGATGTCGCCATCATTGATGATGGTCATCATCGCGTCATTGTCGCGACCACGGCGGTCTTCAATGCGCTTTTTGACCGCGGCATTCTTTTTCATCATCTCCGGTGCCATTGCATCAATTTCGGGTTGCTTCTTGGCTTCGTTCGCGACGAAGGCCATTCCCATTTTGATCTCCTCAGGGAGTGGCTGACGCTGGAAAAGAATACGATAGATCGCGACGATCTTTCGCATGTCCTGCCGTTCGTTCCGCACTTCCGGCCGGGCAACCACGCGACGTGCGACATCGATCGCCATCGGGCTGTTCATGATGAAGAGCGCCTGCTGCGGCACGATGGTCGCGGTGCGCTTTGAGTTCGGCATATCGGGATCACTGAAGTCGAAGTGGCCCATCAATTCAGGCACGTTGCCGCGGTCGATGTAACCATAGACGGAGCGACGATAGATGTAAGGTTCATCCGTGATATTCACGGGCTGGCCGCCGACTTTCGGGTCGAGTCGTCCTGAGAAAACGAGGAGCGAATCGCGAATCGCTTCGAATTCGAGACGGCGGACATTGGCGCGCCAAAGGAGACGGTTCTCCGAATCTTTCACGGAGTATTCGGTCCTCGCCTTGTCGTTGTTAGCGTTGCTGCTGAGCTGATAAACGTTGGAAAGCATGACGAATTTATGGAGGCGCTTGAGGCTCCAGTTTCCGGCGGTTTCATCCACGAACCAGCTCGACAAGAAGTCCACAAGCTCGGGGTGCGATGGCTTTTCGCTCATCACGCCGAGATCGTCCGGAGTGCGGACAAATCCTTCGCCGAAATGGTGCATCCAGACCCGGTTCACGAGCACGCGGGCTGTGAGCGGATTTTCTTTGCTCGCGATGGCTTTCGCTAGTTCGAATCGTCCGCTGCTGCTGCGTGGGAATGCCTTTGCCGCGTGGTTCGGAGAGAGGATGTCGAGGAATCGACGCTCCACTTTGTCGCCAGGAGTTCCAGCCTGCCCACGGAGAAGGATGTTGGAATCGGTTGGCCGTTCCTTGTCGAGCATCACCATCGCGCGGGTCGGTGCGCCGGGGTGCGTGAGGTCGAGTTCGTTCATCTTTGCGAAGACGAATCTTGCGCGACCGGTCATCTGCACGGCCCAGCCGCCTGTGGCGTCGCGAATCCAGTCCATCGACGCTTTTGGCGCGGTGGTGAGCGCAAACGGTCCGTTCATGATCTCGACTTCATCGGGAGTGAAGCCTTCGATTTTGTCGCCGGTCGCGGTCTGGTAAGCCTTCACGTAGCCGGGCATTTTCGCGGCGTATTGCGCGAGGATGGTCTGATAAACGCCGATGACTTGCTCCATCGAAGCGGGCTTCGCGGCTTCGAGGGCTTTGGCGATGATCGGGTTGTAGCGTCCGCTCAGACGGATTTCCTTGAGGACGAGCGGCGAGTGGGTGCTCCACTCACTGGTCTTCACGTCTTTGAACTCGCTCATCGGGCCAAAGAAGCGGTTGTTGCCGTTCAGGACGCGCTCGTAGAAGTTCGCGAGAATCACGTCGAGCTGCTCTTTTTCAATGAGCGTCTGCCGTGCGAGCTGGGAGCCTTCCGAACGGTCGCGGCGAAGGAGTGCGGCCTCGAGATACTTTCCGGGCTTGCTGGAAAAGAGACCGAGCCAGTGTTCAACTTCGCGGAAGTAAATGTCGCGGTTCTCTTTCTCGATGGTCGTTTTCTTCGCCGTGTAGTCGGCAAATTGCGCCGCGTTTGGTGGGGCGATGAGCGGCTTTTGCGTGGGCTCCGTGCTGGAGTTGAAGATGCCGTGAAGGGCGTAATAGTCCTTCATCGAGATCGGGTCGAACATGTGATCGTGGCAACGTGCGCACGAGACGGTGAGCCCGAGGAATGCCTTCGAGACGACGTTGATGCGGTCGTCGAT
>JAYTMG010000064.1:0-1429 GCA_043728745.1 Verrucomicrobiaceae bacterium
CATTGGCTCCGGGCGGTCCAAGCAGTCGGGCACGAGCCCAGCATCCTCCAACATTTCGCCCTCTCACTATCCGGCGGACTTGGCGCACACCTACACCGCAACAGCCGCATCCTCCGCAGCACGAGCCATGAAGCGCACTCAAGCCGCGAAATCATGCGCGAATTTGAGATCCTCGGCAGTTCCATCGCAATTCCCATCATGGAGCGGGACACTTTTGTAGGCATCCTCCTTCTCGACGAACGCATCACCGGCGGAACCTTCGGCGACGAAGAACTCCTGCACCTTTTTCACTGGCTCGAAGAGCTCGGCACCGCGCTTCGCAACTGCTGGCGGCACGAGCAACTATCGGCAGGACATGGCCTCATCGACGAGATCATCGCATCCCTAGGCAGCGGCTGCGTCGTCGTCGCATCCAATCGCGGAATCATTCACACGAACAACGCCGCCCTTTCACTGCTATTCCCCGAAAACAGCCGCCAGCGCACACGCCGCGCGTTTGATTTCGGGGACCTCCCGCAGCAGCTCGGCAGCCAGATTTTCCAAGTCATCCAGACCGGACAGTCAGCCGCCGCATTCAAATGGACGCCCCCACATCTCCCCACCGTCATTGTCGGCGTCCGCATCATCCCATTCCGAGTCGGCACCAATCAGCGAGCAGACGCAGCGCTCCTCGTCTTGGACGACATCACCGAGCACGAGCGCGCCGTCCAGCTTGAAGTCGAGACCAACAAGCTCCGGCTCGTCCGGCAAATGTCGTGGCACCTCGCCCACGAAATCGGCAACGCCCTCACTCCCATCTCCACGATGCAACAATTGCTCGAATTCGACGCCGACGCCGAAGCGCGAAAAGAGCTCTCCGGCGTACTGGGCAAAAGCGTCCGCCGAATCCAACGCCTCACCCAGCAAATGAACTTCCTCAGCCGCGACTGGGACGGAAAAGACGGAGAAACCGTCAAAATCACAAGCATCCTCGAGAGCGCCTACGCAGAAGCGCAAAACTTCAATCCCGGAGCCAATCCGGGCACCCGCGCACCCCGTTTCGATCTCGATCGCAACAACGCCGCGATGATTACCGGCGACACCAAAGCACTCCGGCACGCCTTCTCGGAAATCATCCTCAACGCGCTTCAAGCCAACCCCGAAAATCCCACCGTCACCGTCCGCATTCAGCAAGGCAAAGATGAGAAGCTCTCCGTCGAAGTTCAAGACTCAGGGCCAGGCTTCCCATCCGACCTTGCCGACGAAATCGGAGTGCCATTCCAAAGCACCCGCACCGTGGGTCTCGGCCTCGGCCTCACCGTCACACGGAAGATCATCGAAAACCACCTCGGCACTCTCGAGATCCCCGCAACCGGAGTAAAAGGCCCCGGAATCGTCCGCGTAACACTGCCGAACTAGCCCCTACTTCACAGATCCCTCTTCGGGAAAC
>JAYTMG010000065.1:0-11159 GCA_043728745.1 Verrucomicrobiaceae bacterium
GAGCATGATGGCATCGGAGCAGCCGGGCGCTGTTTTCCAGCGGGCGATGACTGTGAAGAGCCAGGTGAGCAGGCCAACTGTGGGGCTGGCGCTGCCGGCGGGCGGGGTGAAATTGACGACGACTGGGACGGTGGGGACGGTCGGCGGTTTGCCGGTTTCGATGGCGTTGCGAAACGCCACGGCGGCTTCGGCCTGCTTTTGGAGCCCGTCCACCCACGTGCCTTTGATATAGACAAGGAGGAGGCAAACGGCCTTCACCTGCGTCATCTCGGCGGCGGTGCTGCCAAGCTGTGCGGTGTAATTGTCGCATTTTTCGCCGAGATTGGCCAGCCACTCACATTGGTCGCCCTCGCGGTTTGGGTAGTATCCGTTGAATTCGCTCATAGGTTGTTGTTTTTGTTATGGTTGTGTTGTCTGAAAGGAGTCGCGAAACGGGCGAAAACCGGCGTATTCTGCGGAAAAAGAGCCTTCTTCCGCAAAAAAGGATGCATCCTCCGCGAAAAAATAGGCGTCTTTTTTGAGAAAGGATGCGTCTTCCGCGAGAAAGGAGTGCTCTTTTTTTATAAAAGAGCGCTCTTTTTTGACGCAGGACGCATGGTGCGTGGAAAAAGAGGCGTGGTTTTTGGCGGCGGACGCGTGGTGGGCGGGAAACGACGCATCATCTGCGGACGAAGATTGGGACGGGCGGGCGAGGGCCGGCTCGGATGGCGCAGACAATGTGGGTGCTGTCGTTCGCATCGCGGGCGGTATGAAAGACTATCAATGCGGGGTGTCAATAAAGATCTCCGACGAGTCTTTTGCGCGAGCGCGATTGAGACTCCGTTTAGGAAATTAGCCCGCGATTGCGTCAAACGCGTCCGCACGATGATCGTGTGGACCTTGCGCGAATCCGTGTTTTCCGCGCGGGGTGGGACCATCCCGCTGTGCGACTGGCCGACGAACAAAGCGTTTTACCGGATCAAAGAAACGCCGTAGGGCTGGGAAATTTCGGCGGCGAAAGTTGCCGCCAATCCCGGCTTGCGCGAATCGCTCCGGTGTTTCACCGTCGCGGAAGTGTTGGAATTTGATTTCATAAAACGCTTCTTCGCGCCGAAACCGCCTGAGCCGCCCGCAGCCGTGCAGCCAGCGGCTCGCGAGAGGCGTTTCGACATCCGTATCAATCCACCGGGCCCAAATTTACCGAAAGAATCCGAGTTGCTCGCCCAATCACGCGAGCTGCTCACTGCGGCGGGTGCGCCCGCACTGGCCGCATGTGTCCGGGTCCGCTGGAATGCGCGGATGCGGAGCACGGCAGGGATGGCGTATTGGACGAAATGCCTCGTCACGCTGAACCCGCGCCTCGCGCAATTCGGCGCTGCGGAAATCGACCGAACTCTCCGCCATGAGCTCGCCCATTTGCTCGCGCACGACCGGGCCGGGAAGCGCCGCATCCAGCCTCACGGCGCGGAATGGCAGAAGGCTTGCCGCGACCTCGGCCTCGCGGACGAGAAGCGCACGCATGACCTTCCGCTCCCGCGACGCACTGCCGTCCGGCGCTACCTTTATAAATGCCCCTCGTGCGGCTCCGAGCTCGCCCGCGTGAAGCCGCTGCGCAAAGCCGCCGCGTGCATCAAATGCTGTCGCGCTCACGCCGGAGGCCGTTACGACGAGCGATATAAATTCGTCGCAGTGAAATGAAGCGCCCGCATTCTTCGTCTCCAGCATTGCGAAAAAGAGCGGAGTGTGGTGGATACGCAGGACTATTTTGAGCAAGGCCCGCAAGAAAACCGTAAGCAGAAAGAAGACTCCGTACGATGCGCGGCAGTTGCGACTGGCTGTGCCTACGGAGCACGAGCGGAAACTCGCGGCTCGCGCAAAGGCGGCGGGTTTTGTGGAGGAAGAGGATTTCCCGGAGGAGGAACCAGACGGTGCGGATGAGTTGGTCCGTCCGCTGCGGCACCGCGTTTACAATGCGATCATCGGACTTTGCCTCGTGCCTTTTGCTTGGGTGCTCACGGTGGCGCTGCTGCATACGTTTGGGGCAATGGGGCGCAACGGAATGATCGAGCCGTTCTACAAGACCCATGAGTTTGTGTCGCTGATCGCCGGCTGCGGCACTTGGTTGTTCATTTTTTTCGCGAGCCTTGCCATCCGGGGAACGCCGTTACTTGTGCATACTTACGTGCTGGGTCACGAGTTCATGCACGCGTGGATTGCAGGGCTGTTTTTCAAGGGGAAGATCCGCGAGTTCGAGGTCAGCTCCGACGGGGGGCATATCGTCACGGACAAATACAATTTCATCATCGCACTCGCGCCTTACCTATGGCCGATTTACTGCATCCCCGTGCTCGCAGCGTGGGGTGTGGCAGGGTGGACTCCTTTGGGGCTGGAGTATGCGGGGACGTTTTTCGGGGCTCTTGGGTTTGCGTGGATGTTTCATGTCAGTTTCACTGTCTGGATGCTGATGAAAGGGCAAAGCGACCTGCTGCTGCCGGGGCGTATTTTTTCGCTCGTCCTCATTTACACGGTCAATGTGGGGCTGCTTGCGGCGTTCGTCATCACGATGGCTCCGGAGTTTACGTGGTCTGGATTTATGAGCGAATTGTGGAAGGTCACGAAGGGCTTTTACGTCTCGATTGGAAGCTGGTTTTGAGGGGTGAGATTAAAAGTGGAATTGTAATATTCATCCGGCGGATTGCTGATTGATGAGCTCCGATTGTTGATTGTTGAAGTTTTCCGCCTCTCGCGAGCCGCGTCACCATCCGACACTTCAACAATCAACAATCGACATTCATCAATCGATATTTTCACGCGTGACCATCGCCCTGACTCGATTCCACTTTTAATCACGCGCGGTTTTGAGGCCGCGCTAAAATTCGGACGCGTCGGGCACGCTACCTGCATTATGGAGGATTTATCAGCCCATGAAAAATCACCTACTCGCTACTGCCGCCGCCGTCTGCCTCAGCGCATGCGCCGGGACTAAAGTCACCAATACCGTTATCGCCACAGGCGCTTCCGCTCCAAAGACCATCTACGTCCGTCCATTCACGGTCGCTAGCGGTGCGTTTCAGGGCTCGCATGGCGGCGAGGGGATCAAGGCCATCCGTGAATCACAAGCGCCTATCAAGTTTGCGAAAATCCTGAAGGAAGAACTGGAGAAGGTCGCTCCAACCTCGGTGATTTCGGACGACGAAGAGGCGGATTCCGGCTGGGTCGTGGACGGTGCCATCGAACTCGTAAGCTCGGGTTCTGTGCCAGCACGTGCCGTCGCTGGCGGATTCGGGGCCGGACGCTCGGGAATCCTCATCCACGTCAAAATCACCGATGTAGGCTCGACCAGCCACGGCGATGAAAAGGGCGGGCATGGCCCGGTCGTATATGAATTTGATGTCGCAGGCGGCAGCCGTCTCATGGGGGTGATGGGATCAGTGAACTCCGCAGGATACGGCAACTCCGCGCCTTTCGACATGCGCAACGCTGCGGAAAAAATCCGTCAGGTCATCGAAACAGACGGCAATCGCTACGGCTTCCGCGAAAACGCCGCGAACTAAGACTTTCAGAATGTTGGTTGGGAAAAAGGTGGGCGGTGTCCGCAAGGGCGCCGTCCACCTCCTGATTTTCCGGGGATCGGTGAGATGGAAAGTTCACGGAGCACGAAAACCAATCCACCGATGGATTCCGAGCCTTCACGCACTTTCCGTGGGCATCCAACCGCGAGATTTAATTCTACTTTGTTACGCCTTGATGGAAAGTAGGGGACCGTCCCGATCCCCGCGCTTTTTCTTGAGAATTCTGCGTTTTGCAAACCGTTTCAGAGGTCACGGGGCCGAGACGGCCCCGCTACTAACAAAGTAGAATTGAAATCAGGCTTTTCGCGACTGGGGTTTCGCTTTTTCCGAAAGCTTGCCGGAGCCTTGCTCCAGCAATTTCCGCTCGGCACGGGTGAGGCTTTCAATCCCGGAACGTGTAATTTTGTCCAACACCGGGTCCACTTCAAGCGCCACGAATTCAGTGGCATTCATCCGGCTCAGCCGGGACTCCCGCTGTCGGCGCTCAAACACCATGCGCTGAACCCAAAGCGGATTGCCAAAGCCGAGCTGCTTCGCCCACGCCCATCCCAAGACGCAGCCGAGGAGAATTCCCGCAGGCCCGACGGAAGTCGGCGTGTTCGTAAATAGACAAACCGCAGCCAGTGCAACGACTGCGAGCGCGTAGAATTTCGCGCGAAATCGAAGTGGAATAATGAAGAAAATATTCAACCGCTGCTCCAGTTCCGGCATGATCGTGGAGTAGGCAGCGAGCACCGCAGCAGCCGGAGCAGAAAAGCCAACGACGTCGAACGCATGATCAGAAGGGTTTGGGCTAAAAACGGCCCAAGAGACAAGACCGCCGCCGACCCACGCAACCATACTCATCGCGAGAAAGTGCCTGCGTCCGATAATGGGCTCCACTTCCCGACCGGCCGCATAGATGACCAGGGCGTTGACGAAGAAATGCACCCAATCCGAGTGAACCACCGCGTAGGAAAACCATTTCCAGTAATATCCCTTCGCAGAGAGGTCTGTGTCGATCCGAAATGCCTCCAACAAGGCCACCCCGCCATACCCGTCGCTAGCCCCTCCGAATAATTCAACGAGCCACAGCGCGGCTTGCACTCCTGCCCATCCGAGGAGAATCGAAAGCAGCAGCACGACGGCAGACGGTCGTCCTGGAGTCCAAACTCGTGGAAAAGCTGATGTATCTCGGCGAGGGATTCGCATAGTTCTACTGTGAATAATTTAACCCTATCGCTCGCCGACGCAAAGGCCAAAAATCATGAATTTGATCGGGGATAACGTGCCGCCAATGGCGCACGACTACGTCGCAAGCGTGCGGCAACCGGAATCGTCATTCGACATTCCCATGTAATCCCGCTCTCGAGCACGAATGCGACCGCGCGCGCCGCTTGCTATCCCGGCGGGGACTATGCAGCTTGCGCCGATGCAGCCCTCGGGGACCTCGCACATTTCTACACCGAAGCTTTTTCGCCTCTTCCTTTGGATGCACTGGCGGGCTTTTCGTGCACGTTTGACGAAGTCGAACAAGGAGTCTCCGCTGCTCGCATGGATCCTCGCGGCGTTCATCTTTGGTTATCTGCTGTTTGGATTTTTTCTCTTCAAAGGAGGGCTGGATTATCTTTACCGATTCCCCGTCGTCGGGAGCCTTCTAGCGGAGCGGATTTTGTTTCTCATCTTCGGGTTCTTCTTTGTGATGCTCACGGTCTCGAACGTCATCATCGGATATTCCACGCTCTTTAAAAACCCGGAGGCGCAGTGGTTCCTATCGCTCCCGGTGCGGCACCGGGACGTGTATCGGTGGAAGTTCGTCGAAGCGCTCGCGGTGTCGTCGTGGGCGCTCGTCTTCCTCAGCGCACCGATGCTCACAGCGTTTGGCGTCGTACACGATGTGCCGTGGTATTTCTACATCCAGATCGCGCTCGGCTACATCCCGTTCGTCATCATCCCGGCAGTCGCGGGTTCGTGGATCATCCTTTTGCTCGTGCGGGTGCTATCCCGGACGTGGGTGAAAAACACGATTATCGTGCTCTCCGTGCTGCTGATGGTGTCGATCATCGTCGGCATCAAACCGGTGACGGAGGACGATGCCGCCGGAGTGCAGGAGGCGCTCCTTTTTCCCAAGCTGATGAAGGGCACACGGCTGGCCACGAATAGCTTTCTGCCCAGCACTTGGCTCGCAAAAGCCGTCCACGCGTGGAGCGTGGACGGGCTGTGGAAAGACGGACTGTTCTTCTTTTTGCTCCTGTCTAGCTGGGCGCTCATGGGGCTATTCCTCGCCTTCGACGGTGCCGGGCGGCTCTATTACGGGAGCTGGTCGGCGGCGCTGAGCTCCCGCGCAGAACGAGGCCAGCGGGAGGCGATGGCGAAAAGGCAGCGGACCCGCCGCCGCTCGCTGATCGGGTGGACGCAGGACAAGCTGCGCCCGCTCTCGCCGCAAGTGGTGGCGCTTGTTTTCAAAGACGTGCGCATCTTTTGGCGGGACCCGGCGCAGTGGTCCCAGTTCATGATCTTTTTCGGTCTCCTGTGCATCTACGTGGCGAATTTGCGCAATGTTGCCGTGGAGTTTAAGCAGGCTTACTGGGAGACGATCATCAGCTACCTGAACCTCGCCGCAAGCGCGCTGACGCTGAGCACGCTGACCACTCGATTCGTGTACCCGATGTTCAGTCTGGAGGGCCGTCGTGTGTGGATTTTAGGGCTCTCGCCGGTCGGGCTGAAGCGCGTGATTTTGCAGAAGTTCTGGATGAGTTTCATCGTGTCCTCGGGGATCACCGTTTCGCTGATGATCGCCTCGTCCGTGATGCTGAAATTTCCCGCGTGGAGGGTCGCGTATTTCGCCGGGGCGATCGGGCTCATGAGTGCTGCGCTGAGCGGCCTCAGCGTCGGGCTGGGCGCGCTGTTCCCAAATTTTAAGGAGGAGAATCCGTCGAAAATCGTCAGCAGTTTTGGCGGCACGCTCTGTTTGGTCATCAGCTTCTGCTACAACACGTTCTTCGTCGCGATGCTCGCGTTGCCGGAGTATTTCCGGGTTTCAAAGCGCCCGTTTTTGTTCCCCGAATGGTTCACGCCGATGGTCGCGGTAGTCGTGAGCCTAGGATTGGTCTTCGTTCCAATGATTCTTGCGATCCGACGAGTGAAAACGCTGGAGTTGTGAGGCGCCTTTGATGTAAGGACAAAGCCGCTCCGCTACCATGCCCAACGACCGTCCGCGCGAACAACTACTCGACCTTGCAGAAGGCGACTCCATTTCAACTGAACATCTGGATGAACAAGTCCAAAAAGCTCAGGACGAACTCGCGTCCCTGCGAAAGCGACAGGACCTGATCGAGCGCCAAAAGCGCGAACTCGAAGAGATGAGTAAGCGCCAGGACCAGTTCAACGCAGGCCGCGCCGAAATCGTGGAAAAACTCACCCGTTCGGTCGTTGTCCTTGAGCGGGAAAAATACGAGGCGCAGCGCCGCGTGGAGACGCTGGACTCGATCGATGGCTCGTTCAAAGCGCACCTTGAACTTCTCGAAAGCATCGACCCAAAATCGTGGGAAGGGCTTGATTTGAATAAGGAACTCACCCGCGCCCTCAGTGCCGTGGATGATGCCTGCACCGAATACAGCAAGAGCCACCCAAAGATCGCAACCGAGCCCACGGCTGATTTTTCCGGCGCGCGTCAGGATTCATCCGGGGGCGAAAGCGCCGACCGGGATTTCAAGGAATGGTTCATGATGGGGCTGGCCTTCACCGCGCCGCTCATCATCGCCATCGTATTCGCCGTCATCGTCCTATCCGTCAGCAAGTAGCAGCTATGGCTCGCAAAAACGACCGCAACGGAAAAGGCCCCGAAACATCGGCGATTTCTGCGCACCAGAAGCGGCTCGCCGAGGAAGACGCCCGCATTAAAGCCGAGGAAGCCCGCCTCAATCGGATGCTGGAAGCAGCCCCGAAAAAGCGCGAGGAACTTGTCCGCAAACAGCGCGACGAATTCATCAAGCGCAAAGCCAAAGTCGTTCATCTCGACGGCCCCGTCGATCGGCGGTTCGACGCGCTCCCGATCCCACGCGCCGGACGCGGCCCGAAAATGCGCAAGGATCGCACCTTCAGCCAGCTCCTCTGCATCGTCCTAGTCGTCGGACTTTGTCTGTCGCTCTACTACGCATTCCGCGTGATGGGAGGCAGGTGACAATGTCGGCCCGCACGATCACGGCAGGTCCGCTTTCCGTCACTGCTACGCTCGATGAAAGCGGACGACTCACCGCCGTGGACCTCCCCGAAAAAATCCCAGCCGGCCTCGAATCCGCACATCTCGCCGAAGTCCTGCGCGAGCTTGGAAAATTCGACATCGCCTTTCCAAAAAGCGGCGACTTCATGCGGAAAGTTTGGGAGCGACTCCGGAAAATCCCGTGGGGTCATGCGCTCACCTACGGCGACCTTGCAGCCGAGCTTGGCAACCCGCGCGCCAGCCGCGCCGTCGGCCAAGCATGTGGCGCAAACCGCCTCCTCCTCATCGTCCCATGCCACCGAATCGTTGCCGGGACCGGCCTCGGCGGCTTCGCCCTCGGGCTGGATTGGAAGGCCGCGCTGCTCGCATTGGAGACGGAGCGGTTTTAGACCGAATACCGCGATTGGAGCGTGCTTGCCGGAGTCGTGGCTCACGCAGCCCTCTGCGTGAAGCCCTTTCCGCGAAGCGCAGATCGAAAAAAGCGCGCTTCGCGTGAGCAGCATCACGCAGGGGGCTGCGTGAGCCACGACACTCAATCCACGTTCGGTTTTAGCCGTCTTGCCTTCCGCCATTTCGCCGCTATTTTCCGCGCCCCATGCTCGACATCGCGCTCATTCGTAAAAATCCAGACGCCGTAAAAGCCCGCCTCGCGGCACGCCACATCGACCTGCCTTTGCAGATCGACGCTGTCCTCCGGTGCGACATCCAGCGCCGCCAGGCGGAGACACAGCTTCAGACCCTCCAGGCCGACCGTAACCGCATCAGCAAAGAAATCGGCGCGAGAAAAAAAGCCGGCGAAGACACGAGCGCGATCGAGGCGCAAGTGCGTGGATTTGGCGACGACATGAAGCGCCTCAACGAAGAGGCCGCGGCCCTCGATGTAGAGCAGCGCGAACTCCTCCTCGGCATCCCGAATCTCCCCCACGAAAACTGCCCCGCCGGCACCGCAGCCGAGCACAACCCGGAAGTCCGCGCTTGGGGGCAAAAACCCGCGTTTTCTTTCGAGCCGAAATCGCACGTCGAGCTCGGCGAAAAACACGGTCTTTTCAGCTTCGAGCGCGGCACCAAAGTCGCCGGGCCCGCCTTTGTTTGCTACATGGGTGCCGGAGCGAAACTCGAGCGCGCGCTCATCAATTTCCTGCTCGATACCCAGACCCGCGAAGCCGGCTACACGGAAGTCGCGCCGCCTCTGCTCGTCAATCGCGACGCCCTCATCGGCACCACCCAGCTCCCGAAATTTGGCGATCAACTCTACCACTGCGCCGACGACGATCTCTTTCTCGTCCCCACCGCAGAAGTCCCGGTGACGAATCTGCACCGGGAGGAAATTCTCCGCGCTGACCAGCTCCCGATTAAATACGCAGCCTACACCCCGTGCTTCCGCCGCGAAGCCGGAGCCGCCGGGCTCGGCACGCGCGGGCTCATTCGGATGCACCAGTTTGATAAAGTCGAGCTCGTGAAAATCTGCCGCCCCGAAGACAGCGCAGCGGAATTAGAATCGCTCACCGCCGACGCCGAGCGCATCCTGCAACTGCTCGGCCTCCATTACCGAGTAATCGAGCTTTGCACCGGCGACATCGGTTTTGGCTCGGCAAAAACCTACGACATCGAAGTATGGGCTCCCGGCCAGGGCGGCTACCTCGAAGTATCGAGCTGCTCGAATTTCGGCGACTATCAGGCCCGCCGGATGGCCCTGCGCTACAAAGGCGAAGACGGCAAAAACCATCTGTGCCACACGCTCAACGGAAGCGGCACCGCGCTCGCCCGGCTCTACGTCGCGCTCCTGGAAAACTACCAGCAGCCCGACGGCTCGGTTGCCATTCCAGAAATCCTCCGCCCATATTTCGGCGCTGAGAAAATCGGCTGTGATTAGTGAATGGTGATTGGGGATTTGTCGCAAGCGGGTTGGCGTCGGTCATCACCCGTGCGCCAAATCACCAATCAAGGCTCGACGCGGTAGATTGCGGTTTTTGTGCGAAGGATGATCGATTTCCCCGTCACGGCGGGTGATGCCATGAAGCCGTCGTCGAACTTCCCTTCGCTCAGCTTCGCGAACTTGTCGTCCGCAGCGCACACCGTCACTTTTCCCTCCTCGCTAAAGAAATACAGGCGGCCTTCCGCGAGGAGCGGCGACGCGGAATAGTTGCCGCCGATTCGCTCGCGCCAAAGATCTTCGCCCGTTTTTGCGTTAATCGCTCCGGCCATGCCGTTGTCATCCACGGTGAAAATCCGCTTCCCGTCGTAGCACACCGATGGTTTGTTCGGCGCGCTCTTCAAGGACCGCCACGCGATCGCCGATTCGTCGAGCAGCCCGCTCCCGCCGAGCTTGATCGCCAGCACCTGTTTTTTCCCGAATCCCACCGGAATAAACGCCACCCCATCGCCCACAACCGGACGCGATGCCGCGCTGTGCGCACCGCGCTCCTCAAAGCGCCAGAGCTCTTTTCCCGTCGCCGGCTCATAGCCGTAGTGCGCCTTTGCTCCACTGGAAATGAGCATCGGCTTGCCCGCAAATTCCGTCACTTGCGGCGTCGCAAAACCCTTGCGCCAATCACCCTCGGCCTCCGGTTTTCCATCGGGCTGGATGTCTTTGAAGTCGATCGAGCGGTCCACTTTCCACACCGTCTTTCCCGTCGCCTTATCGAGCGCGACGATGAACTGCGCGTCGCTGCCGTCGAACGGGAGAATGAGCAGATTCTTCCACAAAACCGGCGAACTCCCCGCACCACGGAAATGGTTGCACACAAAGTCCCGCCGCTCCCAAAGCACCTTGCCATTTGCCGTATCCAGCGCCGCGATCCCCGGCGACCCAAAGCTCACATAAATGCGCCCTTCCTCGATTGCCGGAGTGGGCGAGCCGTAGCTGTTGAACTTGTGGCAAAACTGCGGCTCGGCGACATCGAAAAGCTTCGCATTGAGGACAATTTTTCCCGTTTCCAAATCGAGCCGCACGATCCCGAGTTCCTTGCCATCCTCGGTCGCCGTAGTCGCCCACACCGACTTGCCCCACACGACCGGCGAAGACCACGCCTTCCCGTCCACAGGCGTCTTCCACTTCACGTTCTTCCCTTCGCCCAGCTCCACAGCCAGCCCCGTAGAATCCGACGACCCATCCCCGCGCGGCCCGCGAAACTCCGGCCAATTCGTATCGGCGTGGACAAAAGTGACGGCGGCAAGCGAGCAAAGTGCGATGATTCTCATGGGTTGAAAAATAGTTTGCGGAGGGTGTCCAGACCAAGCGCGGATGCAAGCCCGCAATGCGCTGCCCGGTTTCAAAAGGGTGGGATTAAAAGTGGAATTGTAATACTCATCCGGCTGATTGATGATTGATGAACTCCGATTGTTGATTGTTGAAGTTTCCCGCCTCTCGCGAGCCGCGTCACCATCCGACACTTCAACAATCGACA
>JAYTMG010000066.1:0-1190 GCA_043728745.1 Verrucomicrobiaceae bacterium
ATGGCTAAACGAAGCAAATTAATTTCGGGCATCCTGGGGCTTGCCGCCGTGCTGGCGCTTGGCGCTTGGGCGATTGGTTCGCGTATTGAGTCACCCGCGGACGCCGCCGCGCGCACCGCCCCGCCCGTGCCTTCCGCTATTCTGGTTCCGATCGAGCAGCGCGAGCTCAGCTCCAATATCGTGACGCGAGGCAAGGCTCGGTTTGGCTTGCCTCAACCGATTACCCTCGCACCCTCCGTCTTGAAAGCAAGCCCGGGCTTGGTGACTTCGCTGCCTTTACGTAACGCAGAGATTAGAGAAGGAGCGATACTCCTCACCGCGTCAGGTCGTCCGGTATTCGTGATGCAGGGGAAAATTCCTGCCTATCGCGATCTCGGCCCCGGTACTCGCGGCGAGGATGTACGCCAATTAGAACAAGGGCTCAAGAAACTCGGTTTCGATCCTGGGCGCGTGGATGGTATTTTCGATCGGCAGACCAGTGCTGCAGTGGCGAAATGGTACAAATCGAAGGGATGGGAACCGTTCGGCGCGACAAAAGAACAACTCGCCAACCTCTCCGCGCTGGAGCGAGAGTGGGGAGAAGCTACTAAAAGCAAACTCACTTCGGATACGACGGCCTCGGCGTTGACCGTAGACTCTGCACGCGCGACGGCAGAGCAAAGTGTTAACGCGGCTTCCGCTGAAGTCGCCGCGAAAAAATCCGACTTTGAAAAATTACGAATGGCACCCGGCAAACTGCCTTTGACGGTCGAAGCAGAACGCGCCAAAGCGGAGCACGCCAATAGAGCTGGGGAAGCAGAAGTCGCCGCATTAATCGCCGAGCGGGCAATCATTGTGCTTGATCCACGCCAACCGGAAACTGCCCGCGCTGCGATTCATGCCAAGCTGGAGGTCGCGCGGGCAGCCTTGAGCAAGATTAAATTGGAAGGCGAATTGGCAGTGCAAGCCGCAGAGCGTGACGCCCGCTTGGCAGGCGAAAGGGTTGCCCTGGCAGAAGGCACGATGAAGTCGGTGCAACTCGAAGGTCAAAAGTCAGTACGAGCTGCGCTAGACGCGCGCAAAGTGGCCGAACTCGAAGCCCGCTTAGCGGCCGACCGCGCGTATCGGATCAGTGCCGAGCTGGGCACGGCCAGAGGAAAAATGGGCGTGCAAATCCCCGCCGATGAGTTGGTTTTTATTCCTGATCTGCC
>JAYTMG010000067.1:0-2968 GCA_043728745.1 Verrucomicrobiaceae bacterium
GATCTCGTCATCACGAACGCACTCATCCTCGACGCGAAAGTCGGCGTCGTGAAAGCGGACATCGGTATCAAAGGCGGTCGCATTGTCGGAATCGGTCACGCGGGTAATCCGGGGATTCAGCCGGGAATCACCATGACCATCGGCGCTGCGACGGAAGTTATCGCGGGCGAAGGCTGCATCATCACTGCGGGCGGAATCGACACGCACATCCACTTCATCTGTCCGCAGCAAATCGAGCACGCGCTGGCGAGCGGCGTGACCACGATGATCGGCGGCGGCACGGGCCCTTCGCACGGCACCTACGCGACCACTTGCACGCCGGGAGCTTGGAATATCCACCGGATGCTGGAAGCCGCTGACGAGTATCCGATGAACATCGGATTTCTCGGAAAAGGAAACTGCTCAACGCCGGAACCGCTCCGAGAACAAGTGCGGGCGGGCGTCATCGGGCTGAAGCTGCATGAAGACTGGGGGACGACGCCGGCTGCGATCGATTGCTGTCTCGGTGTCGCCGATGAGTTCGATGTGCAGGTCGCGATCCACACCGACACGCTCAACGAAGCGGGCTTCCTCGAAGCCACGCTGGCGGCTTTCAAAGGCAGGACGATCCACACATTTCACAGCGAAGGCGCGGGTGGCGGTCACGCGCCGGACATCATCCGCGTCTGCGGCGAATTGAATGTGTTGCCGTCGTCCACGAATCCCACACGTCCATACACGGTGAACACCATCGCCGAGCATCTCGACATGCTCATGGTGTGCCATCACCTCGACTCGAAGATTCCCGAAGACGTTGCATTTGCCGAGAGCCGCATCCGCCCCGAAACCATCGCTGCCGAGGATATGCTGCACGACATGGGCGCGATTTCGATTATGTCGAGCGACTCGCAAGCGATGGGCCGCGTTGGCGAGGTTATCACGCGCACCTGGCAGACCGCGCACAAGATGAAGGTGCAATTTGGCGCGCTGGAGTCATCGCGACCTGCCGATAATCTCCGCGCGCTCCGCTACATTGCAAAGTACACAATCAACCCTGCTATCGCGCACGGAATCTCGCATGAAGTCGGCAGCATCGAAGTCGGAAAGCTCGCGGACCTCGTGGTCTGGAAGCCTGCATTTTTCGGCGTGAAGCCGGAGACCATCTTGAAAGGCGGCCTCATCGCGATGGCGAACATGGGCGACCCAAATGCGAGCATCCCCACGCCGCAGCCAATGTTCTACCGCCCGCAATTCGCAGCGCACGGACGCGCGAAATATTCAACAAGCGTCACATTCGTCAGCAGCTCCGCGCTCGAAAACGGCACGCTGAACCACCTCTCGCTCGCGAAGCGACTCGTCGCCGTACGTGGCACGCGAAACGTCACCAAGAAAGATCTCATATGGAACGACGCTACTCCGCGCATCGAAGTGGATCCGGAAACCTACACGGTGAAAGCCGATGGCCGCATCCTCACATGCGAGCCCGCCAGCGTGCTGCCGATGGCACAGCGATACTTCCTATTTTGATGGGGACGCCGCCGGAGCGAGATCGTAGCACAGGCGTCCCGCCTATGGGGACATTGGGCGTCGCGCCCGATGCAGCAGGCGGGACGCCTGCTGGCCCCACAGCCGAGACGGCTGTGCTACGTCGTTTCGATGACGCTTCTATTTTGATTCTCGTTCATTCCGCCCTAGTTTCACCACCTCAGTTTCCAAGCACCACGTTGAGGGCCGACCGTCTCACGCTCGCGAAACGCCGCTGGCGCGGAGTTGCGGAAGACGGAACCGAGTTCGGCTTCGACCTCATCGCACCACTCACACACGGCGCAGCTTTTTACGCGAGCGATTCGCGGCTTTATTCGATCGAGCAAAAACCCGAGCCTGTCCTCGAAGTCGCGCTGATTCCGAAACTTCCAGCCGTCGCCCGCCTTGGCTGGACGATTGGCAATCTGCACTTCCCAATCCAAGTCACCGATGCCGTGGTGCGAGTGCCCGACGACTCCGCATTACGCGCACTCTTCGAGCGGCAGGGCATTCCATTCACGGTGGCTGAACGAGTCTTCATTCCCTTTGCAAAAGCCCACAGCCATGAGTCCTGACGCTCTTTCCTGGCTGCCGACCCTCCTTCAGGCGAACGACGCGCTTTTTCCCACCGGCGCGTATGCGCACTCACTCGGGTTCGAAGAATTCGCCCGGCTTACATCGACTCGTAACGAAGCAGGGCTGCGCGATTTCGTCCTCCATCATTTGCTACCCGCGCTCTCAGCGTTCGAGCTACCTTACCTGCGCTTCGCTTTTGAAGCCCCGGACTTGGCGGCGCTGTGCGGGATTGATTTCGAGATCTCCGCATCAAAGCTCGCGCGAGAGACCCGCGATGCCAGCACGCAAATCGGAAGACGCCGCCTTGCTGCTTTGCGCGCGGTGAACGAGCAGCCTTCCTATCGAGAGTTCGCAGAAGCGATCGGCTCCAACAAAGCGCACGGAAACCATCTCATCGTCTGCGCCCTGCAAGCGCGCGTGGAGGGATTTCCGCTGGAGGCCGCGCTTGCCGCCTACTTTTACCAGACAGTTTCCGGCGTGTGCGGTGCTGCGTTGAAGCTCATTCGTATTGGACAGGAAGGATGCCAGCGAGTCCTGCGCGACGCACTGGCACAGGCTGGCAGGGCGACTCGCGATTCGCTCGAAGTCGAGCGTGACGACGCAGGCTACTTCGACCCGCTGCTCGAGATTGCTTCGATGCGGCACGAGTTTGCGAACGAACGACTTTTTATTTCATGAACCAAAGAACAGTAAAAATCGGAATCGGCGGCCCCGTGGGCTCGGGCAAAACCATGTGCGTGCTGCGGCTCTGCCAGTGGTTGCAGGACGAACTCTCGATGGCCGTAGTCACAAACGACATCTACACGCGGGAAGACGCAGAGTTCCTCACACGCAATAACGCGCTGCCTGCGGATCGCATCCTCGGAGTCGAAACCGGCGGCTGCCCGCA
>JAYTMG010000068.1:0-7323 GCA_043728745.1 Verrucomicrobiaceae bacterium
GCCGGGGCTTTGGTGGTTTTATGTCCGTTTGTTTTCATGGGCGAATCAATGGTCGCACGGAACTGATATCGTCAGCACCGGAAATGGCGAGCCGTTTTGCGGATTGCGATCGGCTCTCAGACGGAAAGCACGCCCGGCCGCAGTCACTAATCACTGGATTTGTAAGTGACCAGTTCGCCTGATTTTCTTCGCGCTGTGATGGTGGAGGAATTCCGGGAAATGAGGGTCAATTCATCGTAGAGTTTTCGGTCGTGCATTACGATCCGGAGACGCCCGGAAACAATGGACCAATTAAAGACAGGGGCACACACGGCACCGTGTTTCTCCCCAACTGTCATCAAAACGGCTCCATCGCGTGCGAATCGCATCCACTCGGCCTGGACAGGGTCAACGAGTCCGAGAGAAAGCCCGGCGACATCTTTCTCGGTCCAGTCGAGGTGGGCGCTGTGTGACGGAGGAACCGGCGATGCTGTTTTGCAGCCTGAAATCCACACGCATGCAAATGCCGCCATAAGAAGGAGTTTCAGGTGAGCCATATAGTGCTTGGAAAAAGGCGTGGCTGCGACCGTCGTCGTCACGGCGTTCCGCCGCGCCTTAGAACACGCACGCCTGCCCGCCCATGAGAAGGGCTCGGACACGGTGCGTGCGCATCGAAGAAAGGACTTTGTGTATCGGGTTCGGGATCAAGAGAGCCTCCAAATGCGAGATAAGTCTGCCAGAGCTTCGCGCTTTCCTGCCATCGCTCGATGGGCGTAAGGCGGTACCATTCCGCCCATTCGCTGCCGACAAGTTGTTCTGCGCTGTTCACGACGGTATGACTATCAAAGTCACGCCTTCGCGTAAAGCTCGGTAGTTTTCCTGCGCGGTTGCAACCCTGTTCAATTCGAACGACTCAGCGGGCCGCCATTTCCGGGCATCGGCTCGCCGTAGAGTCGCTGAAATAGCAATCGGTTGAGCTCATCGGCGGGCAGATTTTTCGGAAGGGAAGCGATGACCATTCGCCGGGCGGCGTCGAACATCTCCGAACCCATGCGTATGCGCTGCGCTCCGGTGAGAGCCATCAAGCGTGCGCGGATCAGTTCGGCGATTTCAGGCGAGGTGTCAGTCATGGCTTTGGAATCCGGGGGATCTCAATGTGGATATAGCCGCCGGGTGGGATATTTGCGATGGCGTCGCAGATTTCAGCCGCTGCGGCAATGATTCGGCGCACCTCGTTGTTCCCCAGTTCCAGAATGGCGATTTTTCGGTTCGTGAGGTTTTGCTGATAGCGGATGTTTTGGTCGCAGGTGACGAACAAATCGAATTCTGTCTCCGCAAGTTTGATGAGTTCGCCGTTGGTAATCGCATCCCATCCTCGTTTTTGAGCAGTCGTGCATGTGTGTCCGACAAGAATTTTGCGCATTGGCCAAGGTACGCATTCATCCAGAAGTATCTTCATGCCGGAGCGAGGAGAGCGGACTCGGAACGCTCCAAGACGGTCACTGCCATCTCTCGCGAAACTGTGGGGAAACACTCCACGAATTCGTCGAGCGAGTAGTCTGATTCCAAATACTGAAACAACGTTGCAACGGGCACTCGCGTGCCTTTGAAAACAGGGGTTCCTCCGAGAATCTCGGGATTCACAGTGATGATGTCGCTTGCGTTCATGGATTTAGGATAAGGCAATTACGCCTTCGCGTAAAGCTCGCTGCCTTTGTCGGCGAACTCTTTGCTCTTTTCCGCCATGCCGCGGGCCAGCGCTTCGTCTTCGGAGATTTGCTGTTCGGCGGCGTATTTGCGCACGTCTTCGGTGATTTTCATCGAGCAGAAATGCGGGCCGCACATGCTGCAAAAGTGCGCGGTTTTCGCTCCGTCTTGCGGGAGCGTTTCGTCGTGGAATTCGCGGGCGGTGACGGGGTCCAGGCCGAGGTTGAATTGATCTTCCCAGCGGAATTCGAAGCGCGCTTTGCTCAGCGCGTTGTCGCGGTATTGTGCGCCGGGGTGGCCTTTGGCGAGGTCGGCGGCGTGGGCTGCGATTTTGTAGGTGATGACGCCATCTTTGACGTCTTTTTTGTTTGGCAGTCCGAGGTGTTCTTTGGGCGTGACGTAGCAAAGCATCGCACAGCCATACCAGCCGATCATGGCGGCGCCGATGCCGCTGGTGATGTGGTCGTAGCCGGGCGCGATGTCCGTCGTCAAAGGGCCGAGCGTGTAGAATGGCGCTTCGTGGCACCATTCGAGTTGCTTGGCCATATTCTCTTCGATCATGTGCATCGGGACGTGGCCGGGGCCTTCGTTCATCACTTGCACGCCCTTTGCCCAAGCGCGTTTGGTGAGTTCGCCCTGCACTTCGAGTTCGCCAAATTGCGCTTTGTCGTTTGCGTCGGCGATGCTGCCGGGGCGCAGTCCGTCGCCGATGGAAAACGCCACATCGTATGCGGCCATGATGTCGCAAATGTCGTCCCAATGCGTGTAGAGGAAGTTTTCTTTGTGATGCGAGAGGCACCATTTTGCCATGATGCTGCCGCCGCGACTCACGATGCCGGTCATGCGCGAAGCGGTCATGGGGACAAAGCGCAGGAGCACTCCGGCGTGGATGGTGAAATAATCCACGCCTTGCTCGGCTTGCTCGATGAGCGTGTCGCGGAAAATCTCCCATGTGAGGTCTTCGGCTTTGCCGTTCACTTTTTCGAGCGCCTGATAAATCGGCACGGTGCCGATGGGCACGGGCGAGTTGCGCAAAATCCATTCGCGAGTGGCGTGGATGTTTTTGCCGGTGCTCAAGTCCATCACGGTGTCTGCGCCCCACTTGGTCGCCCAGCGCATTTTCTCCACTTCTTCTTCGATGCTCGATGCGACGGCGCTGTTGCCGATGTTGGCGTTGATTTTCACGAGGAAGTTGCGCCCGATGATCATCGGCTCGCTCTCGGGATGATTGATGTTGTTCGGAATGATCGCGCGGCCAGCGGCGACTTCATCGCGGACGAACTCGGGCGTGATTTCCGCCGGGATGCGTTGGGGAAAACGGCGGAAAATTGAAGGTGTATATTCACTTTGAATTTGCGCACTGCCCGCGTGCTGCTTGTCCAAATCGCTGCGGAGAATATCCGCCGTGTAGTCCGCAATTTTTGCCCGTCGCATGTTCTCGCGGATGGCGATGAACTCCATCTCAGGCGTCACGATCCCAGCTTTTGCGTAAGCGAGTTGCGTCACCACTTTGCCAGCTTTTGCACGCAACGGTTTACGCCGTTCGCCGTGCAATCCGGGGAACTCGACCAGCCGGTTGCGCTCGGCCTTGCTGGCGTATTCGGCGTGCTTGCCGGAAAGGTATCCGTTGTCCTGCGGCAGCACTTCGCGTCCATCGTATTCTTCGACATCGCCGCGCTCTTTGATCCACACCGCACGCAGAGCTGGCAGACCTTCGTCCGACGTTCCGGTGAACTCCGGATCGCCCCACGGACCGCTGCAATCATACACGCGAACGGGCTCATTTTCCGTGACAGTGCCGGTGTAAGACTTTGTGGGCGAAAGCGCGATTTCCCGCATGGGCACACGCACACCGGGCAGTGTTCCCTCCACGTAAACGCGGGTGCTGGCTGGAAGTTGCTCGCTGCTGTGTGGTTCGAAGGATGTTTTTGGATCGGCAATCATGGTGTGTAAAAAGTGTGCAGCAAAAGCACACAGCCGTCCGAGAAATCTCCGCTCCCTGCGGCGGCATTACCCGCGTTCAGGTTCGAAGGGTAAGGTGCTTGTAAGCACCACTCTCAGCCGGCTGGCTCCCCTGCGTTTCGAATGCGGAAGGTGCAGTGTGCAGGCGGGGCTGGCAATGGCTCTTTTAAGATATTCTGCCAAGTCCACCCATCGCGAAATGACCAGTCACCAATACCGTGCGGGCGTCATTCCCGCCGCTGTCCACTAGAACTGCGCGTTGAGCGTGAGCCCGAGTCCGGAGTCCCACTTGCCGTAATCCGCGACGAGGATGTCCGTTGAGTTGCGGTTCTCATAGCCGACAAATGCCCGGACACTCGCCGACTCGCCGAGTGCGTAAATGAGGCTGAAGCCGACCGAATTATACATGTCGTTGCGGTCGCTGTTTTCGGTGTAATGCGACCACTGGATGCGGTAGTAGGGCTGCGCGACGAAGCCGGGCGTGAGCTCGTAGGAATAGGAGACTGCAAATGACGTATCGAGCCGGTCGTTGATGTGCGCGACGATGTCGTCTGTGTGCGTCCAATGGTAAGCGCCGTAAACGCCCGCCGTGAGTAGCGATTTTTCGCCGAAGGTGAAACTGCGCTCCAAGTACCACGACGGAACGAGCTCGGTGTAAAACTCGGCCCAATCGTCGTCGTGGCTCAGAAGCCGGTTGTAATCGATCCCAGCTCCGGCGGCCCATTTCTCGCCGAACGTGTGGCGCGCCTGCACGAAAATTGTGGAGACGGCGAAGTCGAAATTGTTGAGCCCAGATCCGGAATCGTGGAGGCTGTACATCCACCACTGGTGGCGGTAACCCGCTTTCGCAGCGACCTGACCGCCTGCGAGTTCAAACGGCGGTAGGTTCACCGCTGCTTGGAGCGTCGTGACCATGAGCCCTGTATCGGCGCGTCCTTTCTCGGTGAGTAGCGCATTCGAGGTGTAATAGAGCTGCACGTCAGCGACGGCTTCCAGCCAACGATGTTCAGTTTCCGGGGCACCTTCGGGTTGTGTGAGTAGGAACTGCGGTCCGACATCCGCGAACTCGCCGGGGTAAAGCTCGGGCGCGGTCTGTTTCATCAAACTGCGGGCGAGGAGCGCTCTCGTCTGGGTGCGCGCTGCTGCGCTCTGGACCGAGGAAATGGCGCGGTCCGCTGGCGATTGCGCGAATGCTGCAGCGCAGAAAAATGGGAGTGTGAGAAGGATGCGTTTCATTTTGGAAGAGAGGTTGTCGATTTAGCGGCCGAGCGGGCGAATGACGATTCCGGGGCCTTGCGGTGTGCCATTGGTGCCGGACGGCGCGCCGTTTTGGAGAATGACGGGATCCGATGAACTTCGAATGACGTTTCCGCCGTAGCGCACATTTCGGACGAAGTTCACTTGGCCGGGAATGGCGGGTGAGTTGGTGTTCGGATTTGCCGCGAGGACGCCTTGCCTTGACTCCAGCCACACGCGCGAGCCGTCGCGGAAATTGGTGTCCGCGAGCGCAATGGTGCGCGCCTGGAGATACATGTCGTTTGCCCCAAAGCGGACGCCGGAGATCGAGAGCAGATTCTCGGCGCGCAGTCGGACCGTTGCGCTGTTCGGCATCGGAGCACGGGGGCTGTCCGGATTCGGGTTATTGGTGCCGTCCGTGAGACGAACGCGATTGAGGGTGACGTTGTTCCCGCGAATCGCAATCCGTGGTGCCCGGATGCTGGTGTTTCGGATGGTTGCGTCCTGAGCGCTATCGATTGCAACGCTGACGGGCGAGGCGAGATTGCTGTAGCCGAGCGGGAGATCTCCACCATCGCTAAAGAGAACAGGGAGCGAGACGTCCGGCATGTCGGTCGCGCGGTCGAGGTTGAGCGATCCGCTGGTTGCGATTCTGAGACGCTTTGCTGCGGCAATCTGGACTGCGCGCAAATCCATGTTCCCGCCGGCGATGAGCACATGACCGGTGCGGTTGATGAGATTCAGCCGCTCTAAGGTGAGCGTTTTTTCAAACAAGACATCTTTCTGCCCGACAGGCATGTCAGTCAAAGGCGCTCCATGACCGTAAGCGAGGATCGTGAATACATCCGACGCAGCGCGAAGCGTGATGCCGGGCTGGTTCACAATGGTGCCGCCGGCTGTAAGCGAGAGCTGGCCGGAGAAAGAACCGAAGTCCATGGAGCGTTCGAGCGAGATGTCGCTGGTGGCGAAAAACTGGAAGAGATCGCGACCTGCAAATGGAGCGAGGTTCACGGAGTCGGTATCAAACGTGATGTTGTTGCCCAGAAAAACCACCGGCGAAGTGGCTGCTAGGAGAGTCGGCTGATCGCCTTGTGAATCAAATACCATTGGCGGAGTCGCAAATTCGTTTTTCTCGAACCCCGGCCCAAAGAGCCGCGCTTTATCGAGAGCCGGACTCGCGACCACCGCGTCGCTGCTGACGGCGGCGGCAAATGGGGACTGTGCTGTCTCGGTTTGATTTTGCTCCGTGCCGCGTGTCTCGTAGGCGGCGCTAAGCTGATATGCGTAATCCGGTGAACCGCTCGCGAGCAGCCCGGTCACCCGGACTTTGCCGCTGCTGATTTCTTTTTCCTGAGCGGAGATCGCATCGGCGATTTTCCCCATCGACGGAAGCGGGCGCTTGAACCCGCGAACGAGTTTCGATGCGCCGGTTTGCTCGCGGAGTTGAAAACTGAACACGTTCGAAATGCGACCGCCCGGCAGTGCATAGACGAGCTGGCCGGCATTCAGTCTGCGCGTGCCGCCCGCGCCCGACACTTTGCCGGTGCCTTCCAGGAGCAGCACTTTAAACCCGCCGTTTTTCGTAGAGGAGACGATGAGTGTAGTGCCGAGCACCGCCGCCGATGCTGCGCTGGTGCGGATGGTTCCGCCGCCTTTGCCGCTCGGGCTTTGGAAGAGAATGCTGCCTTTATCGAGATTGATCTCACGGCTGTCCGGCTGGAATGAAAAGAGCGTGTTTTGCCCGACACGCGTGACGGTTTGATCGGCGGAGATCATTTCTGCGCGGGAGTCGGAGCCGGTGCGAAGGACGTTCGGAGCATCGAATAACTGCTGCACTTTTGCCGATGCGGATTTCTTTGTGGAGCGGTCGATAATCGAAACGCTGTTGACGACTTCGGTGAGCGTCGCGCGGTCGATGTTTGCGGCCGGAAGAGAGAGCGGGAGCGTGGCAATGCTTGCGAGGAGTAGAAGCGGACGTTTCATTTTTCAAGGCTACTGCTAATCGGCAGAGCTAGTCAATCCGGCATTCTTCGGAGGCCGCATTGGGGGTGTGATTAAAAGTGGAATAAAGCTCGTGGCAAACCAGTCGTGCCTCACGCAGCCCTCAGCGTGACACTGCTACCCGCGAAGCGCTGATCCGATGAGCGTTCCACCGAGAAGAATGCGCTTCGCGTGAGGGGAAGCACGCGGAGGGCCGCGTGCGCCACGACGCAAGCGTTCTCACTTGAGCATTTTCACTTTTAATCAAACCCTCGCAAGTAGGTGACTCGGAAACATAATCATCGCAGGAAGTGCGATGATGAAAGCCACTTTGTTTCTATTCACAAAGTGGCGGAGTCTACGGGGCTCGAACCCGCAACCTCCGCCGTGACAGGGCGGCGCTCTGACCAATTGAGCTAAGACTCCTTAAATTTGGGAGGCGTGTGGATAGCGGCGGCA
>JAYTMG010000069.1:0-10190 GCA_043728745.1 Verrucomicrobiaceae bacterium
CCGGTTGCCCGTCTGCGACTTGCCTGTGGAAAAAATCACCCCGCTGTGGCCCGGCGGTGTGCGCTGCCCGAGCACAGCGGAAGAACTCGCACACCTCGCGGATTATCCGGCCAACGGACTTTTCCCTCACGCATTTTCCCCAAACAAACAAACAACAAAAACAACATCATGAAACGAACTCAACTATACTCATTCGCTGGAACTTCTACCGCCGTAAAACTCTACCTCAGCAAAGCTGGCAGCGCCGCCCCCGCCGCCGCACTCGCCGCCAGTGCGCAACTGGAATCCGTCGCCATGGAGCTCCTAGAGGCCGCCGCGCGCGATGCCAGCGACGAGGAACTCAAGGAAGTCGTGGGCACCCGCGTCGTCGATGTCGTGGAGGCCGTCGAGGCCCTGCGCACGAGCGGCGCTACTGCGGGATTCGACGCCACGCTAAACGCGCTTTTGGAATACTTCTACGGCGCCGCAGATTCCATCATGGGCGGCGGCGGCAGTACCGATCTCACTTCCACCTCCGATTGGGATGAGCCTTGGCCCGAGCCCTTCCTCACGTCCTCGTCCAGTTAGCCTCGGGTCGAGCCGTAAGCCGATTCCACGTTAAGCATCCCGCTCGCAGCGCCGCCCCATTCCTTTCCACCCACTGGAGTTGTGTGCTCGCGTTGCGGGATGCCGGGGCGGACAAGGAGGTCCGGGCGCTCTCCAACTTGTGTAATTTAAACTCATGGAAATCTTTGGGCTAAATACCGCATCGGGAAGCTGATGAAAAAGGCCATCAGCGAAGCGGATAGTTTTTAGCGCGGCGGCGAAGCCTTTGGAGTGCGGCAGCCTGCTGCCGCTTTTCTCAGCCAGCCTGCTGGCGGTGGGTCTTTTGGTGTTCTCAAGCAAGGACGCTTTTGTGAGTGCGAAGCGTTTGGCGTTGAGTGATCGAGGACGTCCGTCCTCCTCACCGCCAGCAGGCTGGCTGGGGGAAAGCGGCAGCAGGCTAGCAGGCTGCCGCACTCCAATGCCTTGCGGCGGGTTCTTCCCGTGGTGCGCTAAAACCTTTTTTCAGAAAAAAAAAAACGCATCGCACTCAAAAAGCGGAAATCCCGCGTGAATGGAGAGTGAGCCGGTGCGGATCTCGCGCCGCGTTCATTAACCAAAAACAATACAATGAAACGACACATCAAAACCCAATCCAACGCTCTCACTGCGCTGGTCATGCTCGCGCTGAGCAGCACGCTCCTCGCGCAAGAACCCACGAAACCGCGCCTTCGCCCTGCCGATGCAAAACCGGCTGCCGAAGAACCGGCAAAACCAAAGGAGGAAGGCGTTTTGCGCGGCGGAGGCGAAAAACCCACAGCCCCCGCACCAGCAGCGCCAGCCGCTGCTCCTGCGGCAAGACCCGCACCGCCAGAAGGAAAACCGGTCAAAGACCCGCTCTTTCCACCAGGCGTCGGAGTCCCGACCATCAAGGGAGACAAAAAGGACCCCGGCGAACCGGGCATCTTTAAGGGCGAACCGCTGAAAGCTGCAAATAAGAAGGACCCAGACGAACAGGGAGTGAAGGAGGGCAGCGAGCCAAAGGGCGAAATGAAGAAGCCAGCAGGTGTGCGGAGTGTGGATGGTCCCGCAATTGTTAAACCCGCAGAATCGGAAAAGTCGGCGACTGAACCTGCCAAGAATCCGATTGCTGCTGCTGATTTCGAAGCTTCGGTGAAACGCAAATACGATTCGCTCGATCACAAATGTGTGTCGTTTGAGGAATTTATCGGCTTTGAAAGACTGGAGGCGGAGCGTCTGCAGAAACTCAAAGAAAATCCGGCAAGTCGATACAGTGCGATGATCGGCAAAACGAGCGGAGGGAATGCTTGTGAAAACGGTGATTTTGAACCCAACGGCCTTCAGCCTGGATGGTGGGGTTTCGGATGGGGTACGGTCCCCAACTCCGGAGTTGTCGATACCACGAGTTTTACAACCGGCCAATTATCAGGCCCAATTACGAGTGCAACTGCACGCCATACTATTACCACCGCTGGCATTGATCCAAACGTCGGGATTCAAATGACAGGGCCGGATGCAACCGGCAACCCTTCGGCCCACGCGATAAGGCTTGGAAACGCCGCCGCTGGAAAAGGCGCGGAACTGATCTCCAAAACATTTACGGTTACGCCTGCGACATCGACGATTCGGTTTTGGTATGCAGCGGTCTTCCAGTATTATCCACACGCAGATCATCAGCAAGGGGCATTTACTGTCCGCGTTCTGGATTCGGCTGGTAATCCAGCGCCAGGCGCAGTCGTTGATCTTGGGAACGGAAGCGGAAAGATATTTGCGGCTCTCAATAACCCTTTTTTCAAAACGAAACCTGGGAACTTGGTTTATAGAGACTGGAGTTGCGCCCAAATCAATTTGGATAGGCTAATCGGGAAGCCCGTCACCATTCAGTTTATCACCCAAGATTGCTCCCCAGGTGCCAATTGGGGTTACGCATACATCGACAACCTTTGCGGTCAATGCGGGCCAACTGGCGACATCCAATTCGATAAGGCTAGCGACAAATGCGGACGAGGAAAAATCTGTTTCAAAGTTTCCCTTCCCAAACAGGGAACTACGGTCGGGACTGGAGTTGTCGCATTGAAACTCTATCAAAACGCCAACGCGACACCCGTAGCGACGTTCACGAGTCCAACGCTCTCGGGCAGCACGACGAGTCACTGCTTCAACATTAATCCATCCAACATTCCAGGCCTGAACACCTCGCTCAGTGGGTTCGACTTCAGCGCAACTGGAACCTTCACACTCGGAACCAACGTGACAACATTGACGGTTGGAAATGGTGCGGACGGCCAGATCGTTGGCAAAAATAACGACTACCAAATCGCCTGTCCGAAACCCGAAGTCACTGATCCATGCTGTGCCGACGCTGGGAAGAATCTATTCCCGAACGGGACGATGGACATCGGCGGAGGAGCACCGGGTTCGCGTTATGAATTCGTGACGGTTGGCCCGCGCAATCCGTTGCTTCCAGGGCGTGTCACTCTCACGGACGTCGGGGCAATTGAGAAGATATGCACCGTCTGGGAGCTTCCCCCAGCTTGCAAAAAGACAAAGGATTTTTCCGGCGGCGTGATGGTCGTCAATGGTCTGACAAACCAGCCCGCAGGACAACAAACTGCAATCGTGCAGGAAAAACTCTCCCTCCCAAAGCCGGACGCGGGGGATTTAGCCGAGTATCGCGTCTGTTTCCGTTATCTTCCACTTCCAAGCTGCTGCTTCAATGTCACCCCGAAACTAACGGTGGTGGTGAAGAAGACGGATGGAACTCCAATCGCAGTGACGACCATTAGCGATGCGCCAACCGGATGCGGAAATCTCTATTCTGCTTCATTCAAAGCACCGCAGGGAGTCGTAATTTTCGAGATTCTCCTCGCCGAGGATGCCAAGGGTGATGGCAACGATCTGATGATCGACAACGTGTCCATTCGCCAACTCGTCGCGGTTCCGAACGCATCGCTGATGTTCAACCTCATCGCTGCAGATGCTGGCGGGGGCAACTACCACATCACTCTCACTGCTCCAGCGGGCCTCACGAATCCGCCGTATAATTGGGTGTGGGAAGCATGGGGTCCAGGGACAGCCAACCCGACAACCGTAGGAGGAAACGTTGCCACGACCAACTTCGGGAACATGAACTTCGTCAGTCCGAACCAATATACGTTCAAGTTGAAAGCCTGGTCGCCGTGCCACTCATTGAGTGGTTCGAAGCAGACTTGGAGCTTCGACCCAACTGCCCGGAAAGCGCAGCAACAGCCGGAGGTGGATCCGAATCCCGAACCCGTAAAGGAGTCGAAATAGCCAAGCCCGTGCAGCAACAAAAAACGGAGCCGATACGATGAAACCGATTCGCAAACCGCTAGTTGTTGCGCTTATGGTGAGCCTGCTTGCAGTGGTTGGCTCCCGTGGTGATGAACCGCGGGAGCCTTCCCCGGCGGGTGATGGAGAAATCCCCGCGAGTGTTCTCGCGTGGGAGCAGTCGGAGAAAGAACAGACCCTGCGCAATGGCGATAACGTCGCAGCGTTTGATTTCGCCATGAAAAATGTAGCTATCGCGCCGATTGAGGTGCAGCGGATCAATGTTTCGTGCGGATGCACATCGCTTGCGGGGCGGGAGACGCCCTTTACTCTGAAGCCCGGCGAAAGCGAAACGCTGCGAGTGCGAATGAATGTCGCGGGCAAAATGGGCGAGGTCACCAAGTCGGTTTACGTGATGACCGATCGCGGGGCAAAGACCCTGCTCGTGACTGCCAAGATTATCCCGGTCGCAATCGAGGCCGGACAAATTTCCGAAATGAGAGAGCATAACATGTCGCTCGCGAAAGCCGACCGGCAGGCCGTTTTTCAAGGCGACTGTGCGGCGTGTCATGTGCAGCCGACGGAAGGCAAAATGGGACTAGCGCTTTATCAAAGCGGATGTGCGATCTGCCACGATGCCGAGCACCGTGCGAGCATGGTGCCGGATTTGCGGACGGCGAAGGGGCCACGCGATGCGGCGTACTGGCGCGAGCACATCAGCAATGGACGCGAGGGGACGCTGATGCCTGCATTTGCAAAATCGAAAAAGGGGATTTTGAGCGATGAACAAATAGAATCACTGGTGAAATACCTCATCGGAAATCCTCCACCACCAAAGGCTGAAAAACCATGAAACTATTTACCATCCTTACCACATCCATCGCGCTCCTTTTTGCCGCATGCGGCAGGCAGGGAGCGAATCTGGTGGATGCGCAGACCGAGGCGCTGCGGCGCGAGATTGCGGAGATGAAACTCAAGCTCGTCGAGCAGGAGACGAAGCTCCGAACCGTCGAGGAAGACGCTGTCGCGAAATCGGACGCGGCAGGGAAAGCCACAGCGAATGCGGAAGCCGCCAGCAAGGCAGCAACCGAGGCGGCGGCGAAAGAGGAAGCCATGCGGGCGCTCGCGGAGGAACGCACCAAGCTCGAAACCGATCGTGCGCAGATGCTCGCTCAACAGGCGCAACTCGACGCCGCGCAGCGGGCTGCGGCGGAGGCGGAACTCAAGCGCCGAGAGGATGCGTTGCGTGAAGAGCAGAAGCGACTCGCCGCCGAACGCGATGCCGCAAAACGCGCACTCGCAGAGGCCCGCGAACAGCAGAAAGCGGAGCTGGCCCGCCGGGAGGCCGAGGCGCGGGCGGAGGCGAAACGCACCGAAGCGAAGCGAAAACTGGATCTCTTTTACGATGCGCTCGATCCGCTCGGGACGTGGGTCGAGCTCGAGAAATACGGCTACGTTTTTCAGCCTCACATCGCGCAGCAGAATCGGACGTGGCGTCCTTATACCGAAGGCTCGTGGGTGCTCACGGATCAAGGCTGGGCGTGGAAATCGAACGAGCAGTTTGGCTGGGCGACGTTCCACTACGGGCGCTGGCTGCGGCTCGTGCAGCGCGGCTGGGTGTGGGTGCCGGGGACGGAGTGGGCACCGGCTTGGGTGGCGTGGCGATGGAGCGCGACGCACATTGGCTGGGCACCCCTGCCGCCGGAGGCGGTGAATGCAAACGGGTTCAATTCCGGCGTGGATGATTCGTATGACATCGGGGCGGGGAGCTATGTTTTCATCCTGCGGGAGAGTTTTTGCGAATCGGAAAACTACGCACAGCGAGTGGCGGCACCGGCGCAAAACGGGGAAATCATCCAGAAAACCGAAAACATCACCAATTTAACCTATAGCAAAGTCAATCAGCAGCGCGTCCTGATTAATCTCGGACCGGACCCGAAAATCCTTGCTGCTGAACGCGCGAAACCAGTGCCCACTTTGAAGCTCGAAAAGCGCGATGTGCCGGGAAACGGACCATCGGAAGTGAAGGCAGGAACCCTCGAGCTCGCCGCACCAGATATCCAAACAGGCACGACTGAGAAGAAGCCACGCGACGCGAAGCCGAAGGAATCCGGAGAGCCGGACCGTGGGTGGCATGGAATGCCGCCGGAGCTTTTGAAGCTGCTCCGCGATCGGATCGCGGCGGAGGCGAAGAAGGCACACGCCGAGCTCACGCCGCCCGCCGGCGAAAAGCCCGCAAAGCCGTGAGTGAACTGAGCATGGGCGAATTTTCTCTCGCAATTGACTGCGAGGGAGCGACTTCTTATGAGTGAGGGCAGTGTTGACCATATATCCCTGACCCATGTCCCGAAAACCTGAACCCTATCTTCCGTGCCATATTCCGGACCACACGCTTGTCCGAGTCATCGGGCGGGGGGCTTATGGGGAGGTGTGGCTGGCGAAGAATGTGATGGGCACTTGGCGGGCGGTGAAGATTGTGCGGCGCGAGAGTTTTACCAGCGAGCGGCCTTATGAGCGCGAGTTTGATGGCATCCGCAAATTTGAGCCAGTGTCGCGGGCGCACAGTACGCAGGTGGATATTCTGCACGTCGGGCGCGACGATTTGGCGGGGTTGTTTTACTACGTCATGGAGCTGGGCGATGACGTTCACTCCTGCCAAGAAATCAATCCCGATAATTACGCGCCGCGGACGCTGGAGAGTGAGCTGAGGGAAAAAGAACGACTGCCCGCGCGGCAGTGCATCGACATCGGGCTCGCGCTGGCGACGGCGCTGGAGCACTTGCACGCGCACGGGCTCATCCATCGCGACATCAAGCCGTCGAACATCATCTTCGTCCACGGGCGGCCCAAGCTCGCGGACATCGGGCTCGTCGCGGAGGCGGCGGATGCGATGTCTTTCGTGGGGACGGAAGGGTATGTGCCGATCGAAGGGCCGGGCTCTTCGCGGGCGGATATTTTCAGCCTTGGGCGGGTGCTTTATGAAATCTCCACTGGGCTTTCGCAGCGGCAGTTTCCGGACATCCCGACTTCGTTCGGTCTGGATGAAGACGACGACGAACTGGCGCGCGAGCTGAACCTCGTCATCAACAAAGCGTGCTCGCGTGGAGCCGATCATCGCCATGAGAGTGCGGCTGCATTGCGGGATGAACTCGTCCTTTTGCAAAGCGGGCATTCGATTCGGCGACTGCGTGACAATGAGCGGCGGCTCCGCGTGGTGCGCTGGGTTGGTGCGGCGGCGGTGGTCGTCGCGGCGTTTTCGCTGGTCGGATTCATTTCTGCGCGCCGGGCAAATGTCCGTGCGGATGCGAATGCAAAAACTGCGGAGGCGCATCTCGCGGAGGCGCGTCTGGCGCAGGCGAGGTCGCTCCATGCGGGAGACAGTGCGGGCCGGCGGGCGGAGGCGCTCGCGGCTATCGCGGAGGCGGCGCGCATCGCCCCATCGCGTGCGCTGCGAAATGAAGCGCTGGCGTTGCTGCCGCTCGCCGACTTGGGCGCGGCGGTGGTCATCACGCCTTATGCGCCCGACTTTACGCCGAATATGCGGCGGCCTTTGCGTGCGCGACTTTCGCCGGATGGGGAGCAGTGCGCTTGGGCGCTGGATCGCGATTTTGTGCTCATCACGAATACGTCGGATGGCCGGGAGGTCGCGCGCCTTCCGTTCAAGGGAGTATATGGCCGGGCGCTCGAATGGAGCCCCGGCGGGCGCTATCTCGCGGCGTATTCGCAGAAGAAAGTCGTCGTGTGGGATTGGCCGGAGCGAAAGGAGACGATCAATCACGACATCGAACGCAGCGACGCGGGGAGCGCGGCGGCGTTCTCTGCGAACGACGAGCGCGTGGTGCTTTGTCTCGGGACGCGCGTGGGCGTCTTTGAGTGCGCAAGCGGAAAGGAAATCGCGATGGTTGAGCGCGACCAGCGGCAGACGGCGTTTGCGATTCATCCGGATGGAGACTTGTTCGGAATGGTCGGCCCCGGCAGCGCAACTCTTTGGCACGCGACCTCGAAGTTGGAAGTGCTCGGGCGCGAATTGCCCAAGGGCGCGGGCGGCAATCTGTCGTTCCGGCAGGTCGCTTGGAGTCGCGATGGAAAGCTCGTCGCGGCGGCCCTCACCGACGGCACGCTGCTCATGTATAGCTACGATTCCGGGAAGGTCGTAATGCGCGTCGGCCACGTGGGAGTGCCGGGAAATATCGCATTTTCGCCGGACTCCTCGCTGCTCATCAGCGCCTCGGCGGACGATGGCACGCGGCTGTGGGATGTGCGCGGCGGGTTGCTTCGCGTCGCATCGATCCCGGACGCATTTGGGCTCCAGTTTGCAGAGGATAGCCAGAGCATCGTTTTCGCAACCAGCCGCGGCTTGGAGCGACGCCCGATCATCCGCCAGCCGGGTCTTTTCTTCGCTGTGAATTCTGCCGGGCACAGGATGGAAATGACCGCTATTTCTCCCGATGGACGACTGCTCGCGGCGATGGGGGACAAGCACAGCTCCATCGATCTTTGGGATACTCAAAGTGGACGGCGACTCGGGGTGATGGGTGGCCTCTTCGGCGGCGATAGGGAGCTCGGCTGGCTCGGGTTCTCGCGGGATGGCGGGACGTTGCTCGCGGTGGGAAATACGGGCGTCATCAGCAGCAGTATCGCGTTCAGAGATGCCACACTTTCGCAAGGCTGGCTCAGCACCAAAGCCCTGCCCGCTGCTTGCGAGCCGGGCGACGCGGGGGATACGAGCCCGGATGGCAAACTTCTCGCCGTGCGGGTAAATGGGAATCTCTTTTTTGTCTGCGATCCGGCCAATCCGACCAAGGCTCGCAGCGTCACCATCGAGAGTGGACGCGTCGTCGGCTTGTCGTGGAGTGCCGATAGCAAAAGCATCGCTGTCTCCAATAGCCAAAGCCCCCCCGTCATCATCGACGCAGCCACGCTGAAGCAAACCCACGTCCTCGGAGAGCGGTCCGGCAAAGCCGTCTTCAGCCCCGCCGGTAAAGTGCTCGCGCTCGCCTCGGCGGTATCGTGCGAAATCCTCGATGCGACCACATTTCAACTGCTGAAATCCTTCCCCCACAGCCCGCTGGAGAGCAGCTCCGACGAGATTGTTTTTTCCGGCGACGGCAAGTTCCTCGCCATGACTCAGGAAGGACGCCGTGTGGACCTCATCGAGCTCGCCCGCTTGGAAAATGTGGCGACTTTGGAGCCCCCGCCGTCATCCCGGGCCAACCGATTGCTCTTCAGCCCGGACGGCAGCACGCTCGTCCTGCACGACGCGGACAACGCCTACTTTTACAACATCCCCGCGCTCCGCCGCGAGCTAGTCGCGCTGGGGCTTGATTGGTGAGCGCCGCCGCCGCGTCGCCACGATAGCGACGCCCGCTGCCGCCAGCAATGCACTCGTCGGTTCCGGCACCGGGCGCGTCGCGACCATCGATCCAGTGAACGTTTGAATGATGCCGTTCGACGACGTGTAGGTGAAGCTCATCGGAAGATTGAGCGTCTCGACTCCAAGAGATTCCGTAATAGACACCACGCCGAGTGATTGATTGAGCGCCGTCTTTCCCGCGAAATTCGAAGAACCACTCGTCGCTGGTGCCACAAAATAATCCGAGCGCCCGATGAGCGTCGTGATCGTGCTGGTGCCTGCCGCCGATGCACCGTGCGTCACGCTACCGGAAGTCAGATCGAAGATCATGTCGCGAGTAGCGGCGACTGCCAAAAACGCCGGGACTTGCCCGCCATAGTTCTCCACGCCCGAGCCCGCCGGACCAAAAGGACCAAACGGATTTGCAAGCGCGACGACCGAACTGCCGCCGGAGAAAGTGAGCGTGCCGCCCAGCAAATCGCCCGTGATCGTGCCATCCCAAAAATCAAACAGCGAACCCGGCGACTGCTCCACAATCGGCTGCCCCGCGAACGTCCCCGAGAGCGTCAGCCCGCTGACAAACTCATCGATATCATAAGTCACCAGCGCAGCCTGCGCAGGCGAGCACCCCAAGAAAGCCGCAGCGGCGGCGAACACTGCAAACGGGCGGCGGGAAAACGGAGAGGTCAGATTGAATTGCATGAACCCGAGCGATTTAACGACTCTTCCCGTCGCTTGCACGAACATTCTCCACCTCGATTCCACCGCTCCCGAGATTGACGCCCTGATTTCCCTCGGTTCAACATCCACCATGACGTCGCCACTCCTCGATCCCGAAGCCATCCAGAAAGCCGAACACCTCGGCCTCCAGGCCCGCACCATCGTCGAGGGCTACATGGCCGGTGCCCACAAATCCCCCTTCCGCGGCTTCGCCATCGAATTCGCCCAACACCGCGAATACGTCCCCGGCGACGACACCCGGCACCTCGACTGGAAAGTCCTC
>JAYTMG010000070.1:0-16850 GCA_043728745.1 Verrucomicrobiaceae bacterium
GCAACGTCGCCCGCCAGCTCATCATCTACGCCACCGGCGCCGGCATCCGCTTCTCCGACCGCAACGCCATCGAGTCCATCATCGCCAAAACCAAACCCACCAAACACGGCATCCGCTCCCTCGTGACTGAGGTTGTCACGAGCGAGCTTTTCCAAACAAAGTAGGCCGCCTACAAACTCCTTCACAAAATGGAATCCCATCGACGAATGCGTGAACTGATTGACCAACTCCGGGCGACGAGGCTGGCGGGTTACAAAGTTGAGCCAGACCGAATCAATGAAGACCACGGCATCGAGCAAACGGTGCTGGCAGGCGGCTACGGCTATCGGCAGGTGCTTGAGTTGGTTCAGAACGGCGCGGATGCGATTTTGGAGGCGCACGAGGACGGCCTATCGGTTGCGAATGGGAATCGCATCCACGTCATTCTCCGGGATTCCACATTGTATGTCGCGAACACAGGTGCGCCGTTGAGTGAGCAAGGCGTGCGTGCGTTGCTCATGTCGCACTCGTCGCCGAAACGCGGCAATCAAATCGGGCGATTCGGTTTGGGCTTCAAGTCGCTGCTTCGGCTTGGTGGCAAGATTGACCTCTTTACGAAATCGGCGGGAGCGATGCGCTTTAATCCTGCGCGTTGCCAGCGTGAATTGATGGAGACTTTCAACGTGACGGCAGCGCCCGGCCTTCGCTTGGCTTGGCCGTTGGCGGAAGCTGAAAGAGACAGTGACGACGCGCTTCGCGAGTTGTCTTGGGCCGAGACGATTGTCCGCGCCGAAGTCTGCGCGGTGGACTTGCTGGAGCATCTAAGGAAGGAGATTCGGACTTTTCCATCCGAGTTTCTTTTGTTTCTGCGAGTGCCGGTTGTCTTGCTGCTGGACGACGGGGTTGAGACAGCTCGCGAATTAAGAGTCGAGGAGCACGGCGACGAACGCGTGCTCATGGAAGGCCGCGAGAAATCGCGATGGCGCGTTGTGTCTTGGGAAGTTCCCATCACCGATGAACGTGCCGTGAACGACGCCACCCCACTTCATGCTCGCCCCATGCTGCCTTTGGATTGGGCTGTTCCCTTGGAAGGCAAGCGTGAGGAATCAGGCCGGTTCTGGGCATTCTTCCCCACACACACGCCGACCTATCTGCCCGGCATTCTGAACGCGCCGTGGAAGCTCAACAGCGACCGCCAATCCATCATCGGCGGCGAATGGAACTCGGCGCTGATGAGTGAAGCCGCACGGCTCGTCGCGGACTTCTTGCCGAAACTCAGCACACCAGATGACCCCGGTCGCGTGCTGGACGCATTCCCGCGGCTGATGCAACCCGCCGATGACATCGCAAAGCCGCTCGTGGAGTCGCTTTGGAGGATGCTCAAAAGCGCAATCGTAATTCCCAATGCGACGGGGACACCGTGCGCTGCCGGTGACTTGTGGCGGCATCCTCGAGACAGCGCAGAACTCGCTCGGCAGTGGCAATCACTCGCCAGCCCCGACGAACTCGTGAGTGTCGTGCATCCGTCCTGTCTTGAGAATCGGGAGCGTGTGAGCCGGCTAAACGCTTTTGCGGAGCGGTTGAAGCCCGAACCGCCCGGTGAGCCGCAGTGCCCGAATCTTCGCAAGCGCGATGCCGCATCGTGGTTCGCAAATGTGGCTTCCGTCGAAGCGTCGAAGGCCGGTGAAGTTCTCAAACTGGCAGAGGCATACGAGAAGGATTGCAAGCCGCAGGAATGGATTCCGGTCCGCCCGCTTCTTTCCATCATCCCATCGCACGAAGGCCAACTGCTGACTGCTGGGCAAGTGGTCTTCGCTCCAACAGGCGTGACTGTCCCGGACAGGTCAGCGGTGGCGCAGGCGTTGTGCGACGATGCCGAGGCGAGGCGCATCCTCACGGAGGTGATGAAAGTGAAACCGCTCGACGAGAGCGTGTGGGGTGACGTGCTTCGCAAATCACTCAACAGAATTCCACCTTATCCAGAGGAAGAGCGCGCCGCCGGGTGGATGGCATTTTGGGCAAGGCTGCGCGGGGCACCCGAAACCGTTGGCAAGCAGTTCATCATGCAAAACAGAAGCCAGATTCGTGTTCGACGCTGCGATGAAACTTGGGTCTTGGCTGATTCGGTTCTTCTGCCCGGCGCGTTGGTGTCCGGCGACGATGCCTCATCGAACCGAGACGTGCTCGTTGACTCCGAAACGCACGGCGAGGACGGAGAGTCGTTGAATGCTCTCGGTGTTGCAGAGTTTCCAAATGGAACCGTTGGGCCAAACTCATACTCCGAGGTTATCTGCGAGGGTGATGGCCTTGGCGGTTGGATCCAAAGTTGTCGCGACACCTACAAGGCCAGACACAACGACGCAGCCTCAAGGAACTACTTGGAACCCGAAAACTTCGCGATGCCGCAAAGTTGGTTTCTGCTGACGAAACTGCGTGGCATTCCAAATGCGAAGGTAACCGGCCGATTCCTGGGTCGAATTGGCAAAGGGGAGTTTTGCAGCGACTTGAAGTTTAGTCACAGCACAACCCCGAACCGTTATCACACAATTCCCGTCCCCCATCCGCTGCGGTGGTTTGTGTTAAAGCACGGCATGGTGCAGGTCGGCGACGAAACTGTCCGCTTGGCGGCCCTTGTGGCAAAGCGGCAGGAACCTGCCCTGACTAAGATTCCCGAGTGGCAAACGCTGCTGCCTGCGCTGGAAAAATTGGATGCCGTGGAGGGGGCTACTCCGGCAACAGCATCCGATTTTCAAAACCAGTGGCTTGCCCTCATCAAGCTGCTGGCGACTCCCTCCGCCCTTGCGGACGATTCGTTGCGCGAGCTATGGGCGGGCGCGGCGAAGGACGGCGTTGTTCCCGCGTCGCTTCGCGCTGAATCCGGCGAAGTTCCGTTGTCGCAGGTCTTCGTAACCGGCTCGCCCGACCTTGCCCGCCGTGCGCGAACGCCGAGCCGCATCGTCGTCACACTGGATGACGCTGCACTGACGCTGTGGCTAAACAACGGCGCACGGAATCTCTCCGAACTCATCACGGCTGCATGGGCAAAGGAAGCTGGTCCTGCCGACTTGCTCATCTCCGTCATTCCTGAACTCTCCGAAGTATTGCGGAGTGAAGTCGTAGAGTCTGCGCGCTGCCAGCCCGTTTCGGGATTGATGCTGAAAATCGCGGAAGCGTCCGAATCCGTTCCGTGCCTCATGTGGGAGAACGTCCTGCTCATGGATGCGGAGCAACTCGCCCGGCTGTCGCGTGCGGAACGGCTCAATTTTCTGGTGAACGAAATCGCCGCTGCGGGCTGGTTGCAGTGCGACCTTGCGGAGGCTTTGGAGCGTCTCGGCGATGAAGGCGTGGACAAGAGGCGTGCGGATGTCGCCCGTGGCGCAACGCTGGCGGAGCGGCTATTGTGTGCAGTTGGCGGACACGAGAAGCCGCTACTGCAGGCGCTCGGTGAGTTGGCGGACAAGGAGTTCATCCAGCAACTCACGCCGCTCCAACTCGCGGAACTCACGCTCGCACAACTCGGCCCCGCGACGCTTGCGGCACTCAAAGACACTCTCGTAGCGGAGGGCTTGAAACCGCCGTCGCGTTGGAACACCGCCGAAGCGCGAGCCTTCGTCGCGAGCATTGGTTTCCCCGACGAGTTTGCCGCCTCCCCGGAATCCCGTCGCGAAGCGGAGGAATTCATCAGCGGCCCCATCGAGTTACCTCCACTGCACGATTTCCAAGTGGAGGTGCGGGACGGTATTCGAGAGTTGGTGGCGAGCGGCACCACGAGGCGACGCGCGGTGGTAAGCCTGCCCACCGGCGGCGGTAAGACGCGGGTGACTGTGGAGGCCACAGTGCTGCTAGTCCTCAAGCCGGAAGGTGAGCGGCGCAGCGTCGTTTGGGTTGCACAGACCGATGAGCTTTGCGAGCAAGCGGTGCAGGCGTTTCGGCAAGTGTGGCTGAATCTCGGCGCACAGAAAACGGACCTTCGCATCGTTCGCTTGTGGGGTGGAAATCCCAATCCGCCCATTCAGGAACCGGATAAGCCCATCGTCGTTGTCGCGTCCATCCAGACGTTGAACAGCCGCATGGGTGGCGCGTCTTTGGAGTGGCTGCAAAACCCCGGCATCGTCGTGGTAGATGAGTGCCACCACGCCATCACGCCCAGCTACACCAATCTGCTTCGCTGGCTTGACGCCGAAGCACCGAGGCCGGGAGCACCGGCGAAAGACGAACCGCCTATTCTCGGTCTCAGCGCCACGCCGTTCCGCATGGACGACGAGGAGAGCAAGAGACTGGCACGGCGATTCGACAACCGTTGGCTCCCCACGAAGCAAGAGGAGCTTCACGCCCGTCTCCGCTCTCAAGGAGTGCTGTCTCTGGTTGACCACGAAGCGTTGGCGTCACGGACCGCATTGCTTGATGACCTTTTGGCACAACTCGACGGTAACAATTTGGAGGGGCTGGATTTCGAGAAAATTCTTGAAGCAATCAATCAGCGCCTAGCCGTTGATGAAAAGCGAAACGAGCTTCTCGTGAAGCGCATCCAACAAGCGGGCGAACGCTCCATCCTATTCTTCGCCAACTCGGTAAAGCACGCCGGAGAAATCGCCGCACGATTGCATCTCGTGGGTATTCCCGCCGCCGCAGTGAGTGGCACCACGCCCACATCGGCTCGTCGTTGCTTTCTCGACCGTTTCCAGAGCGGAGCGATTCGCGTGCTTTGCAACCATAGCGTTCTGACCACGGGCTTCGACGCGCCCAAGACCGACATGGTTCTCATCGCGCGGCAGGTCTTCAGCCCTGTGCGCTATATGCAAATGGTCGGTCGCGGTCTGCGCGGCCCGGCAAACGGCGGCACCGCGCGATGCCGGATTGTGACGGTGCTCGATAATCTGCGCCAGTTCGAGGACAAGCACCCCTACCACTACTGCGAGAGATTCTTCACGGAAGGTATCGCAGGACAAAGGCGCGAGACCGCCGAGAACACCCAACATTTATGACACACATCGCCACATCCGCACTCTCACGCCGCACTTTTCTCCGCGCTGCCGGGGCCACGCTCGCGCTTCCATTCCTCGACGCCATGCAGCCAGTCTTTGGCCAGACCGCCGTCGCTGCTCCGCGCCGCATGATTTCCATCTGCACCAATCTCGGTGTGCTGGAGCGGCACTTTTATCCTGCGACCGCCGGACGCGATTATACCCTCACGCCGTATCTCGAAACGCTCAAGGATTTCCGCGAGCACTTCACCGTCTTTAGCGGCACCTCGCTGCCGGAAGTCGGCGGCGGACACTCGGCGGAAGCCACCTTCCTCACCGGCGCACCGCATCCCGGAACGGCCTCGTTTCGCAACAGCATCTCGCTCGACCAATTTGCCGCCGAACAAATCGGCCACCAGACCCGCGTCGCTGCGCTGCCGCTCGTCGTTTCCAAAGGCGGGAATCAATCGCTCTCCTTCACCGGGAGCGGCGTCATGCTGCCCGCCGAGCGCAGCCCGGCGGAAGTCTTCAAGGCGCTCTTCATCGCGGGTGATGCCGCATCCATCGAGAAACAAGTGGAGAACCTCCGCACGGGCCGCAGCATCCTCGACGCCGTGGCGACACGCGCGGCGACCTTGCAAAAACAACTCGGCACCGCCGACCGCGAGCGTCTCGACCAATACTTCACCTCCGTCCGCGAAGTCGAACGCCGCCTGCTCATCGCAGAAGAGTGGGAGCGCAAACCGAAGCCCAAAGTGGATGTGCCCGCGCCCAAAGACGGCGAATACCTGCCCGAAAAACTCGGCGCGATGTATGACCTCGCACACCTCGCGTTCACCACGGACAGCACCCGGCTCATCACGCTGCTGGTGAAGCTCGATGGCTTCAGTGAGCACATCCCCGGCGTCAGCACCGACGCCCACAACCTCTCCCACCACGTCGGGCGCGAGGACAAACTCAAGGAATTGATGAACCTCGAACTCGCGCAGTTTCAAAAACTCGCCGCCTTTCTCAAACGCCTGCAAGCCTCGCAGGAAGGCGATGCGAACCTGCTCGACCGCACGCAAATCCTCTACGGCAGCAACCTCGGCAACGGCAACAATCACGACAACAAGAACCTGCCCGTCATCCTCGCCGGCGGCGGCTTCAAACACGGCCAGCACCTCGCCTTCGACAAAGCAAACAACTACCCGCTCTCGAACCTCTACCTCTCCATGCTCCAGCGCCTCGGCCTCGAAACTGCGAAATTCTCCAGCAGCACCGGCACGATGCGCGGGCTGGAACTCGCGTGATTTCCTGCCGCACCGGACGCCCACTCTACCCACCGGCCCGGCTGACGCCGAAGGCTGGCGCGAAATCACCGGTCTAGTCGAAGCAAATGCCCTCAAGCAGACACGCACCGCGAATGCTCCACGCCGCCGTGCGCCACCAATTGCTGGTCACGAGACGACGATGCACTTCGGCGTCGAAGCCTGCGGCGAGGCGATCGTGGAGCGGGATCTGCACCCGCCATGTCGCGAGCCAGTTGAACGCCAGCGGAACGAAACTCGCCAGCAGCCAAGGCTCCCGCGCACCCCGGAAGAAAAGGATCGCGGCGCTGAGCAGTTCGACCGCCATGAGCGGCGCGACGATCCATGTGACCTGCCGAGTATGCCGCGCGTGGTAGCTGCGAAATGTGTCGGCACCGACTTGTGCGAAGAGCGGATAGTGGACGAGTTGCACCGTCCAGATGAGCCCGACGAGCGCCCAAGTCGCGGCGACATGCACGGCGAGCAACGCCATCATGAGGCGGTCGGGATGCGGCAAAGCTCCGCGTAGTCCGGTCGATCCGCAGCCGTGGCGTGGAGGAAGCGGCGCACGACTCGTCCATCGCGGATGAGAAAAACACCCGGCATCTGCGTGCCGTCACCTTCCAGCATTCCCACGCGATGACCCGAGAAAAACGCGCGTGCCCCGCGCCACCAGACGCTCCATCCGAGCAGTTGCGAAATCGTTCCGCGCCGGAGCCCGAGCCCCCGATAGAGCCGACGTTCGGGATCGGAAATCGCCGGCACATCACCGAGACCGTAGCTGCCCGCGAACGCCGCAAACGACTCCGGCGTGCCCATGTGAACGAGCGCCATTTTTGCCCCGCTCTCATCGATCTCCGCACGCCGCGCCGAGATGTCCGCGAGCGCTTCGCGGCAGAAGGTGCAGCCCGCGTGCCGCAGAAAAACGACGAGCACCGGCTGCTTGCGCGACATTTCCGCAAGGCTGCTCCCCGTGCTCGTGCGCGCTTCTGCGAGCAGCGTCGCTTCATCGGGAAGATCGCCCTCGCTCGGAGCCTGATGCTGCTCCCACGCGTATTTCAAAATGAGCGCGAACGGCACCCACCAGATGATGTCATTGGTCACGCAATTCAGCGCGAAGCCCCACGGCAGCGCACCCGTCCACAGCGCCTCCACCATCCCGAGCGGCCCGAGAACCTTGCCCAAAAATCCGACCATCACGATGGGCCAATGCCGCGCGGGATCGAACGCCGCAATCGCATAGCCGATGCCGTAAACGCCCACGATCATCCCGATACATTGCCAGAACTGCGGGTAGTTCGGCAGCGGCATATCGAGCCAGCGAAAAATCGCCGACGGAAAGAGCACGGCGAAAGCGCCCCAGAGCACATTGTAAGCGCCCGCGGCGAGGAGGACATTGCGCATCCAGCGCGGTGCGGAAGTGGTCGTGGTCATAATATCTATTGGGAGGTAACGCACGATGCCCCCGGCGCGGACGCGGTAAAGCCGGATTCAATCTCCGCAGCGCTTCGACGTATCCGTAAAGCAGCCGTAGCCTTGCGCGAGGCGTAAGTAAAATTGATGAGATATGCGCAGATGCAACTCGCACGCCGACGTCTGGCGCTCGGCATTACGAATGTCGGCTTCTGGGTGCTGGCAGCGGCCGCGGGACTTTGCTGGCTCGTGAATCGTGGAGGGGTCGCACCCGCAACAGAACTGCTTTGGGCTATCGGCATCGGGGTGATTGCGGCGCAGGCGGTGTTTGATTTCATCGCTGGCGTGACACTGATGCCCGGGCCACGTCCGTCCGTGATGACATTCCTCCGCAGTTGGTCGCGCGGCATTCTCGGCCACACGCTCGTTCTCACCGCCGTAGGAATCGTGAGTCTGTTCAGCCTTCGGTTCACGGGAGGATTCAGCGCGGCTATCGTGCTCACGACTCTGGCGTTGGCGTTGGGGCGGCGTCAGCTGCTGCGTGCCATCGGCGGCGTCGCTACCGACAAACTTGCGCACGATGGAGAAGAAATACTCACAGCGGCAGTTAAAGACCCGGCCTTCACCGGGGGAATTGCAGGCCTCGGTCGTCGTGCGAAAAGCCTCTTTCCCGCGAACTGGATGAGCACTTTGCCGAAACCCGAACTCGCCGCTGAATCGATCCGGCGGCGATGGCAGATTGCGAATTTGCTACCCGCGCGTGCCTTCGTCCTGATCCTGCTCTGGAATCTGCTCGGCACGTTCATCGGCACACCAGTCTTCCACCTCGCCGACCGTCCGCCTGCTGCGGCGCTGTTCGGCCACGCGTGCTGGATGACGCTCTGGACCTTCGCCGGTCTTCTTGTGCTCCCGGCCCTCAGCCGCAGAGCCGTCTTCGCTGCCGACCGCGCCGCCGCCCAGTCGGGACACGACCCTCGCGCATGGATCACGCGCTTCACCGATCTCGTCGGCGAAGACGGAAGTCCAAACGCCGCCGTGCAGACCATTTTCTATCCTGTGCCGTCCGCCGAACTGCGCCTGCGTCAACTCGAACATTCATCGACCGGCTTCGTCCCCGGCAATCTTGCCCGCAGCAATCTCTACTACTCATGGGCAACGTTTACGCTGCTCGGACGCGCCGTTCACTGCAACGTCGGAAGGCCTGCGCTGTGGGTCTTTCCACCCTCGGCATGATGCGATGATGGAAGAACTAATCACGGTGCTCCGCCAGAATCGCCGCCGCCGCCGCCCAACCGGAGACCGCCGCACCTTCGACACGCGGACCGGCAAATGCGTCGCCAGCGAGCACGAGCGGCGGCGACTTATCCACAAGCAGGCACGGTTCGTCATCGACGCGCATCGGCTTGCTGTAACGCCAGCCGTGGACCTGAAATGTTTTCACACCCGCGCCGAGCCATGGTGCGGCCGCGTCGAGCAGGGCGCGACCGCTCTCCTGCCGGTCGCGATCCCAATGCTCCAGGCTGAATGCGTGCGTGGCGTGAATAGTTACGGCTGGCACGGTGGAGACTCCCTTCGACTGATTGTCTGCAATCCACGCGATTGGTCCGTCGGCGGGCGTGAGTCCGCCGGGAGGCGGGATGCGCGACGGACCATTAAGCACAGCCATGACGGCGAGGCAGCGCTCGTATTCGACCGCTTCGAGACGCGCCCGCATTTCCGGCGCGAGAATGATTCCGCCCGCATCGAGCATCGCGAGCGACTGCGGGACGGGCGGCGTCAGCACCACGGCTCCGGCGGTGAAAGTGCGCCCCGTCGTGGTTTCGGCGCGCCAACGATCTTCCGCGCGGCGCAATGCAACCACCGGCATTTCCAAATGAACATCAAGACCGAGCGCGATATGCTTGGCCACGGCGGACATCGCGGGCTTTCCGCGCCAACGCGCGTGGCCGTCCGCACCACCCGCGAAACCGCGACACCATTCCTCCATCGCCCCATCCTGCCGTCCCTGCTCAAGCACGGCGGCGAACCGCGGGTCGCGCGTGGTGATGAACTGCGCCCCGTGGTCAAACGTCGCACCATCAATCCAGCGGCTTGCAAGCCGTCCGCCAAAGCTGCGGCCTTTGTCGAGCACGAGCACGCGGCGACCCGCGCGCTGCAATTCCGCCGCCGCTATCAATCCCGCCATCCCCGCGCCGATGACCAGCACGTCCGTATTCTGTTCAGTCGAGTTCATTCGAAATTTCACGCTCCAGTGGATTCGCGCGGGAAGCAATGCGCGGCGCACAAATCTTGCGAAACCGACCGCTTTCGATGCGCGGCGAAGGACAATTGTATCCACCCGCGCAAAGATGCCGTATGGTCCCGGACTTGAACAAAGCGCTCATATTTTTCTCCGCTCTCTCGTTCCTCGGATACGGGTCGGCGTGTTTCTTTTCATCGTATATGAAACGGGAGTTTGACCGCTACGGCGTTGGAGCGCAGCGCGCGCTGATTGGCGGGCTGCAAGTGTGCGCTGCGATTGGCCTGATGGCCGGGCTGAGCCAGCCGTGGATGGGACGCGCGGCGGCCGCAGGGCTTGCGCTGATGATGCTGGTCGCCGTCGGCGTCCGGATCAAAATCAAGGACACGCTGGTGCAGACGACCCCCGCAGTGATTTATCTCGCGCTGAATGCCTACCTGAGCCTCGCGGCGTTTTGAGCCAATCCGCCTCTACAGCAGCGCGATAGCTGCACACATCGCGAGCACGGCGATGGATGGCAGCGCTTTTTTAATCGGGTCTTTCACTTTGAGGTGCATCACAAACGCACCCACCATCAGCAATCCGAGCCCAATCGCAGCCGGTTGGGCAATGCGGTGATTCCAAATGGCCGCAAGCAGTGCGACCGCCAGTCCGACTTTTAACACGCCAATCACGCACATGAACCAAAACGGAAGCCCGTAAGCGGCAAACTCCTCGCGAAGGGTCTTCGCTTCGCCTCCGCGAAATGGCGTCGCCTTGCCCGCGCGAAGAACCCACACATTCAGGATTCCGAGGGCAACGATGATTTGTAAAACGATGAGAAAATTTTCCACGGTATTCGCGTCACCATGATGAGCGTCGGCAAAGTTCGCAAGCGAATCGAAGAACGGTGATGCTAAATGCAGTCCACAGCCTTCGGCTTCCATCGTTCGGAGGTCCTCCAAGATGGACCACTTTTTTGCTCCTGCGTCGTTGCATGAAGCGTAAGGCTGAAAAGAGTTGTTCTACTTCATGATTTCTATCGCCGAACACTGGCTTCCACCTTCACCGCGATGACCAACGCTGCCTTCACTCCGCATCTGCCGGAAATGTCGCAGCGTGTCTCAGTGCGAACGCGGCCGGCGGGAAATGCGGTGATGTATCAGCAATGGCGCGACCTGCTTTTTCTGCACTGGGAGTATTCCGCGGCGGAGATTCAGGCGACGCTGCCGGAGGGGCTGTTTGTTGATTCGCATGGCGGCAAAGCGTATCTCGGAGTCGTGCCGTTCTTCATGCGAAACATCCGCCCTCGTTTTCTGCCGACGGTGCCGGGCATCTCGGATTTCATGGAGATAAATCTGCGCACGTATGTGCATGACCGCGCGGGTGTGCCCGGCGTGTGGTTTTACTCGCTCAATGCGAATCAATGGCTCGCGGTGAAAATCGCGCGGCGCTTTTTTCATCTGCCCTATGAGCACGCGGAGATGAAATCGAGCCGCACGACGGAGGGTCGCATCCGCTATGAAACGCTGCGCACCGGGCCGCGGGCGAATGGATCGCGCTGCGTGTTTGATTACGCCGCTGGCGCAGAGGTGTCGCAGCCGGAGCCGGGCTCGCTGGAGTTTTTTCTCGTGGAGCGCTACCGGCTTTATTCCAGCGCACCGGATGGTCTGCGGCGCGGCGCGGTTTTCCATGAGCCGTATCCGCTGTGCCGCGCGGAGTTGGCGGCGTGGGATGAGAATCTGCTGCCGCTCGATGGCTTCGCAGCGACGGGGCGTGCGCCCGACCACGTCATCATGTCGCGCGGAGTAGATGTCACAATTTTCCCGCTCGAAACCGTGGAAAGTGCGTAGTGTTCCCACGAACTATGGAATTGCAGCACAAACTCGAAATTCTCGCCGACGCCGCAAAGTATGACGCCTCGTGCGCGAGCAGCGGGGCGGCGCGGAAGGATTCGCGGGGCAGCGCGGGCGTGGGCTCTACGGGCGGCTCGGGCATCTGCCATTCTTATGCGCCGGATGGACGCTGCATTTCGCTGCTGAAAGTATTGCTCACGAATGCGTGCCTTTACGACTGCCACTACTGCATCAACCGGCGCTCGAGCAATGTGCAACGCGCGCGCTTTACGCCGGACGAAGTGGTGCAGCTCACTCTCGATTTCTACAAGCGGAACTACATCGAGGGGCTGTTCCTGAGCAGCGGCATCATCCGCAGCGCGGACTACACGATGGAGCTGGTCATCGAAGTCGCGCGGAAGCTGCGCGAGGAACATCAATTTCGCGGCTACATCCACCTGAAGACGATTCCCGAGGCGTCGCCCGCGCTCATCGAAATGGCGGGGCGTTACGCGGACCGCATCAGCATCAATATCGAACTGCCCACGCAGCAGGGCCTCACGAAACTCGCGCCTGAAAAAAACCTCGCGCGCACGCAGGAAGCGATGGGTCACATCCGCGGGAAAATCGACGAGCGCCACGCGGAAAAGCGCAAGCCGGATGCGCCGAAGCCGCCGCCGTTTGCCACCGGGCAGAGCACGCAGATGCTCGTGGGCGCGGATGATTCCACGGATGCGGTCATCCTGCAGCGCGCGGATGTGCTCTATGGCGATTACCGGCTGCGGCGTGTCTATTACTCCGGGTTCAGCCCGATTCCCGAGCCGTCGTCGTTGCTGCCCATCAAGCCGCCGCCGCTCGTGCGAGAGCACCGGCTTTATCAGGCGGACTGGCTGCTGCGCTTCTATGGATTCAAGGTGGAGGAGATCGCGAGCGACACCGCGCCGAATCTAGACCTGCAACTCGACCCGAAGCTCGCGTGGGCGCTGCGTAACCGCGCGATATTCCCCGCCGACATCAACAAAGCCTCGCGCGAAATCCTGCTTCGCGTGCCGGGACTCGGCGTGCGCAATGTGGAGCGCATCCTCGGCGCGCGCCGCTACACCCGACTGCGGCTCGCCGATCTGCTGCGGCTACGCGTGCCGATGAAAAAAGTGCTGCCCTTCATCATCGCCGCCGACCACACGCCTGCTCGGCTCGGGCTGGATGATGATTCGCTGCGGGCGCGGTTTCTACCGCCGCCGAAGCAGGCGGAACTGAACTTCGACGCTCCACCGCCGCCGGTCGCCGGCGATATCGACTCCGTGCGCTCGGGCGAGCTCTAGCCATGCGCACAGTCGTCATCCAACCGGTCTTCGAGTCATGGCGCGAACGTGCCCGCGAGCTACTTGCGCTGCGCGTGCCGCCGGACGAAGTGCTGTGGACCGACGACGCGCAAGAACCCGGTCTTTTCGCCACGACGGACGACAGCGCCCAGCGCGGCGCGGTTCCGAAAGTTCCGCCCGCATTTCTCGATATTGCCCGCAGCGTCGCCGCGCACAGCGCCGCTCGCCGCTGGGGCGTGCTCTATCGCGTACTCTGGCGTCTTACGCACGGCGGCGAACGGCATCTCCTCGCCTTGGCCACGGACCGCGACGTGCGCCAGCTTGCGCAATGGTGCAAAGCCATCGGCCGCGACGTTCACAAGATGCATGCGTTCGTCCGCTTCCGCCTCGTGGGAAAGGACGAGGCCACGGGCCGCGAGCAATTCGTCGCGTGGTTCGAGCCCGAGCATCGCATCGTGCGACTCGCCGCGGGCTTTTTTGAAAAGCGCTTCGCCGGCATGGACTGGTCGATTCTCACGCCGCACGAATGCGCGCACTGGGACGGCACCGCGCTGCATTTCACCCCCGGCCTGCCCCGCAGCGCCGCGCCCGATGACGACGCGCTCGACGACCTCTGGCGCACCTACTACCGCAGCATCTTCAACCCAGCCCGGCTGAAAGTGCGCGCGATGCAATCCGAGATGCCAAAGAAGTATTGGAAGAACCTGCCCGAGGCATCGCTCATCGCCGAACTCATCGCCGGAAGTGGCGGACGCGTGGAGAAAATGCTGAGCACCGAACTCCGCCCCGCCAAGCCCGCGCCAAAAAACGCCTATCTCGATTCCCTCCGCGAAATGAACGAGCAACAACCCCCCGCCGCGGAGCAGCCATGAAAGGCGTGAAAAAGCAGCACCTCCCCGAGAAGCCCTGCGCCAACTGCGGCCGCGCCTTCACGTGGCGAAAGAAATGGGAGCGCGTGTGGGATGAAGTGAAGTTTTGCAGCGACCGCTGCCGAATGATGAAAGGGAAAGTGCGAGCGGGCTGATATGGAATCATCCGAGCCACTTTTCGAACGCTACTTCGGCATCGACTACTCCGGTGCGGAAACGCCCTCAAGCAGTCTCACCGGTCTCCGACTTTACGCAGCGACCCCGACGCAGCCGCCGAACGAAATTCATCCGCCGCCGAGTTCGCGGAAGAATTGGACGCGTCGCGGTCTGGCCGACTGGCTCGCCGCTGAACTCCACGCCAGACCGCCGACACTTGTCGGAATCGACCACGCATTTTCTTTTCCGCTGCGATACTTTGAACAACACCGTCTGCCGGCCGACTGGCCTGCATTTCTCGACGACTTTCATCAGCATTGGCCGACGGACGACGACCTCATGTATGTGGATTTCATTCGCGAAGGACTGCACGGCAATGCCGCAGCGCGGGGCGGCGATGCACGGTGGCGGCGGCTCGCGGAGGAACGGTGTCGCGCGAAGTCGGCGTTCCATTTCGATGCGCCGGGCAGCGTGGCCAAGTCCACCCACGCCGGACTGCCGTGGCTGCGGTTCCTGCGCAACCGGCTTGGCTCACGGCTTCACTTCTGGCCGTTCGATGGTTGGAAGCCGCCGCAAGGTCGCTCCGTCATCGCTGAAATCTATCCCGCTTTGTGGAGCCGCAACTTTCCACAAGAAGAACGGAACGACCATCAGCACGATGCCTACAGCGTCGCGCGCTGGATGCGGGAAGCCGATGCCGCGGGGCAGTTGGGAGTTCACTTTGAGCCGACCCTGGCACCCGATGAGCGCATCATCGCTCAGACCGAAGGATGGATTCTCGGCCTCGTGTAGTCAGTCGTCGCACTCCGAGGAATGCGGGCCTTTGAGGCTTCGTTCGAGCAGGCGGCGGTGCTTGGTGATGCGACCGCTGACTCGCTTTCGCCAAAGACGAAAGCTCGAGGGCTTGAGCTCACGACGCATGATTTCAATGACATCACGCTCGACCAAGCCAGTACGCTCCTCGATTTCCTCGAAGCTGGTCCGATCTTCCCATGCGAGTCGAATGATGTGGGAGATTTGCACGGGCGGCAGGTTGGTTTTCATACGGCGCGATCGGAACGGAGGTGGCGGCTCATCTTTTCCCAAAACGGGAAAAAGCCAGCGCTCGCGAGGGAGAAGGCGTGGGCGTCGGATGCACGCTGGATGAAGGTGAGGCGGGTGCCCGTCTCGGCGAGTTGGTTCAAAAGGCGCGGGACGATGTCGCGGATTGGGCCGACGGTCGGCGCGAATGCCACGACCTCCGTGAGTTGATGCGAACGCGCCCACGCGCAGATGCTCGTGGCAGTATCGTCCGCATCGGTGAGCGCGGTGGGACATCGGTAGTGGGCCGCGGCCCGCGCGACGCCATCGGCGAGAACCGTGCGCAGGGCGCGGATGCGATTTCCGCCGAGGCGGTAATGTTCGCGATAGGTCCGCTCGCTCGTGAAGGCAGCCGCGGCATCCGGCGCGCAATCCGCAAGCGGACCCACATCCGGCGCAAGGTCGTCCGCGTGCAGCCACAAGCCTCTCCGCCCGGCGCGCGCGGGCAACTCGGTTGGGAATTCTGGCAGAGGGCGTCTCGAAGTATCGGCGTGTTCTTGCTGGAGCGAAGGCGCCACTGCGCCATCGGCAATGCGGTCGCTGCCGCGACGGTCGCGCAGCAAACCGGCATGCGCGTATTTTTCTAGATTCGAGAGTCGCACGAGGTAGGTCTTGCCGGGCGTTTGCAGGCCGGCTACCCAGCGCCACGAGAGCGTGTTGCTGGCGGGGTCGGCGTCGAGGAGATGGCGGAAGAAGAAGTCCGCGCCCAGTTCCCACGGCAGACCTTCCGAGTGAATCCAGAAACTCGCCCACCACATCCGCGCGTGATTGTGGAGGTATCCGGTCTCGATGAGTTCCCTCGCGATTTCATCCATGCAGGCGACGTCACTTTCTCCGGCAGCGACGGCGTCCGCCTTTCCCAAAACATCCGGCGGCAAAGTCGCGCGCAACTCCCGCACGCGTTGCCGCCAGCTCGTCCACACCTGCGGACGCATCTCCAGCCAGCCCTTCCAGTATCGGCGCCAGCACACTTCCTGGAGCCACTTCTCCGCCGCCGCGAAACTGCAATGCGCGAGCGTGTCGCGGATCACTTCGTCCTCGGTGAGCAGGCGATGCCGCAGCGCTGGGCTGAGTCGCGAGACGTTGCCGTGGCCAGCTTCCACGTGGTTCCTGCGCCCCGCGTATTCTTTCACCCGCGGCAGATACGCAGCCCATGACGCCAGCGAATCTCTGCGAGTGAGCGGCGCGGGAGTTACGGCGGAAGCGGACGCGTTTCCTTCACTCACGGGATTGCCCACAAGAATCTGCGCGAAGCTCTGCAAAACATCAGGCCGCCTTCTCCGCGTAGCGGTCGGAGCGATTCGAGAGGATGAAAAATGTCGGAGCCCACAGTCCGACAAAGATTCCGAATCGCTCGGCGTGCGCCTGAGTCTCGGCGACCGGTCCGCCAGTCAGGAACCAAATGGCGATGGAACCGATGATGGACGCGAATCCAAGGATAAAGCAAAGCCTACTGAGGATTTTGAGTTGTGCGGATTTCATTGTCGTTGGATGTGTCGGAAGAAAGTTCGCCACGACCTTCGCTCCAGACGCAGATTTTTCCGGATGGCGCGTGCAATCGGTTTTCGTTTTGAGCTGCCGCTGTGCGTTCCGGTGCGTAGTTCCAATCCATGAAATCTGCCGCGAAACTAAGAAGTCTCATCCTTGTGCTTGGCGATCAACTCGACGAGCGCTCTGCGGCGTTCGACGATTTCGATCCGAAGACGGACGCCGTCTGGATGGCCG
>JAYTMG010000071.1:0-3971 GCA_043728745.1 Verrucomicrobiaceae bacterium
GCGAGTTCCTTCACCGGCACGGGCGGCGTGGGGCAATACTCCGCGACGTAATTGCGGACGGACTGCAAAATCGCAGTGCGCTCCTCGATCGTCTGCGGAATATTTTTCTTCGGCTGACGAAAGCGCGGAGGCGCGACCGGCTTTGGTAGCGTTAGTGAGATTGGCGGAACAGGAATGCGCAAGGCGGCTTCGGACATGGTTTTGACGATACGTGGATCGTCGAGGCAATCGCAAGGCTGGAGGTTTCTTTGTGATCGTTACGCTTTCCCGTGTTGCGAAATTTGAAAGAGCACGTCATCCATGTGCGTTCTTAAATGACCGATACGACCGACAACGCCGATCCTCAGACGACGCAGGAAACTTCAACACCGCCCGCAAGTGCGCGCGGATACAGGATGCCCGCGGAATGGGAACCTCATGCCGCAACATGGCTGAGCTGGCCACGCCGCGAGGGAATCTCATTCCCCGGCAAGACCGCATACGACAAAGCGATGCCAGCTTTTGCGAAAATGGTGCACGCGCTCGCGGATTCCGAACCCGTTCACATCAACGTTTGCGACGCGGCTCACGAAGCCGACGTGAAAAAGATCCTCTCAAAGATCGGCGCAAAGACCTCGCACGTGACGTACCATCACGTCGCGATCAACGAGCCGTGGTGCCGCGATCACGGGCCGATTTTCGTCACGCGCAAACAAGACCCGAAGCTGCTCGTACTCGACTGGGACTACAACGCGTGGGGAATGAAATACCCGCCGTTTGATGACGATGATTACGTCCCCACAGCCATCGCGCAGAAATTCGGACTGCCCGTGGAATACCCCGGCATGATTCTCGAGGGCGGCTCCATCGACGTAGATGGCTCCGGCCTTCTGCTCACGACGCGCAGCTGCCTGCTCAACCAAAACCGCAACCCCGACCTCACGCAGGCGCAAATCGAACAGCGCCTGTGCGACTGGCTCGGCGTGAAAGAAATCCTGTGGCTCGGCGACGGCATCGAAGGTGACGACACGGACGGACACATCGACGACATCGCGCGCTTTGTGAGCGAAGACGAAATCGTCTGCGCATTTGAAGAGGACCACGGCGACACAAACTACGAGCCGCTCAAAGCGAATTTCGATTACCTCGCCGGCCTCACCGCAAAGGGCAGCTCGAAAAAACTTTCTGCTCACGCGAACGAAGACGGCGACAATGACGCCACGCCGGGCGAAGACGGACCCATCTCGCGCTTCGACGTACACAAGCTCCCGATGCCGCAGAAACTTATGCGCGACGGCCAGCGCCTCCCGGCGAGCTACGCGAATTTTTACATCGGCAACAAAGTCGTCCTCCTTCCGACGTTCGCCGACTCGAACGACCGTTGGGCAGTTGCGATTTTGGAGAAAGCATTTCCAGGCCGGAAAGTAATCCCGATCGATTGCCGTGAATTGATCTGGGGCCTCGGGGCGTTTCACTGCCTCACGCAGCAGATGCCGGCGGTATAAAATCCGACGACAGCTACTGGAAGAGTCCGACCCACCGATGCGCGAATCGCACTTCGTCGATGAGCGTCGTCGGCGTGGGTTTTTTCCGGAGCAACACTCCGAACTGTTTCGGTAATACGACGCCCGTTGCGACTTGCTCCAAGTCGTGGAGCGGCGGCTTAGCGCCTTCGGGGTTCGGGTTCAAAAACACACGCGATGTCAGCGTCCACTTTCCGCCGGGTTCCGGCGTCAACTCGAACCGCTGGACGACACATAGCGGCTTGTTGCCATTCGGGACTTTCGCGAGTTTCACGCGGTCCTGCATCGACACTTCAAAGCCCTGGCCTTTGTCGCCCACGACGACCCGGATAGGCTTTTGAATGGCCGACGGATCGAATGCGTTAAATTGAAATTCGCTCTCCGGTCCGAACGGAGCATCAGAATGTTGCACGGTGATTCGGAAGAAAAAGATGTTCTGTTGCTTCGGATTCACGACGATCGCGTCGGGCGGCAGGAGCCGAGTCAAAGTCACGTCGTTGGCATTCGTCGGCGCGCTGGGAACAGCGGGCTTGGCATTGGGCTTCAGTCGAACTTTTTCACCCACCGTCGGAACTTTCGCGAAAGGCACCGAGCCAGTCTCCACGAGCGCTAAATCGGGAAAATTGACCGCCCATGGCCCGGCCCAACCGGAACCACCAGCCAGCCCCTCGACCTTGCTCCCCGCAGCATACTCAAAACCGTCGATCGCGATATATCCCGAAGGCTGCGCCGGAGAAGACGGAACAGTCGCAGGCGGTTTCGCTGCCTTTGGTTGTGCTCGTTGCGCGGTGGGCGACGGAGCTTGCGCTGCGGGCGTCGGCTTACTGTCGCGCGAAGGCATGTCTGCGATTTCTCCGTCGGACTGAGCCGTCGATTTCCCGGCCCTTGCTTTCCAAACATAGAAACCCGCCATCCCGAGACATGCCGCGAGCAAAAGGAAAATCGAGGCGAGCGAAAGCGCGTGCCGTTTCTTCGCGAGACGGGCGACCTCTTTCTTCGCCTCGTCGATTGCTTTTGCGGAATCGACCTCCGGCGCTTCCACCGGTTGCGGGCGAGCCTGCACCGCAGATGCCCGCGGAGCCTGGCGAACCGCTGAAACCGGCTGTGCCACTGGCGGCGGCGGGGGCGTCGCGCGGACGACTTTCGGGCGGATTCGCTCCGGCACCGCTGGCGGCAATGGAGGATTCAACGCAGCGAGATCTTCCAGCGCCTTCACGGCAGAAGCCGGACGTTGAGCGGGGTCTGGGGCGATTAATTTCGCGACCCAATCGACGAGCGCCTTTGGCAAATCCGGACGGAGCGCAGCGAGCGCATAAGTATCGAGAGACGGCCAAGCCGCAGCAAACTCCTCGCGCGTGCTACACGGCAGCAAACGCTTTCCCGTGAAAAGATAATGCAACACTGCTCCCGCCGAAAAAAGGTCGGCGGTGTGCGATGGCGCATCCCCCGCGAGTCGCTCCGGCGCTGTGTATGCGTAAGATTCCGGCGTGAGTTCCCGTCGATAGTTTGCGAGCCCCCAATCCAGCACCATCACCAGCGGACGGCCATCGGGAAGATCCACGATCACCGTGTCGCTCGATTTCAAATCACCGTGCGGATACTTCTGCCGCTCGCCACTTCGCAGCGCAGACAGGAGTTGCGCAGCGATGTCCACCGCGTGCGCCGCCTCGATGGGCCGCTTGCCTGGAACATCGAGCCCGCGATGTCCTTCCGCGCATTCATACACGAGCACCGTCCCGTCTTCATCCGGGAAAGCATCGAGAAGCTGCACAATATTTACGCCCGTAATCGTCCGAAGTTGCGGCGCATCGCGGAGCAGCGACTCCACATCGAGTGGATACGAAATTTGATTCTCATTGAGCAGGAGCTTCAGCGCCACCACGCGCCCGGACTGGTCCACGGCACGATAAACCAATCCGGCATCCCCTATCGCCAGCCGGGTCTGAATCTCGAATAGCTCCGTTGCTCGACTCATGATTAGTAGCATCACTAGCGGGATACAGGCGCGCGCGGGAAGTTTTTTACATCGGCGAAATTGAACGGGGCCGTTGACGGCTTGCGCGCGCTCGCGTAGGCAGTCCGCGTGTTCGATAAATACGTACTCCCAAATTGCCAGGCATCCGTCCTGTGCGAAGACATCCGTCGTGAAATCACTGGAATGCAAACGCTGGTCGGCGTCATCAACGCCGTCCCCGCGCCGCAGATCCCGATCGGCTTTTTAAAGCTCTGCCTTTGGACTCGCTGGTGCAATGGCGTCGGCGAATTCAAGCAAACCGCAAAGATGCTCGCACCGGACGAAAAAGTCCTCGGCGAAAGCTCCGTCACCTTCCGCCTTAAAGAGATGGAAGCAATGGCTACCAACGTGAACCTCTTCACGAACATCCAGTTCAAAGAGCTCGGCGTTTACCACATCGAGATCTACCTCGATGACCAGCTCATCATCCGCTACCCGCTGCCCGTCATCCACGT
>JAYTMG010000072.1:0-1532 GCA_043728745.1 Verrucomicrobiaceae bacterium
CACGCCCTCGATTTCCGGTGAGGAAAAGAGGGGACTCGCCGATCGCGCGAAAAAGGGATTTTGTGGTGGATGTGTGCTAAGTGAACAGTATTGGGCGTCCCGCCCGCCGCGCTGCGCATCTTGCGCAGTGCCCCGTGAAGTGTTATGGCGTGCCTGTGCGAGTAGCGCGTCCGTGGTGCGTTCGATGATTCAGGCGGGACGCCCGAATCGGCGGGCGAGACGCCCACCCTACCCGCCGCTCGTCATTCGTTTCCGCACACCGTCTCTTCAATTTTGGAAGACGGTATGACTAAAACCATAGACGCTCGCCTTTGAACGAAATCACGAGCCGCGCACTGCGGAGAAAAAGTAGAACATTCCCGCCAGCGCGATGAACGCGGAACCTCCGCGAAGGACACGCATGCTGAACCGCTCGCGGGAAGCTGAGTCAGCCAGCGCTTTGCGAATGAGGAGGAGCGCGCCGAAAATGGGGAGCACAACGATTTGATGCCCGAGTTCCACGCCGATGCTGAATCCGCCGAGCGCAGCCCCGAGCGGGAGACCGGGGAGTTCCTGCATGGAATCGAGCAATCCGCCTGCGAAGCCGAGGCCGTGGAATAGGCCAAACCCAAATGTTAAGGCCATGCGCAATCTGCCGCGGGCCGCTGTGGGGCGCAGCGCGTTTTGCAGCGCGATGACGACGATGCTCGCTGCGATCATCGGTTCGACGACCCCCGAGGAGAGCCTCACAATTTCGCAGACCGAGAGCACAAGCGTGATGGTGTGCGCGACGGTGAAGACGGAGACGATGATGATCAATTCGCGCCAGCGAGTGGCGGCGAGGACGAGCGCGGTGATGAAAAGGAGATGATCCCAGCCTTCGAGAATGTGGTGAAATCCGTGGCGGAGGTATTCGCGGAAAATCGATTTGGTAGAAGGAATATTCTCAGCAACGGCGACCGCTGCGGGCACGATGCGAAGTGTCGTTTTGTGGGTGAAAAGCGTGGTGCCATCGGCGATGAGACCGGGCGGCTGGGTGGTGACGAGGAAAGTCGATTCCCACTGGTTACCGGGCGCGAAGGAGATCTCATTGAGAAGGTTTTGTGATAAGCGGAGTTCCTGCGGGACTGGGGGGAATTCGTACCGCAGTTCGTAGCGCGCAAAACCCTTGGCGCTGCGGTCTTCGGGGATGGTGACTTTTTCTACGCGGCCCGTGAGTGGAGCTCCGGCGACAGTGAGCGCGAGATGGCCGAGGACGTAGCGACCGTGGGCCGTGAAGGTAGCGGCGAGGTCTGCCGGTGGTTCTTCGGTGGAGTGCGCCGTGGCCACGAAGACGGCTTCGTTGGAAATACGCGCATGGATGGTGAGGTGGTCGGGCTGAACCGTGATTTCCATGCTGCCTTGCGCAACCGGATGCGCGAGCGCGGCGACGCCCAGCAGGAGGAAACACGCGACGGACAGCCAATGGCAGACGGTGGTTTTCATCGGTGAAAGTGAACGGTTTGATGGCGTGGATTTTCAGTCCCTGCGCGGCGGATCAGCTCGCGGCCTTT
>JAYTMG010000073.1:0-1839 GCA_043728745.1 Verrucomicrobiaceae bacterium
GAAAAGACCACCGCGCCGGATGGCTCGCCGATTACCGGTTCCGCTTTGAATGGTCCGCGAGCGCTTGCATTTGCGCCGGATGGCAAATGCTACCTAGCCCTGCGCGAAGGTAATGCGGTGCTTCTCCTCGACCCAAAGGCAAACACGCTCAAACGCGTCGCCGGCACGGGAAAATCGGGCTTTACCGGCAACGGCGGTCCAGCGCTTGAGGCGAAACTCGCCGGCCCAAAATGCGTCGCGCTCGATGCGAGCGGCAACGTCTATCTCGCGGATACGGAGTCGCATTCCATCCGCTACATCGATGTGCAAAAAGGTACCGTAGAAGTGCTTGTCGGTAACGGCGCGAAAGGCGACGGCCCCGATGGCGGCGATCCGCTCAATTGCCAGCTCGCCCGCCCGCACGGTGTCTTCGTGGATAGCGACGGGTCGATTTTTGTCGGCGACAGCGAAAACCACCGCGTCCGCGTCTGGCGGGGTGTGAGGAACTGAAAAGGAGCGCGAGTCTCAGACATCCTGACCGCTGCCTGACGAATAGAGCAGAGAGAGGAAAACCGGCGACCCCAGCCGGCGGCGAAGCCTTTGGAGTGCGCGCAGCCTGCTGCCGCTTTTCGCAGCCAGCCTGCTGGCGGTGAGTCTTTTGGGGCTCCGAAGCAGGAGAGGCTTTCGTGTGTGCGAGGCGTTTGGCGTTGAGCGTTGAGGGGGGTCCGTCTTACTCAGCGCCAGCAGGCTGGCTGGGGAAAGCTACAGCAGGCTGTAGCACTCCAAAGCCTTCGACGGGCTCATTCCGCCCCCTCCAAGGTCAGTGTGTCTGAGTCTGCGGGGTTTTTTCCTCGCTGTGTGGCGTGGTAGTGGCTCAGTGTCGCAGAGGCGAAAAGGCCAGATTTCGATGCCAGACTGGGTCAATAAATTTTTAGACGTCCTCTCCCAGTTTACTGGCGGTCGTGGCGGCGCGGCGGATCACATCGTCGCATACACAATCGCCGGATTCTTCTGGGCCGTTTTACTGTCGATATCGATTGCCCAGCAGCGCAAGGTTCCGCAGCCGAGAGAGAGGCTTTTGCGCTGGGGATTCGCAGTAGCGCTGGTTCGCGAGCTTTTCATGATGGGCGTCAGGATTTTTGGCGTGCTGGAAATTGTGGATGAGCGGACGTTGCACATGATCTTTCCTCCGCTGGAGCACGCGTTGAGCGGCATTTCGCTCGTGATTGTTGCGGCGGGGTTTATGCGGTTTCTTGTGCCGGAAAGCCCCATGTCGGGCCGGTATTGGCGGACTGGCGTCGCGCTGAATACAGCGCTTTATCTCGCTACGTTTTGGTGGTGGGCCTATTTCATTTTTAGAAACCCGGAGTCGAGCTTCGGTGCGGTTTGGTGCAATTGGTTGTTTCACTTCAACGCTTCCACGCTGCATGGAGTCGCCGCGATCTGGCTGGCCCGCAATTCTCGGGGATTCATTCGAAATGTGATTTGCACGGCACTCGTGCTTCTTTTTATCCGGGACTTTTCGAAGTTTCCCGACATGGCTCTGAACGGGACATACGCCACCGTTTTCGACCCGGTTTCTCAAGCCCTTTACCTCATCGCAATCCCGATGTTTGGTTTTGTGTATGTGCAGGAGCTGGTCTCGCGGCGGGCGGAGGCCGAGCTCAAGGCTGCCGACCTCACGGCGAATCTCGAAGCGCGTGTGTTCGAGCGCACGCGGGAGCTCGAGAAAGCGAACGCATGGAGGACTCGCGCGGAATCCGTAGAGCAGGAACGAACACGGCTGGCGCTCAAACTACAGCACATCCTCTTCGACCTAGCCAAGGCCGATAAGTCAGATTTGAATACCGCATTCCGAAC
>JAYTMG010000074.1:0-14885 GCA_043728745.1 Verrucomicrobiaceae bacterium
TTCGATTCGGGATTTCCCTGAACATTCGGCGCGGTGGAATCGGCATCTTGTGAAGCACCCGGAGGCGCACCGGAACTCTGCAGATGTGCTCTTGTGTGCTTGGTATGAGAATCGGCGGGAGCAGTGCGACCGATGGCTTGTTGTTGAGTGGGAATCGTTTTGCGCGAGCACGGCGGAGGATTTTCTGGCTTCGGTTGCGGCGTTCGATTTCTCCGGCCCGAGCGTCCGCTGGCTTAATCGCGATCCGGATTGGCACTGGTTCAAACACGTCGGCAAACTGCCCGGCGAGTTGCAACCGTGCGCGGTGGGTGTAATGCCGTTCAGTTTTCTCTTGCTCAAAGACGCGGTGCTGGCGGCGGTGACGAAACACTTTCCGTGGGACTCGCTGGGCAACGTGAGTAGCGAACTCCGTTTCGCAACGGTGGCGCACGCGTACGGCTTTGCGCCTGTGGCAAACCCGCTCGCAGGCTGGAATATCACGTGGAAGGCACTGGATGAAAACACGCCGCTGACCGAAGGAATGTGGCATCCAGTGAAATGGGTCGCGCCGCCCGTGCTGCCGAAATCAGCAGAACCAAAGCCCACGCCCGAAGCTCGCGAGCGCATCGCCGCGCTGCCAGTTTTCCGAAAGCCACGCGGGAGAAATCTGATCTACACGGTGGCGTTCGATCCTCCCGGAAAACCGTTTCACCAGTTGATGGCGAAGCTGCTGGTGTCGTCCATTTTTCGCACTGGATTCGATGGCGACGTTTTGATCCTCACCAACGCGGAACACCGCGTCTTTGAACACGGCAGGGAGCGGCTGGAGGAAATCAGCCTCGATACTTCCAAGATGGAGGGTGACCTCGGGTTCCATGCGCAGCGATTTAAAGCCAGTGCTCGGGAGTTCATTGATGCGGGCGCCTACGAGAAGATCATGTTCGTGGATTGCGACTGCCTTTTTATGGACTCGCCGGACCGCCTTTTCGAGGGCGATGCCGACATCGCCTACGCGGAGGAAATTTATCAAACTCAAGACCCGCCATTTAACGGATATTTGACCGACGAAGAAATGACAGCGTTGGACCGAAAGGGCGTGAATTCCGGGACGATGTGGGTGCGCGGAAAATACTTCGCCGAGCTGATGACGGAATGGGAGCGGGTGATGAATCTTCCGCCGCCACGACACGCCGGATGGAACGACCAACCGGCGTGGATGCGTGTGTTATTGGATACAAAGCTGCGCACGCAGGCGTTTCCGCGTCCCGGCGGTGTGTATTACCCGCTCATCGAAAGAGACAACCCAGCAGAAATGTTTGCGGGCACGCTCTGGCACTTCCTCAGTCTGCGAAGCGCACCGAAGATTCCGCACATGTTCGGCCACTACATGCGCCGCTTTCACGCCGAGGCTGCATTCGCGCTGACGACGATGCTGGATGTGTAGGGCTTTGAAACTGTTCCCCGCACATCCACGCAATCAGTTGCCTGTAGCCCACAAAGAAGGCGGCGGAGATGCGAAATGCGTAAAGACGCGGCGAATTTTTTCGTAGACCTACAACCGCGAAGCGAAAACTAAAGTGGAGTGACAGGCGCGAAAAGATTGGGCGCTATGCGCGGCAGAGTTCAGCGAATAAATTCGCCGCCCCTTTATGCGTTCCACGATCTGCTCTTCGCTCGCTTGCGGAGTGGAAACAGACACTACGCCCCCGGCTCCAGACATGCCAGTGGTACGCGCCTGCTTGGAGTTCACTCACCACTTTTCATCACACCCCGGCGTTCGAGTCGCATCTCAAATCATTTTACCGGCGTTTCGAGGCTGGTTTTCCATTCCGCAGCAAGTTCCTCAATGGAATGCGGTGTCCGGGTTTTCCAAATCGCTTCGTCGTAGCGGCCTTCGCGCATCAATGCGTTGAGATCCTTGATGAGGTTCTTGTCGTATTTGCCGATGACCCAATTCAGGAAATTGGCCGAGACGCGGTAGCTTGCGTCGTGCTTTGCGCTGGCAGCTCGCGATGGCGGGATGTGGGCTCCGTTGCTGGCTGGCTCGTAAAGATACCAGCGGATGTAATCCGGGATTCCCTCGATGAGCCAGCCGGGCGGGCGCTTTCCGCCGCGCTGCCCGCGGTATTGCTGGACGACGTGGACGAGCTCGTGGACGACGGAGCCGATCGCTTCGCGCTTTAGTTCTTTGCGATACCAAGCGGGGTTGCATTCGATGCGGTTGCCCATTGTTGCGGCGACGCCTTTGTAGGAATTGACGAAGTGAATGCTAAAGGTGCGCGGTGCCGTGAAGTTCTCGCCGGGCAACATGCCGACGATCATTGGATACCACTTTTGCACGACGGGGATGAGTTCCTTATGAGCCCATTCGGTGAGGTCCGGAGCATCGGTCGTCTCGACGGTAAAGCGGAACCCTCCCTCGATTTCCACCGATTCAGTAATGGGCGTGGGAGTGGGCGGCGGCTCGACGGCGGGCTTTTCTTGGGCGTGTGCGATGGTGCCGAGGCTGAGTAGGATGCTGGCGAGCCAGCGATGGACGGAGTTCATAAATGTCTGGTAGCGGGCGCGCGGTGGGCGTTCCCTTTCAGCGAAGCATTGGTGGTGTTGCGGAGAAGGTCGAGGCACTTTTCCTCGCGCTGTCGCACTTGATTCAAACCAACAATCGGTCAAACCTTTGCAAGATGCGCCCAGCGAACTTGACTGCCGCAGGATATTAAACGGTATGACAATCAAACGAGCACTACTTGCGACATTGTTGGCGCTGCCACTTTACGCAGAGGATTTCCAAGGGGCGGACCATCCGCTGGAGTATGATCACGATCCCGTGAAATACAGCGACACTCAGCCGACCGATGCCATCGCGATGCTTCAGCAGAAGATCACGAGCGGGGAAGTGAAGCTCGAGTGGGACGAAAAATTCGGCTACCTTCCGGCGGTGCTAGACGCGCTCAAAGTTCCGAAATCTTCGCAAACGCTCGTGTTCTCCAAAACATCGCTCCAGCGGAAACACATCGCACCGGATAATCCGCGGGCGCTCTATTTTAACGACGACGTGTATATCGGCTACGTGCCCGGAGCGCCCGTGATGGAGCTCTCCGCAGTGGACCCGAATCTCGGCGGGACATTCTATTTCATGGAGCTGGAAAAGGTGCGAAAGCCAAAGTTCGTTCGTAGCGCCGACTGCCTCTCGTGCCACGGCGGGCAACGTTCGCTGGGCGTTCCGGGACATTTTTTGCGCAGCGTGCCGACAGACGAATCCGGCGAACTTCTCACCCGCGATGAAGTGCGGGACATCGATCACTGCACGCCGGTTGTTGACCGATGGGCGGGCTGGTATGTCACGGGAAGTTCGGGTCCGCATCGCGGAAATCTCGTCGGGGAAAAAGACTTCGCGCATTTCAAAGAGGACCCGCTCGCGAAGGTGAATCTCACGGACCTCGGAAAATATTTTGATGAATCGAAGCACATCGTGAAGGGCAGCGACATTGTCGCGCTCATGGTTCTGGAGCATCAGGCGCACATGCACAATTACGTAGCGCGGCTCAACATTGAGGCCAAGCAGATGCTCGCGGCTTACGGGCATGTGCGCTACATGCGGTCGCAGGTGGATGCGTTCGTTCGTTTTTTGCTCTTCGCCGAAGAGGCACCGCTGCCGGTGCCGGTCGCGGGCAATCCCGATTATGTCCGCGATTTCACCGCAAGCGCGGTTCGGGATGGAAAAGGGCGCAGCTTTCGGGACTTCGATTTGAAGACCAGAATGTTTAAGCACCCGTGCAGCTTCATTATTTACACGCCGTCGTTCGACGCGATGGCGGGGCCGATCAAAGAGGTGATCCTTCAGAAATTGCATGACGTTCTTACGGGGAAAAATACCGACCCGCAGTTCGCAAAAGTGTCGCCCGAGGACCGGCAGGCCGTTCTCGAGATTCTGCGCGAGACAAAAAAGAATCTGCCGGATTATTGGCGGAATTGAACGCATCTGGCGATGAATGGTCAAAAAGCCCATGCTTCCGACCTTGCCGAGATCCAATCGCCCTGCCACCGTCCGCCCCGTGAAATATTTTTTGTTGCTCGCAGTTTCTTTCCTCGCCGGATGTCAGACCTATACGAAGATTTCAGTGAGTGATCTTTCAGGCGCGCCGATTTCCGACTGGGTCGCGGAAGGAAAAGTGAAGAAAGTGCCGGAGGGATTTATCGTGAAAGCCGTCGAACGCAACACGCCACCACCGTTCCCAACGCACAATCGTTATCCAAACGGACGCGTGGCAACAGTAGTCGGGCCCAACATCATTCTCCAGGAAATCGACAAGCCGGATTGGCTCGTGGAACTCGACGGGGAATAGCCTCCGCCCTGCTATCTAGCCAGCGGGCTAAATCGCATCAGTCATCCATTCGGAGAAGGGTGATTTCTTGATTGCGCCTCCTATGTTTTTAACGCACTCCCTTCTCCGCCATGGAAGAAAATCCTTACCAACCGCCGCAGGCTGACCTCACAACATCCACCGCCAATACAGCCGGAGTCCTGGCATCGCCATGGATACGACTTGGGGCCGCAATCATTGACGGAATTGTACTGCTTCCGATCAATTTCATCATCCAAAAGATTTTCATCAAGATGCCCGACCCAACCGAGATTTATCAGGCGGCGGCGGCGGGCAAAGATATCAATGCGATGATGCCGAGCACCACGATGATGTTGGTGTCTCAGATTTTGGGACTGGCAGTTCTAATCGGAGTGAACTTCAACTTCCTCAAGAAAGGTCAGACGATTGGGAAGATGCTTCTAAAACTTCAAATCCAGAAGCGCACGGACGGTTCACTTCTGCCCGTGAAGGATCTCATCCTAAAGCGCATTTTGCCGCTCTACGGACTTCAAATGGTTGGAACACTCACCACTCCGATGATCACCGGGCTGGCCGTTTTAGTGGACTGTTTGTGCATCTTCCGCAAGGGCCGTAATACGATTCATGACGACATCGCCGGCTCGAAAGTCGTCGTCCTTCCGCAGCAATAGCTTCCGCAATCGACTACAGCTCGAACGCGGATCCCGGCACTGGGACGATGATTTCTGTCTCTGGCACTTCTGTCCGGATGGTGCCTGCGAGCCAGCCGACTGCGGCGGGGTCGCCGTGGACGAGGATGAGCTTCTTTGGCTTCACGCGCTTGATGTAGGCCACGATTGTCTCGCGGGTCGCGTGCGCGCTGAACGTGAATGAATCCACTTCGCACTGGATCGGCTCTGCGGCGTGCTGCGGGGCGAGTGAAAGGATGTCGCCCGTCTTTGCTGCGCGGAGTTTTCCGGCGGGCGATTCGGGGTCGGCGTATCCGATGAAGAAGATGGCGTTTTCCGGCTGGCTGAAGAATTTCCGCGCGACGGTGTTGGAGAGTGTTTTCTCCATCATCATGCCGCTGCTGAGCGCGAAGATTCGGCGCGGGCGGACTTGGATTTCATGGGCGTTCGCGCCGCCGATGACGAATGGTGCGAGGTCGTCCATGAGGTCGAGATCGGGGACCTGCCGCGGCGTTTTGCGGGCGAGCCGGTCGTAGGCTTCGGTGAGTTTTGCGCCGAGGCCGCCGATGTAGATGGGGCAGTTCGGTAGCTTACCTGCGCGCCGGAGTAAGTGGACCATCGCAAGGAACTCCTGCGTTTTGCCGAGCGCAAAAAGCGGGATGAGCACACAGCCGCCGCGATCGAACACGCGGCAAATTGCAGCGGCCAGCCGGTCCTGCTCGCTGGCGCGGGTGAAGCCGGCTGGTGTGGGGCTGTCTCCGCGTGTGCCTTCCATGATCATGACGTCGCACGGCTCATCGGCAAAGTCTGGGAAGGTCGCGCCGCGGCAGATGTTCTGGTCATCAAACTGCACGTCGCCGCTGTAAAAAACGGTTTTTCCTTCCGCACGAATGACGGTGCCTACCGAGCCGAGAATGTGCCCGGCATCGAAGAACTCGAGCGAGAAAGGGGCTTGCTCTGCGGGGCTGACGCGTTCGCCTGCGAGGTCGAAGCGGGTGTTCAGCGGGACCGAGCGCCAGCGGCGCATTCCGCCGTCGAGTTCGCGATGCGTAAAGAGCGGGTAGCCGGGCGTGTCGCGTTCGTTTTTCTCGGCGAGCATGACGTTCACGGAGTTGTGCAGCATGGTTTCGCCGATGATGCGCGTGGCTTCCGTCATGAGCACCGGTGCGTCCGGGTGGCGGCGCATGGTGACGGGGAGCGAGCCGATGTGGTCCTGATGCGCGTGGGACATGAGGATGGCGTCGAGGGTGCCGTCCTTGATGAATTCCAGCCGGGGAAGTCCTTCGAGGCCCTCGCGCTTTGGGTGGTAGCCGCTGTCGAGGAGGAGGCGTTTTCCGGCGGCTTCGAGGAGGTAACAGTTTGCGCCGATTTCGATGGCTCCGGTGAGATTGGTAAGTTTCATGATAATTTAGAAAAGGATGACGCGCAGTTTTTTCGGAAGTGCAAAGCGCAGAAGTAGCAGTAGCGCGATGAGACCGCCCGCAAGAATGCCAGGCAGGACGGTGAGTTTGGCATTCACGCACCAAATAGCCGCTCCAAAATACGCGCCGAGAAACGCGATACAGAAGATGAGCGCGGTCCACCATTTCCACTTTTGGAGCCACATGCTCGTGATGGCGAGAAAGCCGATGACCGACCAATCGAACCAATTCGGGATGCGGTTGACCCACGCTTTCGCGTTCACGGTAGCAAGCGCTGCGGCGAACATCTCGCCCGAAGGAATGCGTTTCCCGCCTTGGATGGGAAGGCTGGGCGTGGCTGCGTCGGTGCGGGCGAGGAGCAGCGCTTTCCCTTTGAAGAATGCGGGTGAAAGTTGCGGTTCTGCGCCTGCATCGAGTTGCTGGCGGGTGAGGACGAAGTCGTCGAACGCAGCACGATTATACGGCGCGCGGAGGTTCACTGCCATTTGCCCGGCGGCGTCGATGGGAATGCGGATGGCTTCGCCGATGGAGATGTGCGACCCGAGGACGATTTCCACTTCATCGGGCGTGATTTTTTCCCAAAGCATCAGCGTTTGCAGGACGAGCGTGGGGACGACTTGGCCGCGGTAACGCAAGACGAGCGGGCATCGCGCGGCTGGCGGGTCTGCTTCTGGGAGGTTGACCCATCCAGGCGGAGATTGAAGCCGGAAATCCTCGCGCGCCCACGCATCCACGGTCGTGAATTCCTGAATAACGCTGAGGTCGCCCTTGGTCCTGCGGATCGAGGGCGTGGGCTGCACCTCGGGCATCGTTTGCGCATCCTGCGACCAGCCGAGCCGACCGCCGAGCACGAGCTTCGGCGTGCGGTGGATGTGGTCGAGCAGCATCTTTTCAAACATCGGCTGCCGCTCGCGTCCGGAGAAAACTCCGCGTTCAAAATCGAGCGGCGATTCCACGATGAGGATGGCCGGTTCAAACGGAGCGCCCGCGTGGAAGAAGAGCGAGAAATCGTCCGGCCCCCAAGGCCACGGATGCTTTTGCAAAGTGTCGTCGTTGATCTCCACGAGCGTCACGGGGCCGGGTATGGCGGCGGGTGTGACTCGCTGCTGAAGCCATTCCTGCCACATGCGCTCCCAACGCGCAAACGGCCCGACGGCAGCCTCACGAATAAGAGTGAGACCTGCGAGGATGATTAAGATGGAATAGACCGGCGCCAGTCGGCGAAACATGCGGGCAGAGCGATACGGAAGCGGAGCGCGGAAGACAATGCGGATTTACCCTTTGCGGCGATCTGCGGGCTTTTTGCCCTTTTTCTTTTCGATCACGGCGTAGGCGTTGTGGTTGTGAATGCTCTCGAAATTCTCCGCTTCAACTCGGTACCAAGTGATGTTCGGCTCGACATTGGTGGCTGCGGCGATGGCCCGGACGAGGTCTTCGACGAAAACGGGATTGTCGTAGGCGCGCTCGGTCACGGCTTTTTCGTCGGGCCGTTTCAGCAGGCTGTAGAGCTCGCTGCTGGCGCTGCGCTCGACGAGGGCGATGAGTTCTTCAACCCATACGGGCTTTTTAAACCGGACGCTGTAAGTGACTTGGCCGCGCTGGTTGTGCGCGCCGCGTGCTGATATCGCCTTGCTGCACGGGCACAGCGTCGTCACCGGAACGATGACGGTGACGATAAAATCAACAGCCTTGTTATTCACCTCGGCGTCGAACCGCACGGTGTAGTCCATCATGCCGGGCGCGCGGGTGACGGGCGCGTGCTTCTCGATAAAATATGGGAACTCGAACGTGACGTGCGCGCTTTTGGAGTCGAGGCGCTTGGTCAGCGCCGTGAGGATTTTCGGGACGTTGTCCACATGCAGCTCCGGGCCGAATTCATTGAGCACTTCGACAAATCGGCTCATGTGCGTCCCTTTGAACCGCGACGGCAAATCAACGGTGAGGGTCGTGCTGGCGACTGTGTGCTGAAGCCGCCGCGCCTTGTCCCGCACTTGCATCGGGTAGCGCAGTCCCCTCACGCCGACGCGGTCGATCGCGATTCCTCGCCGGTCTTTTTGATTCTGCGTGTCCTGCAAATGCTGAAGTTGCTCCATGCTAGATGTTCTTTCAAGAATCGGGCGCTGGTTCAACCAAGGAATCCGCGCTGCTTGCGCCGTGCGAGGGCAGGCGCTACATCCGCGCACACTTATGTTGATTCTCGATCACGAATTCTCTGACGTGCAGACGCCCACTGGTCCGATGCGGACGCACATTTTCCGCCCGGCGGCGGACGGGAAGTATCCGGGCATCGTGCTTTTTTCCGAGATTTTCCAAGTCACGGGACCGATTCGGCGGACTGCGGCCTTGCTGGCATCGAATGGATTTGTGGTCGCTGTGCCGGAGATTTTTCACATGCACGAGCCGCTCGGTTCGGTGCTTGGATACGACAGCGCGGGCGCGGATCGGGGGAATTGGTGCAAAATCAATATCGACCTCGCGAACTACGACGCGGACATGGCGGTCACGCGCGAGTTTTTGAAGAGTCATCCGTATTGCACGGGCAAGCTCGGTGCGATGGGCATTTGTATGGGCGGTCACTTTAGTTTTCGCAGTGCGATGAGCGCCGACACGCTGGCTGCGGTTTGCATTTATGCGACGGACATTCACAAGCTGGAGAACCATGTCCGCGGGCTGGGGACGGGAATGGCCGACGACTCGCTGGAGCGTGCGCGGCGCGGGGAAATCACAGGCGAGTTGCTCATGGTCTGGGGGCGTCAAGATCCGCATGTGCCGTTTGCGGCGAGGGAGCAAATCCGCGAGGCTCTCGAGAAGAGCGAGACGCTCTACACATGGCTAGAATACAACGGTGCGCACGCATTTATGCGCGATGAAGGGCCGCGGTATAATGCGGTCCTCGCGAACTTTGTGTACGCGCATTCCGTGGAGTTGTTTAAGCGCAAACTCGGCGAGGGCGATTTGCGCTCGGCGACGGTGGCGAGGCACTGAGTTGCCTTTTTAAAGCCGCTCGTATTCCCCGCTGCTGACTTTTTTGAACACGCTCATCCCGGCGTTGCGCGCTTCGGCTGGTCCGATGGGGCGCGTGACTTTCGGGGTGTTTACGTTCGTGATGACTTTGCGCACGGCTTTTTTGCAGAGCGGACAATTGGTCAACGGATCGCGGGCGATCGGACGGTTGATTTCAAAAGTTCCGCCGCAGGCTTTGCAGTCACCTTCGCAGAGTTCGTAAACGTATGTGGGCATGATTCAGAAATGGCTAAATACCTACAGGAAATTACCCGAAATCAGCGACCCAGCAACGGCTATAAATATCCCCACCTCCGCGACTCGCCGGGCGTGATTTACCAGCGGGCGGGTGCCCTAGCTGGTGTTGGCGCTTCGGACCGGTGAATGCAGGCGAGGAAAAGTCCGGTGAAGAGGACGTTCGACACGAGTTCGTTGCGCAGGAAAGTCCACGTCGGTGCAAAGCCCGGAAGCCCGGTGGTGAGAGCCTGGACCCAACCGGAAAGCGTCTTCGCGTATTCAGGAATGGTGAGCCACGACGCGGTGTTCGTGACGACGTAAAAGAAAAGTGCGCTGCCAATCGCGGCGGGGATCATCGTACTCGCGTCGGTGCGCTTGCGAAGCTGCCAGCCGAGCGCGGCGATGGCGGCGAAAGCGACTACATTGACAACCATTGCACTGGAGAATGCCGGGTAGCCGTAGTGGAGATTCAAAACGACATCGGTAAGTAGAAGCGCAGCAAAAGGGATAGAAATCGCCGAGCGCCGCGGGAGGCATGCCGCTCCGCAAAGCACGATGGCTGCAATGGGCGAAAAGCCGGGCAGCCAGCTTTGCTGCTCGGTGGTCACTCCGAGAAAGATGGGGAGGAGACGGTAAAGTGCTGCTGCGATAAGAAGGGCGATGCCTGCGATCATGACCTTCTCTTTAGTCTGCCATCGCCAAGACAAGCAACGCTGAAAAATGCGCTATGCGTATATTTCATCGCTGCTGTGGACGCGGCGCGTTTCGCACGGTATAAAAACGCGACTGTGATGAAACCTTTTCAGCTCCCGCTTTTCTGCATCGCGCTGGCCACCGTGGCTTGCGCGGAGCATCCCGTGCTGGACTCAGCCCGGCGGGCGCTCGACGAACAAATCCCGGAGCTGGCGCTTGCACGATTGACGTTCGCTTTGAAGTCGCCGGACTTTCCCACAGCCGACCGGGAAGCAGCGTCATTTCTAGTTGCCGAGGCGCAACTTCGCACCGGAAAAGCCGCAGATGCGCTGGTGGTTTTGGAGAGGCTGACGGGGAAAAACGCGGCGCTTTTGCGGGCTCACGCGATGGCTGCGGAAGGGCGTTGGAGCGAGGCGTTGCCGCTTTACGACGAGATCGCGGGAGTCCACGGCGTGCCGATTTCCGCGACGATTGGTAAGGCAGAGTCGCTGCAAATGCTCGGACGCACAGCGGAGGCCGTCGCGGTTTTTGAGAAACTGATCGCCGACGGAAAAGCGCCAGTTTCTGCGCGGCTGCGTCATGCGGGATGGCTCACGGAGCTGGGGCGAAAGGGCGAGGCTGCGGAACTGCTGAGGAGCATCGAGGTGGTGAAACCTTCCGACGCAAGGTGGCGCGATTATGCGTCGGCGCGCTTGCTTTTGGCGAATGAGCAATGGCAGCCCGCGCTCGATGCGCTGGATAAAATCACCCCAGAGTCGGAGGGCGTTTCCTCGCACTTGCTGGCGGCAGTCGTGCTCGCTTCGACTGAGGCGAAACTGAAGTTGAAAAATATCGGTTCCGAGGGCGCGGCGCGTGCGCTGGAGAAGTTTCTGTGGGATCAACCCAACAATCCCGCCATCGAGATGATCTTCCGCCGACTCGACCAGATTAATGCTGGCGAGCGCAGCCCCCGTGAGGCCGAGCTTCACAAAATGGCCGACACCGATGAGCAGGTCGCCAATCCGCGCAGGGCGGCGCTTGCGCAATTCTACGTGAGCCGGATGCAGTGGCGGGAGAAAAGCCGCAAGCACCTCGCGGAGAAATCGCTCAGGCTTTTTCTGGTATGGTTTCCCAATCATCGTCTGACCACGTACGTCCATGAAATGCTGGCCGAAGTAGCTCAAAGTGCAGGTGCATTCGACGATGCGCTGAGATCACTGGAAGCTGCCCAGCGCACCGCGCAGGATCGCGATCGCTCGGCTCTGCCCGCTGCCAGTGGAGTTTGCCCGGAGCGTGTCGCGCAGGAAAAAGAGCGCTCGGCTCTCCTCGAAATGCGCATGGCGCTCGTCGGCTTTCAAAAAGGCGATGCGGCGCTTGCTGTGACATATTTCCGGCTAGCTGCGGAACACTCCGTGCGCTTGCAAAAAAGCGCCGCTTTTAACGCCGCACTGGCGGAGCTCGAACTCAAGAATCTCGACGGATTCCAAAAGCGGCTCGCCGAGTTCGTGGCGAATCACGGAAGCGATCCGCTGACCGGCGAACTTGTGCTGGAATCGGGTGTCACCGAAGCGAGAGTGAAACCCTCCTCTGCGCCTGCGACGCTGCGGGCTTTTCTCAGCGACTATCCGGGGCATCCGCGCCGGGGCGAGGCGTTCCTCGTTCTCGCAGAGCTTCAGCTCGCCGGCGGAAATCCCGTGGAAGCCGAGGTCGAGTTGAGCGGAGCAAAAGCCACAGAGGGCACCGACGCAACCGGCGGCCAGACGGAGCGCAATCGGTATGCGGCCATCTTCATCGCCGATGCAGCGAAACCTCGCGATTCCGCGAAAGTCATCGCGCTGGGCCGCGCGTTTATTGAGGAGCATCCAATATCGTCGCTTCTGCCCGATGTCCGTATGAAATTGGGGCAGGTCTATTTTCACGACAGCGACTTCGCGAATGCTCAGACTCAATTTGAGACACTTGCCCGCGAGCAGCCTGAGAGCGCATACGCCGAGACCGCGCTTTTCCTTGCCGGACAATGCGCGATCAAGCTCATGGATCCCAACAGCGCGGAACGGGCGACCGCACTTTTCGCGCAGGTCGTCGAACGAAAGGGCGCGCTGAAGTATCACGCGTATTTTCAACAGGCCATCATCCAGCACGAGCTCGACAAAGACGCGTCCGCCATTTTCCAAACCATCCTCGACGCCCAGCCGCCCGCGCCGTCGGAACTGCGTCATGCGAGCCTGTGCGCGAAAGGCGACAATCTTGTCCGAATCGCAAATGGCGCGCCGGAAAAACTTGGAGTCGCAATCGAAGCATACATAAGGCTCAAGGCGATGCCCGACGTCTCCCCCGAGTGGCACAACAAGGCCGTCTATAAACAAGGAAACGTCCTTCTGAAACTCGGCCGTGAACAAGAAGCGCTCTTCATTTACTCGGACTTGCTCGACAAAGCGATGACGGGCACCAAGGAAACATTCTGGCTCTACAAAGCGGGCTTCGAAGCCGCCGGCATCCTCGAAGGGTTCGGCAGTTGGCGCGACGCGTTGGCCACTTATGAAAAGCTCGGCAAAATTCCCGGTCCGCGTGCAGCCGAGGCTCGCGCTAAGGTGAAAGAGATTCGCCTCAAGAAATTTATCTGGAACTAACCAATGCCGGATCTCGTTCTCGCGACCCTCAACGCCAAATACATCCACGCTTCGTTCGGCCTCCGCTATCTCATGGCGAACCTCGGGCCGCTCCGTGAACGCGCGGAGATCGCCGAGTTTGACATCAACCAGCGCCCGATGGAAATCGCCGAGCGCATCCTCGCACTCCGCCCGCGCATCGTCGGATTCGGCGTATATATCTGGAACATCATCGAGACCACCGAAGTCGTCTCGTTGCTGAAGCGAGTCGCACCCGAAATCTGCATCATCCTCGGCGGCCCGGAAGTCTCGTATGAAACCGAGGGCCAAGAAATCGTCCGCCTCGCCGACCACGTCATCACCGGCGAAGCCGACCTCACTTTCCCCGCCATCGTCGCAGATCTTCTCGAAGGAAAAACGCACCCGAAAATCATCGCCGCGCATCTCCCGAAGCTCGACGAAATCGCCTTCCCCTACGACCTCTACACCGACCACGACCTCGCTCATCGCGTCATCTACGTGGAGGCTTCGCGCGGCTGTCCGTTCACCTGCGAATTCTGCCTTTCGTCGCTCGATATTCCGGTCCGGGCCTTTGCACTGGAGCCCTTTCTGGCTCAAATGAAACGGCTGCTCGATCGAGGCGCACGTCAGTTCAAATTCGTTGATCGCACCTTCAATCTGCACCTCCCGACAAGCTCTGCGATCCTCCAGTTTTTCCTCGATCACTGGATCGACGGACTCTTCGTCCATTTTGAAATGATCCCAGATCGGCTTCCCGAACAACTCCGCGCGCTCATCGCCAAATTCCCGCCCGGCGCGCTCCAATTTGAAGTCGGCATCCAAACCTTCGACGACCTCGCGTCGAAGAATATTTCCCGGCGCCAAAACTACCAGCGCCTCGCCGACAACTTCCAATACCTTCGCGAAAACACCGGCGTCCACATCCACGCCGACCTCATCGTCGGCCTGCCCGGCGAAGGCATCGAGCGCTTCGGGCGCGGCTTTGATCAGCTCATCGCCATGCGCCCGCAGGAAATCCAGGTCGGCATCCTCAAGCGACTCCGCGGCACGCCGATCATTCGTCACGACACCGAATACTCGATGGCATATTCGTCCCGCCCGCCGTACGAAATCCTTCAAACGCGGGACATCAATTTTGCTGACATGCAGCGGATGCGGCGCTTCGCCCGGTACTGGGATCTTCTCGGCAACAGCGGCAATTTCATCGACACACTGCCGCTCGCATGGAGCGACGGCGCATCGCCATTTTCGCGGATGCTCGCGCTCAGCGACTGGCTCTGGTCGCACCTGCGCCGAACCCACGAAATCGCCCTGCAAAATCTCGCCGAATCGCTCCACACATTTCTCACGGAGAATGTGGGAGTATCCGCCGAAACAGCCGCCGCCGCCATCATTCGCGACTGGCAGCGCATCGGGCGCAAGGGAGTCCCGGCATTTTTGGAAACGCCCGAAAATATACAAACCACGAAGCGCCTCCAGCCCAAGCGCCAAGCCCGGCACATGGCGACGCCGTAGTGAACGGGGGAACTGGTCCGCACATCGTGGAGGACGACGAGTGACAGTCCCAGCCGGTAGCCTGAATGCCCACTACCCCCGCCCGATACGAACTTCCGGGCGGTAAGTGATTTTCACCAGCAAGTCCCCTCGCCCGCCGCGCGGCTTTGGCAGGCCCTGGCCGGGGATGCGGATCAATTCTCCGCGCGCCACACCCGCCGGTATTTGCACTCGCACAAGTCCACCGCCCGGTGCCTGCACCATTTCCGAGCCACCGTTTTTCGCGCGCTGATTTGGGATGCGCAATTCGCTTTGCAAATCCGACCCGCGCACTTTGAACCGCGCTCCCGGCATCGCCTTCACGCGCACCGTCACAAAGCCCCCCTTCATCTCCCCTTCTCTCTCGATTCGGAAGCGCTCGCCCGGCGCAGTATCCGG
>JAYTMG010000075.1:0-1106 GCA_043728745.1 Verrucomicrobiaceae bacterium
ACTCGGTTACGTAATCGCTTGGACGAGTTGGGGAGAATGCACGTTACTGATTCAGCCATCGCAACATGCTGACAGTCACTTACCCACTTAACTATTGGAGCTACGATGAACTTATTGTTGAAAACCACGCTGGTCGCCGCACTTTCTTCCTTTGTTGTAACTACCGCCTTTGCGGGTGATCGCGATCCGGGTGTGAACAAACGCCAGCGTTACCAGCATTCGCGCATCGCCGAAGGAGTTAAATCCGGCGAATTGACCCACTCCGAAGCGAAGTCACTGCGCGCCGAGCAGCGGGCGATCCGCGGCGAAGAAGCCGAGTTCAAATCCGACGGCGTGTTAACCCGTGGTGAACGGCGTGAATTGCATCGCGACCTGAACGAATCGAGTCGCGATATTCGTCGTGAGAAACACGACAACAATACACGTTGATCCGCGAAGGAGATTACATAAAATTATGAAACTGCGCTGGGACATAATGCATCGAGCGATCGGCGCAGCCTTGCTAATTTTGATGGCTGTGACGAGTTGGGCGGCGGATCCGAACGATCGGGAGGAGCGCAAATGGCGCGATACCCATCAAGGGAAGCCGCCCATTGGGAACATGTCGCCCGAGGAGCGCCGCGCAATTCGCGAGCAGCGCCGAGAAAAAATTCGCGAACGCTTCAATGACGCCGATCAAGATAGCGATCGCGCCTTAAGCCGCGACGAAGCGGGACGCGCTGCCTCGCGCTTGCAGGAAAATTTCGATAACATCGACGCGAATCGTGACGGCAAAGCGACGCCCGAAGAGATTCGCACGTTTCGCCGCGAGCGGGCGAAGTTGCGGCGCATCGAGCGCGGTGGGAACGATCCTAGATATTAAGGCAATGTAGGCTGGAAGCCGCGCCCTGCCGGGGTGGCCTTGGGCCATTGGCTTGCGGCAATGCCATGGCTGAAAGGCAAGCTCAGTGCGGCTCCTGGCGATGCGTCAAAAATAGCCTGCCGAATTCAAGCAACAAAGTGCTCGCCATAACGTCAACTTAGGCGGCTTCTAACTCGCGCGGTTTTCTTGGGCGACCACCGAGTTTGCCGTTGACCCGAGCTGCTTTTGTTTTCGCCCGAGTCGT
>JAYTMG010000076.1:0-6766 GCA_043728745.1 Verrucomicrobiaceae bacterium
TCCTGCTTTCGAAGCATGGGTGCGTGCGAACGGCAAGAACCTCACGAAGGCCGCCATCCACAAGCACAACCTCGCCATCCTCGGCTACGTCCACGCTGACGACACCCGCAAGGGCATCCTCGGTGCAAACGGCATCGCCGATGACGGCAGCGTCCTTCCAGACGCGGTGAACCTGAACAACCTCGACGACTGGTTCGAGTTCCATCAGGCCAACCTGAAGTAGTCCCAGCGACTCAACATTTAGACCGGCGTGGCAGCGATGCTACGCCGGTTTTTTTGTGCCTCGAAAGCACCGAGAACCTTCTTTGACCTGCCGGATTTCCGGGTTTATAATTTAACAATGCACATCACGAACCCATCGCTCGTCCTGCCACGCCGCACATTTCTTCGCGGACTTGGAGCCTGCATCGCGCTGCCGTTTTTGGAGGCGATGACGCCCGCCCGCGCCGCGCTCGGCGGTGCGCCAAAGCGGATGTGCTTCATCTATTTGCCCAACGGAATGGACATGGAAAGCTGGACGCCGAAAAAGGTCGGAGCCGGTTACGATTTGCCCGCCACACTCGAGCCGCTCAAAGCACACCAAGCGCAGACCAGCGTGCTCTCCGGCCTCGCCCACGTAAATGCTCGCGCGGGCAGCGACGGTGCCGGCGACCACGCTCGGGCCAACGCGACATTCCTCACCGGCGTCCGCGCACGGAAAACAGCGGGTGCAGACATCCACATCGGCATCTCCGCCGATCAGGTCGCAGCGCAGGCAATCGGACGTGAAACGCGTCTCCCTTCGCTGGAACTCACATGCGACAATTCCAGCCGCCAAGCCGGAGCGTGCGACAGCGGTTACGCCTGCGCATACCAAAACAACATTTCTTGGCGAAACGAGAACTCCCCGATGCCGCCCATCTCCGATCCACGCCTCGTCTTCGAACGCCTCTTCGGCTCCGCGCCTGACCCCGATCTGGCCGCAGGCAAAGCGCTTCGCGAATCATGCCGCGGCAGCATCCTCGATCTCGTCCGCAACGACGCAAAAGCACTCCAGCGCAGCCTCGGTGCGAGCGACCGGCGCAAGATGGACGAATATCTCACCGCACTCCGCGAGACCGAAATCGGCATCGCACAGGCCGAGAAATTCAAAGCGCAAATGCCAAAGCTCACGTCGATGGAAAAGCCCGAAGGAATTCCCGGCGACTTCACGCAGCACGTCACGCTCATGTATGAGCTGCTCGCCCACGCCATCGCCACCGACTCCACACGCATCGCCACATTCAGCGTCCTCCGCGAAGGCAGCAATCGCAGCTACCCGTGGCTCGGCGTAAACGACGGCCACCACGAAATCTCGCACCACGGCGGCAGCGCCGAAAAGAAGGAGAAAATCGCAAAAATTAACCGCTGGCACATCGAACGATTCAGCGAATTTCTCACGAAACTAAAATCGTTCCGCGAAGGCGCGAGCACCGTGCTCGATAATTCGATGATCGTTCTCGGCAGCGCAATCGCCGACGGCGACCGCCACGCGCATCACGACCTGCCCGTCATCCTCGCTGGCGGCGGCGGAGGCTCGCTCAAGCCGGGCCGGCACATCCAGTTCCAAAAGGAAACGCCCATGTCGAACCTCTTCCTCACCATGCTCGGCAGCATGGGCGTGAAAGCCGAAAAACACGGCGATAGCACCGGCAAGCTCGAAGGCGTGTAAGCTTGCTCCGCTGCGTCACTCAAAATACGATGACCTTTATGAAATCACTGCTGCTCATATTCGCCGCACTACCGCTCCTCGCACAGGAGCCCGCCGCACCGCCCGCGAACGAGCCCGCGCTGGAGAAGCCCGAACTCCCCTCGCCTGCCCCGCGCGATGACAAACTTCTTGAATTGCTCCGCAAGAATCCCACGCCTGAGCCACAACCAGCCGCTCCGAAAAAAGCGCAGAAAGCAGATCCCATCAAGCCGACCAAGGTGGATCCATCGCGCGACAAAAGCCGCAGCACTTTGCTCCCTCCTTCGACCTCGAACGATCTCGATCTTCGCATCCGCTACCGCAAAGCCCGGACCGTCGCAGAGCGGGACCCCGCCGTCATCGCAGCATGGGACGCATCGCGGGCCGCACGCACCGACTACGCGAAGCGAGCGGCATTGACGCGCTACTACGAATTGATTCGAGCAAAGGTTCTTTCCGTAGATCGCGGCGTCGCATCAGTCCTTGAAGAACGCCACGCGTTCACCATGAAACGGCTCGTGCAAACGCGGGTCGCCGCGACACAACCAATCGCCGGAGCCGCAGCGAACGAACGCGAAACTGCGGACTCAATCGACGAGGACTCTGTGCGCAATCAGTAGCCGTTCGCCCCTTCGTCAGTCCTCTGCTTTTTCACCCGGCGGAGCCATCTTCACGATGCGCGGCATGAATTTCCCCATCACATCCACGAGGTCGGTCTGCGCGGCCATGACGGTGTAGATGTCTTTGTAAACGCCGGGGCACTCGTCGATTCCCGCGCTCAGTAGCTCTACGTCGGCGGACTTGAGCTGCTTTTTCACGGCGCTCCATGTGAAGGATTGCAGCGCTTTCGTGCGGCTCATCACGCGGCCTGCGCCGTGCGATGCGCTGTTGAGCGATGCTGCGTTCCCTTTTCCACGAACGACAAATCCCGGCGTCGCCATCGAGCCGGGGATGACGCCCATCACGCCTGCTCCGGCGGGCGTCGCGCCTTTGCGGTGGACGATCACTTCGCGTCCGTTGTGCTGTTCTTTCCACGCAAAATTGTGGTGATTTTCGATGTCGAGGAGGATCGCAGCGCCGACTTTTTTCGTGATGTATTTGTGAATGCACGCGTGATTCGCAGCGGCGTAGCGGCCCATGAGTTCCATCGCCGCCCAATACTCCGCGCCCGGCTCGCTCGCGAGATCGAGCCACGCGAGATGCTTGAGTTGCGCGGGCAACTTCGCATGACGATCCATCGCGATGCGGCTGTAATGCTGGCACACTTGCGCGCCAGTCCCGCGCGAGCCGCTGTGCGAGAGCAGCGCGAGATACGCGCCGGGACGAATGTCGCGTCCATCTTCCGCAAAGCGCAACGACTCCGCAGCGCTGACGGTGAACTCGCCAAATTCCACGAAATGATTTCCCGTCCCCGAAGTCCCGAGCTGCTTCCACGCTTTTTCGCGAAGGTGCTTGGTGATCGGCGAGACCGTCCAATCGTCGTCCATCACATCGTGATTTCGCCGCGACTCAAACTCCGCGCCCATGCCAAATCGCGTTTCGTCTTCGATGATATTTGCAAGCCGGTCGCGCATCCCCGCGAGCGTGCTCGCTTTGCGTTCATAAACCGTGAGCTTCATCCGGCAAGCGATGTCCACGCCGACGGCGTAAGGAATCACGGCATTCTCCGTGGCGAGCACACCGCCAATCGGCAGACCGTAGCCGACATGCGCATCCGGCATCAGCGCGCCCGCCGCCGCGATGGGCAGCGTGCAAGCATTCGCAAGTTGCGCCACCGCAGCCGCATCGAGCCCCTCGCCCCATTGACGCCAAGGCGCAGGAGTCTCGCGCATAGAAAACGCAGGCGAATAAAGCTCGCGCGCAAGTTCCGCACGCAGCGGGTCGCCGAGAAAAATCTCCGGCTGCGCGACAATCGCCGCCATTTCCTCCGGCAGCCGAGTCATGTCTGCGCCGCTGTCGCGCAGAGCAATGATGAGCGCACCCGCTTCATCCAGCGCACGCTTCGGCACGCCAAGTTCGATAAGTTGTTTTGAGTTCATAAAATGTAATAGCTCGGGAGGAACGTGGAGCGAAGCGGCTTGCTCGTGGCACAAACGCCCCGTTTGTGAGTGTGCCCCGGACGCCCCGTCCGGCACAACCAAACGCGAAGCCACATTATTAAGGCGCTCCGCGCATTGGCGATACCGGACGAGGGCGTCCGGGACACGGTCACGGGCGGGGCACCCGTGCCACATTTCACACCAAAAAGTGCTCCCAATCCGGCACGCTGTGCGTGTTGCGGATGAGCACCGTCACGGGCATCGCGCGTGGCGCAGCGGGTTTGCGCAGGAGCTTCAGTCCTGCTTCGTCGGGCGTTTTGTCCGCCTTGCGGCTGTTCACTTCGCGGTGAGCGAGCACGCAGTTTTCCCAATCCGTCCGACCGCCCCGCGAGCGTGGGATGATGTGGTCAATGTTGCCCTCGCCCGGCTTGAGCGAACGGCCCGTATATTGGCAAACGCCGCCATCGCGCTCCCACAACGACCGCCCGGAAAACGAGCGTCGTCGCATCGGCACTCTCGCGTAATTCGTCGAGACGATAACCGTCGGCACGCGCAGTTCACCGCGCACAGTTTTCACCGCGCGGTCCTGCTCGCGCACCGGCAGCGTGAGCCAATCGGCCCAAGTCACGGGCGTCATAGCGCCATCGAGCGCAATATCGAGCCCGGAAGCCGCGCCCGTGCTCATCATGCAAAACGCCTCCGCAGGCGTCTTCACATGGATGGCCTGCCACGAGCGGTTGAGCACGAGGACGACGGGGAGTTGGATGATGTCGGACATATTTAGTTGAGAGTCAGTAGTTGAGAGTTGAGAGACGAGCACACCGCAGGTGCGGAGCGGTGTTTGTTCGATTTATAAAAATGATTCGGAAAAGCAGGTGCCGGGAAAATGGCAGTCAGATGATTCCGCTCATCATTCCTGAGCGAGTCAGCGGGGTTCCGACTCGACGACCTTTACTCTCATGAACTGCCCTCCGAGCTTGATTGAATATACCCGGACGAATTTTTCGCCATCCAAGACCGGACGCAACTGATCTCCAAAGCCCGCCTCGACAAGCGCCAGAGCGACTGCGTTGACCACATTAAATCGCGCATCGTCCGCAGCTCTAAACGCAATTGGGTCGGGTTCAGTTTGCCCCTCAAAACTCAATTTTGTGACAGCGATAAGTTCGGGCAAAGTCCTCGCTGTATTGTTAAGGAAAATCGAGCCATTCGCAGAAACGTCCACAATGAATGGCGTTCGAATAGGACCACCAGGCGGATACAACGGATCCTCGGGTCTGTCCTCGCCCGCCGCGAGAAGTTCCGCCTCCACATGAGCAAGCCAGCCATCGTAGTTCTTTGGCAACGCACCGACTTCCCGGAGCGAGGCGACTTTCTGAAAACTGTTTGTGACCACTCGCAGAAACCGGCCTCCAAGTTTCACCGAGAAAACATTATCGACCCGAGGGCCGTTTAGGACCGGGTGAACATGATCACCAAATCCAGCATTAATGAGTGCTTTTGCTACCGATTCGATCTCAGCCAGCGACGTTGAAGCGGAGGTTCGAATGAGAATCGGGCTATGGGGATCAGGGCCGTTCCTGATCAAATCAATCAATTCACCAGTGCCTATTTCTTTCCCATTGAGAAGCACTCCAGATTTGCCCGGGACTAATCTAATGGGCAGCACCGTTAAAAAATAACATCCTCCGTCCCCGAACGGGGGCGCATCCTCGGCATCCACAATCTCCGCCTGAACATGCGCCAGCCAGCCATCGTAGAGCGGTGGTAACACACCGATTTCATCAAGGGAATTCACTGTTTGCCGTGGGGCAGGCGACTTCGGACGATGCTTGAAATAGACTACAACCACTACGGCCAGCGCAGCCGCAAAAGCGAAAATGATTGTTTTACGAATAGATGGCATCGGATTCACACCGGCACTTTCAGTCCCGCAGCCGCAGCAATCTTTCGCTGATTCGCGTCGAACGTCAGAAACTCGCTGGCACCAAAATGAATCGCCGTCGCGACGTGCAGAATATCGAAAGAACGATGGCCGCCGCCCGTTGAATACTTCTCCGAAAGCTCCTCCGCGATTCGCCGAACTTCGACGCTGTCGAACTCCACAATCTCGATCAGGCCGGTCGCGACATCGTTCTCAAAATCGACGAGCATTGCTGTCGCCTCGCCCAGACTGTATCCGCGGTTGCGGTCGCACGAATTGCGAAACGCTTCACATCGCACGCCGTTGGTGAACTCAAACTCGAGCAACCAAGTAATGCGGAGCGGCGGAGTGATTTCACTCAGATATTCAGCCGCTCGCGCCGTATTCACATTCCGCCCGTAAAACGCGCAGAAATAACTCGTGTCGGCATAGAAACTCACTCGGCGAGTTCCCCGTTTTCGTAAGCCCGCATTTCCTCCGCCTCCGCCGCGCTGATGACGCGGTCACCAAAAATCGCCTTAGTCCGAGCTAAAATATCCGGCCACTTGAGCGGAGCGTCCTCCCTCTTTGGAGCCTCCGGGACGAAGCGCCCGACCCGCTGGCCTCCTCGAAATATCTCGATCGGCTCACCCGCATCGATCGAGCGGTCGAGCCGATACGGGTCGGCGTGGAGTTCATCAAGAGTTGCGGTTTGCATGGTCGGGATATTGTCTGAATTTGCACGGTGGTTCAATAGGCGTATTTTTCGGAGTCTTTGCTCACAGAAAAGCGGCCATCGCACGCCTCGACATTTCGCTTTCGATGCGCTAGTCTCCGCAATCATGTCACTTACGATTGATGTAACCGCTTTTGACCGCGCAACTGACTCGGTGCTTCGAATTCTCAGCCCCGAGCAAGCCGCTCAGATCATCGATTTTCACGGCGATGAGGCGCTGCAACTGCGCATCGAAATTTTAGCAGAAAAAGCAAATGAAGGAGAGCTGACCGACGACGAGCGCGCCGAATATTACTCCGGCAAGAATAAGCAGTGACATTTATCAGGCAGCGGCGGCGTAACGAACGTGTTCTGCTTGAAAGTAGGCAGCGACTCGTGCG
>JAYTMG010000077.1:0-3161 GCA_043728745.1 Verrucomicrobiaceae bacterium
GGGTTCGGAAATCGTGAGACGATACTGCGATGTCTGGATGACAACGCGCCCGTTTCCATTGCTGAACCATTCGAGATAAAGGCGATTCACCCAATGCGAGGAAGGACTCTCGCCTTTCCGCATCAGCTCCAGCGCCTCATCCATCGGGAGATCAAACTCCCGCCCCTTCTGCGCAGCTGTGATGTCGCCCACTTGTCCATCCTGCATAGGAAATGGCCGGTGCTCGTCCGCGAACGGTTCAGGCGCGGGATTCTCAAAAGCAAGCGTGCAACCAGCGAGATCAGGAGCGCAATCGCCCGCGAGATCGAGCACGAGCGGCTCATCGACTCCGCATAGCCAGATCCGTCCCGTGACGCGACCACGCACAACATTGCTGATTTCACCGCGGATGATTTGTTTGTCGAAACGCCAAGCCATGCACGGAATGAAAAACATCCACCACGCTCACGGCAAACTGTTTATTCGCACCACCCATCGTCCAGTTCGAGAGCAAGACAAGGTTGCGGTTGCTTCCCAAAGTCCCGCGCAGCCGTATCCAGCGCCGCGAGCCAGCCCGGCACGCATCGCCTCCACAGCCGCCGTGGTCGCCAGCGGATTCACAGTCGCCACCATCGCACGACGCGGCGGCTCAGGCGCAAAAAAATTTGATTTCAAGTGCGCGGGCACCTCGGCGAGGCGTTCCACTTCCAGCAACTCGGTATGATACTTCCTATGCGTCATCCGCAGCAACCGCGCGTGTCAGAGGGCGTTTTTCGTCGCCTTCTCCTCGCGCTTCGCGGTTTCCTTGTCGATGCGGTCTGCGCGTTCGGTGTCGCCAGCTTCGCGCCAGCACGCGGAGACTACTTGGGCTGCGGTCGCCTGGCTTTTCACTTCAAAGAAACCGCCCGATTTCGTCTCCACATGGCGCTCGTAACTTCGCTCCAAATCGCGGCACGCATTTTTGCGATTCTCGTCCGTGGTGTCCTTGACGAATTTCCAGTAGTCCTTGGCCAAAGCCTTGAATTTTGCAGGCTCCCGGCCGTAGTCATCCAGAGCTTCGCGATAGATTCTGCGCAGTCCGGGGAAGTCTTTCGACTTCACAAAGACGTCGGCGTAGCGCTTGTGTGCGGCGAGAATTTCTTCGGTGGAAGTGAGTCCTTTGAGTGAGCCGAGATGGCGGATGTCGCCGCGCAATTCGGCCTTGGCATTTTCCGCACTGAGCCTCGGGAGAACATACTTGTCCTCCGCAACGCGCGCCTTGGCGAGCATGTCGGGATCGTCTGCAAATTTGCGGCGGAGCATGTCGAGGAAGCTCTTCCATTCGGTGACATCCAGCTCCGGTTTCGCCGCAGACATGAGGCTGATTTTCTTTAGCCAAAGCTCGGACTCGTAGGGCGTATTGCTGATGGCGTATTGCACGGCCTTCTGCGCGTTTTGCTCCTGCTTGAGCGAGGCGTGCAGGCTGCTAAAGCCGATGAATCTCTTGAATTTAAGGGACTTCGCACGGCTTGCGAAGTGAGAGTCGGAGAGCTTCGTGAAGACGTTTTCGCTCATGCTCTCGCCGTTGCGCGGGTCGCCCACGCGACCAGCGGGATAACCATCCATGCGACCGCTGAACGACCATTTGTCATCGTCGGAAAGCCATGCGATCCATGCGTGACCGCCGAGCGGCCCGTCGCCGGAAATAGTTACGGCGGGGATGCCCATACACCGCGCCGTGTTCGACGCAAAATAGGAGCGATCGCCGCAGACGCCGCCCTTTTTGAGAATCTCGGCGAAGGTGTAGTATTCGTAGGGATCTTTCATTTTCCCCGTGACGGCCTTCTGCATGTCGTACGGCACCATTCCGTAGGCATTCCCCCAATTGCCCTGCTTGAGCTTGCGTCGGAGTTCGGTGAGCGTCCATTCCATCTCGCTCTCGGGCACGGGCGCGCCGACGACCCAGGACAGTTCCCACGCGGAGAGCTTGGTGAGCTTGGTCTCGAGCTGGCCGGCTTTGTCGTGCTTTTTATACCACTGGTATCGTTCGGCTGCGGTGATGGTGGTCGGATGCCCGTTCCATTCGAATTTGCGGGGCTTTTCAAAAACCAGACAGCACGCGATGGCGAGGTCGCGGTAGGTGCCGAGCGCCTCGGAATCATCGGCTGCGAGCAGCGCCCAAGTCTCCATCACATCGCGGAATTTGTCCTTAGGCGTGACGGTCGCCAGGAAAGATTCCATGGCCTCGTTGTTCTCACACAGCTTCGTCAAATGGCTCGCCAACAATGAACTGTCCGCAGCAGCCTTGGTCGTGCTGGTGCCAGCCATCGACAGCAACGCGTGCTGAAAAAAGGCGCGCATAAAATACGGATTCTCAAAGAGCCGATCGTAGCGTTGCGCGGTATCGAAATCGGGACTGCGCTTGAGCTCGATGGCCAGCGAGCGCTGAAGAAGATCCAGATATTTCGATACCTGGTTTTCTTGAAGAGCAGAGCGAATCAACGCCGCCGCACGATCGGCAATCGCGGGCGAGCGCGCTGCTACAGCATCGAGCGGCAATGGTGCCGCATACGCATCGACCGAGGCGACCACGGGCTGCGGCGTTGGCGCGGGTGGCGCGGGCTTTACTTCGGGCATCGGGGCCGGAGGAACTGGAACGACGGGAATCGGCGCGGCGGGCTTGGATTCCACAATCAACGGCGGAGGTTCGACGGCGGGCTTCTCCACCGGCGCGGGAGCTGGCTCGGGCTCGTCCGGTGCAGCCGCGGCGACCGGCGCGGGCTCCACACGATGCGTCCACCACCAAACACCGCCGCCACCCGCGAGGAGAAGGAGCGCTGCGGCGATCATCCCGCCGCCGGAACCGTTCTTTATCACCAAAACGGGACGCCCCTGCGGCTTGCAAGTCGGAATAGAATTCGCGACGGGACGTGCGGCAACCGGCGCGACCACCTTGGGTGCCACGGGCTTCGCGACCGGCTTCGCCACCGGTTTTGCAGGGACTCGCGCGACCGGCCTGTTTGCCACTGGCTTCTGCGGACGCCCTGGATCATTCGGATTCGGATTCATAACACGCGGAACTCTATACAAAATGACCGAGCTTGGGAAACGTCTTTTCAGCCGCGCGCACCCGCCGACGCTAACCGGAAAAACCGACCTTACCCTCGACAACAACATCCCCGCCGACCCGGCGATACACCGGC
>JAYTMG010000078.1:0-9095 GCA_043728745.1 Verrucomicrobiaceae bacterium
GCCCCTCGCTATCGAGAGTTGTCCACCGATGAGCACTGCCGCGATCACTATTCAAAATCTCACGAAAGAGTTCACACCGCCTTCCTTGTTCCAGCGCGGGAAAATTACAGCCGTCCGCGACCTATCGCTGACGGTCGAGGCGGGACACGTTTACGGGCTGCTCGGGCCGAACGGCTCGGGGAAGAGCACGACGATGAAGATTGTCCTCGGGCTGGTGACGCCGACTTCCGGGCGGACGTTTATTTTTGGCAAAGACAGCCGCGATGTGGAGAGCCGGGAGGCGGTGGGGTTCCTGCCGGAGAATCCGTATTTCTACAAATTCCTCACGGGGGAAGAGACGCTGCATTTCTTCGGCAAGCTTTGCGGGATGAGCGGGAAAATGCTGCGTGATCGGACCAAGGAATTGCTCGCGCTCGTGGGACTCGAAGACGCGAAGGATCGCCGCGTGGGCGGGTATTCGAAGGGGATGCTCCAGCGCATCGGCCTCGCACAGGCGCTGGTGCAGGAGCCGCGACTGCTCGTTCTCGACGAGCCGACTGCGGGCGTGGACCCGACGGGCTCGCACGAAATCCGCGACCTGATTCTGAAGTTCAAGGAACGCGGAATCACCGTGCTCCTTTGCTCGCATCTGCTCAGCCAGGTGCAGGAAATCTGCGACCGCATCGGCATCATGCACCGCGGCTCGCTCATCCGCGAAGGTCCGCTCGACGACCTCATCGCGATCGAAAACCAGACGGAGCTCGTGCTCGAAAACGTCTCCCCTGCCCTGCTCGCCGAAATCCGTACGCGCATCACCGCCGAGGGCGGACGCGTCGTGGGACAAGGCCGCCCGCAGCAAAATCTCGAGCGTTACTTCCTCGATGTGACGCGGGAGCAGTCCCCGAAAAAGTAACGCGCCACGGGCGGTGCGAAATGCGCGATTGGCAACGCGCTGTGTCTCAGGTATCCGCCGCGCTCCAAAATGAAGCGCGTCCTCATTCTCACCGCTGGCTATGGCGAAGGTCATAACGCCGCCGCCCATGCTCTCGCCGAGGGTATCTCCGCGCTCGGCGGTCGGGCGGAGGTCCGCGATCTCTTTCTGGAAACGTACGGCCACAAGCAGGAAACATCGCGCCGCCTTTACCTCCAGTGCATCGACCGCGCGCCTTGGCTGTGGGCTGTCGTTTATCGCGCCATGGAACTGCGCGCCATGTCTTGGCTCACCATGCGCACGCTCTGGCCGCTAAAGGCGCGGCTGAAGGCGCTCATCGCCGAACAAAAGCCGGACGCTGTCGTTTCGGTGTATCCGGCTTACGGGCATCTGCTCGACCAGATTTATCCCGACGGCGCGCCGTTCGCCGAGCATACGATCATCACCGACAGCATCTCGGTGAATTCGATCTGGTACACGCGCGACACACGCGGCTACATCGTCGCGAATGATGCCACCGCCGCCATCGTTCGAACGCGGCTTCCCGCCGCCAAGGTCCACGCCCTCGGCTTCCCCGTCCGCACGATCTTTGCGGATTCCCCGCGCACACGCCCCGAGCCCGGCGATGGCGAACCGCTGCGAGTTCTCCTTATGGTGAACCACGCGAAATCCGGCGCGATCCTCCTCGTCAAAAAGTTACTCGCGATGCGCCACGTCCGACTCACCGTCACCGTCGGGCGCGATGCCGCACTTGGGCGCGAACTCCGCCTTGCCGCGGCTGCGTCGAAAAAGCAGCTCACCATTCTCGGCTGGATCGACAATATGCCCGAGCTCTTCATGGCGCACCATGTCCTCATCGGGAAAGCGGGCGGCGCCGCCACACAGGAAGCGCTCGCAGCGCACACGCCGATGCTCATCACGCAGGTCGTCCCCGGCCAGGAGGAAGGCAACGCGCAGCTCGTCGTGGACAATGAATGCGGGGCTCTCACCGCGACAGTCGCCGCCGTCGCCGAAACTCTCGAACGTATGCCCGACGACAATTTCGCCCGCTGGAAGCACTGGGCCGCGCAGACCGCAGTGGTAGGCCGCCCCGATTCCGCGCGCACCGTCGCCCGCTTTATCCTCTCCGATTTATGATCCACGCATTCCTTTTCGACATCGGAAACGTCATCGTCCGTTTCGATTTCACCCGCGCCCTTCGCGCCGTCGCCGCGCTCAGCGAGGTGACGGATGAGGCCGCCGTGCTCCAGCGCATCGACGCCGTGAAGCTCACCTACGAAGACGGGCAAATCACCCGCGACGCCTTTTTGCAGGAAGCATTCGCGCTGCTCAAATACCGCGGCACCCGCGAGCAATTCGTCGCCGCGTGGCAGGATATTTTTTGGGCCAATGAGCCGATGCACTCCCTCATCCGCTCGCTCCACGGACGCTACCCGATTCATCTCCTCAGTAATACGAACGACATGCATGTCGAGGGACTCTTCCGCGACTTCGAAATATTCCGGTGCGTCACCACCGGCGTCTATTCCCACGAAGTCGCCGCGTCGAAACCCGACCCGCGCATCTACGCCATCGCGTGCGAAAAGTGCGGCATCGATCCCGCCACCACGTTCTTCATCGACGACCTCGCAGCCAATATCGACACGGCGCGAAAAGCCGGATTTCAAGCGCACCACTACCACCACGACCGCCACGAAGCGCTGCTCGACGACCTGCGAACCGCAGGCGCTCTGTAAAACTACGCCACTTTCTCGTCGGCGCTTTGCGAGACTTCGATGAGGAGCGATTGCCAGCCCGTGCGAATCGTGCGTGGACGTGGATTCGGGTCTTGGATGTCCGACACCCGCCCGGTTTTCCAGCCGACGATTTCCTCGAAAGCCTCATAGCCAATCATGCTGCCACCAGTCGTAGGGCGCACGATGGAATGCACCACGTCGCCTTTCTCAAAATACACGCGACCGCTTCCCAAAGAATTCGTGAACTCCAAAATCCCAGTCGATCCGCTCATGCACTTGAGCTGGATAATGTCCATCGGCGTCAGTCCGCTCAACGTGGCGCGGAAGGCAGGCACGGACGGCGCGGAGACCGTCGAGCCCCATCCGAGAAGTTTCGAGACCGCCTCGACCAGCCGGTCGCGCTGGATGGGCTTCGAAAGAACCTGCACGATTCCCAACTGCTCGGCACGGGCGCGATTGTCTTCATTAGCGCTCGCCGTGACAATGATGGCCGTGGCCTGCGGCTGCGAGACAGCCATCTCGCAGAGAAAGTCGATCCCATCGCCGTCCGGCAGACCGATATCGACGATGAAAAGGTCGATGCTCCGGTCCTTTACCAGGGCACGGGCTTCCGCCAGCGAGCCTGCCGTAAAAAGCGTATGAGGCCGGGGCAGTGTTGTCAGCGCGTTGCGGATGAAAAACTGCACCGTGCTGATGTCCTCCAGTAAAAGAAAATTGGCCGGTTGTTCGTTCATTAAATGTTAGATTTTAAGATAGCAGCCTCCGAGCCAAACCACACAGTGAATCCCCTTCGCTCGAAAATAAATCCCGCCTGACCCACGGGGAATGCGGGAATTGATGCTTTGACCTTGCGCCTCCGCTCCGCTCCATCTCGTCGCAGAGATGCAGCCGACACAGGGGGAAAAAACGAGTAGCCTAAAACCAGCCACCGGCGCGGGAATCGCACTCGCGTTGCTGCTCACCATCAACCTCCTCAACTACATCGACCGCTCCATGCTTGCGGCGGTCGAGCCCGTGCTCACGCCCGAGTTCAACCTCGATGAAGGCCAAGCCGGCCTCCTCGCCTCCGCATTTCTTTACGCCTACATGCTCGGCGCGCCACTCCTTGGACGGCTTGCCGAGCGCTTCTCGCGCTGGTGGATCATTGGCGCGAGCGTCCTCGTCTGGAGCCTCGCCAGCGGCTGGACGGGCATGGCACGCACCTACGCAGTGCTGCTCATCACCCGCATCCTCGTGGGCTTTGGCGAAGCCGGATACGGCCCCGCAGCACCTGCGCTCATCGCGGATTATTTCCCCATTGCCCGACGCGGAAAAGTCATGGCGCTCTTCTATCTCGCCATCCCCGTCGGCAGCGCGCTCGGCTACGTCATCGGCGGAAAAGTGAACCAGGCTTGGGGCTGGCGCTACGCGTTTTACCTCGCCGTCATCCCCGGCGTAATCCTTTCGGCCATCTGCTTTTTGCGCAAGGACCCGCGCCCCGTCCGAGTCGTCACCAGCAAAAGACCATCCCTCATTCAGGATGCCAAAGTGCTCCTCAAAAATCCGTCCTACGTCCTCAATACCGCCGCAATGACCGCGATGACTTTCGCCATCGGCGGCATCTCATTTTGGATTCCGAAATACATGCTCGAACGCATGGCCGCCGACGACGGACTCGCCACCCAGTGGGCGCTCGAAGCGATGAACGGCATCCTCTCTCCCGCCACCGCCATGCGGAAAAACGAACTTCTCGACGATGTGAACACCACCTTCGGAATCATCGTCGTCGTCGCCGGCATCTTATCCACATTCATGGGCGGCTGGCTGGCCGACAAGCTGCGCCCGCGTTGGTCCGGCGCGTACTTCACGCTTTCCGGAATCGCCATCGCCCTCGCATTTCCGTGTACACTTTTGATGATCTCCCTCCCGTTTCCCTACGCGTGGTTCGCCGTCTTTGGCTCCGTGTTTTTCCTCTTCTTCAACACCGGCCCCGCCAACACCGCCCTCGCAAACGTCACCACCTCTGGGATGCGCGCCACCGCGTTTGCCCTCAATATTTTCTTCATCCACGCACTCGGCGACGCCATCTCGCCGCCCCTCGTCGGCTACGTGAAACGGCACACGAACTGGGAGACCGCGTTCACCCTTGTCTCGCTCATGATGGTCCTCGCCAGCGCCCTCTGGCTCATGGCCGCGAAGTATCTCGGCCGCGACACCGAAGCCGCCGAAGCACAGGATCGCGCTACGAATTCGCCGCCATCTTAAACGCCCGCAACATGTCCAGGTCCGGGTCTTCCAGCGCGAACTCCTTCAAGTTCTTGTCCATCGCAAAGCTCACATCCAAATACGCGCGCGCCTGGTCCAAATTCCCCAGCTTCGCCTCATAGCACGCCAGATTGTAATGATACGTCGCCTCCGCCTTCAGATTCGCGGGGCCGTTCATCAGGAGTTCCTTTGCCGCCTTCGTATTTCCCAGCTCGTGCAAACAGAACGCCGCGTGGATGAATCCCGCCGACTTTTCTGGCTCCAGCCTGCACAACTCCTGCCCCACCGGCAGCGCCGCCACCCAACGCTGCGCCTGCATCAGCACCGAGAGCATCGTTTCCACGAAGACCGATTCCCCCCGCTCGTCCTCCGGGATCGCCGCCAGCTCCGCCAGCGCCAGATCCGGCAGCCCCAGCTCGCTGTAGCCCTGCGCAGCAATCAGTAGTCTTTTGTGAAAAACATCCATTTCAATCAAGTCGCCCCATCCGTGCCATGTGCCAACAATATTCTCCCCCCGCCCCATGCAAGCCAGAAAATTCTACCGCCCCGAGCGCGCCCCTTGCCTTGGCCGAAATCGCTGGCATACTACGCCCTCCATTGTCCCCGTAGTTCAATGGATAGAACAATGGTTTCCTAAACCGTTGATGTGGGTTCGATTCCCGCCGGGGACACTTCTCGCGCTCTGCCAGTGGGCAGTCGCTGGGAGGGCGCTGTGTTTGGCGGCTGTGATTTGTGAATGGTGATTCGTGATTGGTCGCAAGCGATTTGGCGTGGCCTCCACGCTCTCAACAAATCACCCAGTTACCATCCCGAGAACCCCTCACTTCCTGATTGAACGAGCACTGGCGCTTGTCGGCCGGGAGCGCGAGGGGGACGAGATTTGCTGCATGGCTTGGAAATGCTCTAAGAACGACACCGCTTTCGGGCCTTCCCAAATTGCCATGCGTCACTTCGTTTTCCTCATCGCCATCTTCGCCTCACTCATCCCGGAACTCCGCGCAGGCGAGCCATTTTTCAAGCCCAACGATATCGTCGCGCTCGTCGGCGGGGAAGACATGGTCGTCGCTGCGGAGCTCGGGTATTTGGAAACGCTCATCCAGCTCGCGCTGCCGGACCATCATTTGAAGTTCCGCAGCCTCGCGCGGGAAGGCGACACCGTCTTTGAGCAAAGGCGCGACTTGAACTACCCGTCACTCGAAGCGCAGCTCGATAAGATGGGCGCGACGGTGGTGATTTGTCAGTTTGGGCAGATGGAGAGTCTGGCTGGCGAGGAAAAGATCCCCGCCTTCATCGCGGCGTATGAGAAATTAATTTTGAGAGTCGCTGGCGGCGGAAAGCGGAGGGTCGTGGTTCATCGTCCTGATGATTTCGAATTATATTTGCGTCCTCTTCCAAGCGGAGACGCTCAGAATCGCCTCAAAGAGTTGGAAGCTATTGGAAAGTCATTCGAGGCTTACGCCGAAGCTCTTTCCAATCTCAAGGAATATGAAGGCCCCCCCAATGTTGTTTATGTGATCTCAGGAGAACCGGTCACGCGTGATTCCATTCATCCAAACGACTTAGGGCATTGGCTCGAAGCCAAGCGGCTAGCTAATGTGTTGGAGAATGGAGATCAGACTAGCGTTGCATTCAGGACTAAGCGCAACGGCGTGCCAAATGAGCTTCTCAATCTCATCCGCGCCAAAAACCGCCTCTGGTTCCACTACTACCGCCCGCAAAACTGGGCCTTCCTCGCCGGGGACCGCACCAACCAGCCGAGCAGCCGCGACCATCTCGACCCTTCTAAACGCTGGTTCCCCGAAGAGCTGGAAAAATTCGTCCCGCTCATCGACGCCAAGGACGCGGAGATATGGGCGCTTGCGAAGAAGCTCTCTGCCGAAGGAGGAAAGTAGATGCGGCACCTCGAGAATGGCAGCAGCACGCTTGCGAAAGTAGTCCGCGGCTTTAGTCGGCGCGGCGCGGCAGTCACGAGAGGTGTGGAGTCTGGCGGGCGATGTGTTTTTACGGAGCGTGCCAGTGTTCTGTTTGCGGGCGGTGTGACGGCTAGAGCCGCTGACTACTTTCGCAAGCGCGAGTGCGTCGCCGACTCGCTTGCGAAAGTAGTCCGCGGCTTTAACCGGCGCGGCGCGGCAGTCACGAGAGGCGTGGAGTCTGTCGAGCGATGTGTTTTCACTACGGCGGTTTCGCCGACCAAGTCGTGGACTGCTTTTGCAAAATACCGTGTCGCGCATCCGTCGTTCAAGATGCCGCAAAATGTCTATCGATCATCGTACCGAACTCTCCGTAAAATATGAATTCCACCGCTTTTTCTCGCAGCATCGTTCTCGTTTCCACAAGGCGCGCCGTTTCCACGCTTGCAAACGTAGTCAACGACTTTAGGGCACTCCCGGTAACTCGAGCGAAACCGTGGAGTGCTGTGACTTGTCACAGCCGTCCCCCCCGCGACTTGTCGCGCCAAAGAGTCGTGGCAACCGCCACGGCTGACCACCGGCTCGGCGCGACAAGTCGCTTGAGTGACGGCTGGAACAAGTTCCAGCACTCCACGGCTTTCAGCGCCGGAGTCGTAGGCGTTTTTGCCCTCGCCGCGCTCCTCGCCACCAACCTCACCGCCGCCGAAGTGACGCCCTCACCCATCAACCTCAACTCCGCCGCCGTTGTGGACGCTTCGCCGGAAAAGGAACTCGCTTCTTTCACCATCGCCGAGGGCTTTGAAGTCTCGCTTTTCGCCAGCGAAAAAGACGGCATCGCCAAGCCCATCGCGCATCGCTTTGACAGTCGCGGCAGGCTGTGGGTCATCGGCTCGACGACGTATCCGCAGGTGAAGCCGGGCGAGGAACCGAATGATTACGTGAAAATCGTCGAGGACACGGATGGCGATGGCAAGGCCGACAAAGTCACCACTTTTGCCGAAGGGCTCTACATCCCGACCGGCCTCGAAGTGGATGCCGATGGCCGGGGCGCGTGGATTGGCGAAGGCACGAAACTTTGGCACATGCGCGATGAGGATGGCGACGGCAAGGCGGACAAAAAGGAGGTGGTGCTGCGGGGCTTTGGCACCGGCGACAATCATCAAAACATCAACAGCTTCCGGTGGTCGCCCGGCGGCGAGCTGTATATGTCGCAGGGGTTGCACGCGTTTTCCCACGTCGAGACTCCGCACGGTGTCGTGCATCTGGAGGAGGCTGGCTACTTCCGCTTCAACCCTCGCACGATGAAGCTCACGCCCTTTTGGGGAGGCGCGGGAGACCCGCAGAATCCGTGGGGTTTTGTGTGGGATGATTGGGGGAATTTGTTCGTGCAGGCGGGCAATAATGGATCCATCCAGGACGCGCTGGTGTCGGCTTTCGAGGGCGGCTGCGGGCCGCGTCCGCCGCAGATTTGGGAGGGCGCAAAAGGGCGAAAAGGGAGCAACCCGGAGTTTGTGGGGACGGCGCATTTCCCACCGGATTGGCAGGGGCGGCTCATCGTGCCGGGCTACATCAACAACGCGGTATGGACGCTGCGTTTCTCGCCCAACGGCTCGACGTTCAAAGCCGTGGACGACGTGCCGCTGATCAAAAGCACGAGCGGGAGTTTCCGCCCGATGGATGCAAAGTTCGCGCCCGACGGCTCGCTGTATATCGCGGATTGGTACAACCCGGTGATCGGGCATTATCAAGCGAGCTTCCGGCATCCGGACCGGGATAAAGCGCACGGGCGGATTTGGCGCGTGACGGCGAAAGGACGCGATTTGGTAAAGCCGCCCGCGTTTTTGAAAACGGGGACTGCTTCGGATGTGAAAGATGTCGTGAAGGGGCTGGAGAGCGATGAGCGTTTTGTGCGGGATTTCGCGCGGAGGATACTCGGGGGGATGAAAAAGGAGGTGGTTATTCCCGCGTTGGCTTCGTGGCTTCGCGTCGTCGAGTCGATCGAACCGAAGGACAACAAGGGTGAAGCCTTCCGATACCCCACGCTTACGGATGAGAGGGCCATAGCCATCGCAAGCGTGCCTCCTCGTCGGGTTTTTGATGCTATCTGCGTCCATCAATGGCAAGAGGCTCCTGCTCCGTGGCTCGATCCGCTTGGAGTCCTATCGAAAGACGGAAGGCTTCGCGCATTTTCCATGGAAATGTGGCCGGACGCCGGTGCCTTTATAGCGGAGGACAGGCGCCCGCGAATCCGCCTCGCGGTAATCGTAGCGGCTGCTCGCGTCGCATCCATGAAAT
>JAYTMG010000079.1:0-2413 GCA_043728745.1 Verrucomicrobiaceae bacterium
CTTCGCCACTGATCGTTTGTCCCACGGTGGCGGAAGTTTCCGGCGGATCTTCGGGCGAGAGGTGCTTCACCATTTCGTGCAGCCATGCCGGAAAAGCGCGCTGCCTCGCCAGATTGCTCGACAGCTCGCTGGCGGAAAAATTTAACATCAACATCGTGCCGAGTCCGTGGCTGAATTCCGCCATCGCAGGCGTGTCGTCCGCAAAGTGCAGGAGCACCTTTCCGGCATCCGTCGCAGCACAGTCGCGGATGTCGTAAAACTCCAGAAGGCTCAAATCCTGCCGCTGCGCTCCGCGAAACATTCGCAGGAACTTCGACTGGAAATCTCCGCGCGCAATTTGCTGCGCATCCGTCCCGACCCGCTTCGCCACGCGCGGTGCGCCGATGGTGAGCGGAAGTGGGCTGCCGACGGCTTTGCTGAGGTTTGCGTGGCTGGTGAGATCGCCCGCGCTATCAAGGAACCACAGCACGCCGCCGCCGTTGAAAATGAATGCCGTGAGATCCTTCGCGGCGCTTTCCGAGATCGCTCCGGCTCGCGCGATGACGACTTTTTTCACCTGCGCGAGTTTCGCGGAATTGAGCGCGGTGCTGTTGATTTGCTCGGGCCGCAGTGAGCCTTCGCGGCCCTCAAATGGATTGAGGGCGACTCGAAGGAAATCCGGGGCGGTGTTGTCGGCATCAGTCACGAGGAGCACGCTCTCTTTATCCGCAACGCTCAGAACGAAGTGATAGCGATTGTCCTCCGGCAGGTCGTCTGCGGGGAGCGATACTTCGCAAATGTGCGGGCCCGGCGTGCCTGCGGGGATGGGCATCACGACTTTGATCGAGGACCACGCCCCGACAAATGCGTCGCGCTCAAACACCGCTCCGCCATCAACGGTGACCCGCAAAGGCGCTTGCAGTGGCATGGACGAAAAATTCCCCAGCTCGATCTCTATCGGCACGGTGTCGCCGACCAGCACCCGCGATTGCGTGGGTCGCGCCGAGAGCACCGCAGTATTCTCGCGAGCGGCGTCGGCGCATGGATTCCAGAAAAGCCGGGCAGTCGGAGGTAGCGCGGTGTAGTTCACTCCGGCCCAGTTTTTCCGCTGAAAATCCGAGAGGTAATAGACCTCGGCATTTGCGGGTTCCGGCCCGAGCAGCCGTGCTGCGGTCGCATTGGCTTGGGAGAAATCCGCACCGCCGACTCCCGGCTTTAGCTCGCGCAGAAAAGTGCGGGCTTGCGAGTGACTGTGCGACCAGTCGAAGAAGCACGTCGTGGAAGTAGGTCCGGCGACGATGATGTTGCAAATGTCGTTTACTCCGAGGCTGGAGAGGATCTGGTCGGCGGCGGTGATCGCACGCTGCCGCGCAGTCTGGCCGCTGCGGTGCTCCATAGAAAGCGAGTGGTCCAAAACGATGAGCACCATCCTCCCTCGCTCACCGGCAGTGAGCCCGCCAAAACGAGGCAGCACGGGCTTTAGGAACGCGAGCAAAAGCAGCACGAGAAAGATCGTGCGCATCACCATGAGGATGCGGTGCCGCCATTTGTAAAAGCGCGAGCGCTGCGCCGTCGTCTCGCGGATAAGCGCAATGGATGAAAATTCAAAGAGCTTCGGGAACTGCTTGTTGAGCAGATGAATCACCAGCGGGATCGCTGCGACCGCGAAGATGCCGCCGAAGATGCCCGCGTTCGTAAACGTCATGCCCTTTTCCCTCGGAAGCCGATGTACGCCTCAATCGCGTCCATGTAAGGACGGCGGGTATCGACGAGTTGATGCTGGATTTGCAAGAGGTCCGCCTCACGCGCAAGCACCGCGATTTCCTCCTGCATCCTCGCCTGATACGCTGCGCGAATATCATCGGCATCCACATGCACAGTTCCTCGGGTCTCGGAATCGACGAAGCGCGCTGCGGAATTGCCGGGGAGATTCAGTTCATCGGCATCGAGCACTTGCAAAAGGAAAATGTCGAACCGCCGATGAACAAAGCGGCTCAGCGCATCAAACAGCGCTGGGCGGTCGTCGAGAAAATCGCTGATGAGCACAAGCCGCCCGCGCTTTTTGCAAAGCGGCACGGCTTCATTCAGCGCAGCGGCCAGGCCCGTGGAGCTTGCGGGCGTAGTGCGCTCCAGTTCCGTGACGAGACGGTGCAAATGCCGCCGCGTGCCGCCGGGCGGAAGGAACGTTTTCACTTTGTCCGAAAAGATCCCGAGCGCGGCTTTGTCGCCCTGTTTTTGCATGAGATACGCGAGCGCTGCGGCGATACGCGAGGCCGTGGCAAACTTTGTCGGACGCTTCGGCCCGGCATAGCGCATCGAGGCGCTGGCATCGACGAGCAGATACACGGTCATGTCGGTTTCGTCCTCGTATTGCCGGACGAACAGCCGCCGCGTGCGACCGTAAACCCGCCAGTCGATCCGGTTCAACGGGTCG
>JAYTMG010000080.1:0-1724 GCA_043728745.1 Verrucomicrobiaceae bacterium
GCGATGGCCACGATGGACATCATCCAGCACTACGGCGGCAGCCCCGCGAACTTCCTCGACGTAGGCGGCGGAGCCTCGAAAGACCAGGTCACCGCAGCGTTCAAGATCATCCTCAGCGATCCAAACGTGAAGGGCATCCTCGTGAACATCTTCGGCGGAATCATGGACTGCAACGTCATCGCCACCGGCATCGTCGCCGCGGCGAAAGAAGTGAGCATCACCATCCCGCTCGTCGTCCGCCTCGAAGGCAACAACGTCGCCGAAGGCAAAAAGACCCTCGCCGAAAGCGGCCTCGCCCTCATCACCGGCGACACACTGGATGACGCCGCGCAGAAGGTTGTGGCGGCGGTTGGGAAATGACGGAGCCGGAGGCGCGAGGCGTGGTGAACTCGCTCGCGTTTTTACGTCGGCCATGCGCCATCCCGCGCGTCAAATCACGGCGGCCACTTCGACTGGCTCCACCCACTTGCCGTGCTCTTTGATGAGGTCTTTGAGCCGCTCCACCGCTTCGTCTTGCGGGATGTTGAACTTCACTGGCTTCTTGCCGACGTAAAGATTGATCTTCCCCGGCGCGCCGCCGACGTAGCCGAAATCGGCGTCGGCCATTTCGCCGGGGCCGTTCACGATGCAGCCCATGATGGCGATTTTCACGCCTTTCAAATGGACTGTGGAGGCTTTGATTCGTGCGGTCGTTTCTTGCAGATTAAACAGGGTTCGCCCGCAGCTCGGGCAGGCGACGTAGTCGGTCTTGAAGATGCGTGCTCCTGCGGCTTGCAGGATGTTGAAGGCGAGACGTAGCGATTGACCGGGAGCGTGTTCGCCTTGGATCAAAATGCCGTCGCCAATGCCGTCGCACAGCAGCGAGCCAATGGCGGCGGAGCTTTCCAGCAGCGTCTCGATGAATGGACGCTCGGGATTTTCCGATGGCGAAAATGTGTCCTTCAGTAAAATGGTATGCCGCTCGGCAAGCCGCGCTGCGAGCAAGCGGAATGCGACGACGGCCGCGAGGTCGATCCCATCGGGGATGCTGACGATTCGAGCATCAGAGTCGTTCAAAACCGAAATCGCAGTGTCGTCGCGAGGGTCCACTTCCAACACGCCTGCGTCTTCGTAAACGAAGTCCGGTTTGAAGTCGCCGAGAGAGTCGAGCTTGTGCGCGATGGCCGCAAATTTCGCCTGCCGAATCGCGACAGAGACAACGGATTCGCCGCCGATTTTTGTAGAGCCGATCGTGAGAGGCGTCGTCTCGCGCCGCCTGTAAGTAAAGGGATCAAACGGCTGCGGCGCTTCGATTTTCGTTGCGGAATAGCGCACCGACTTCACAAGCGCCTGCGCCACGGGGATCTCGTGAACGCTGTCTTCCGTGAGCGACACGCGGATGGTGTCGCCGATGCCGTCATTGAGCAGCGAGCCGATGCCGATGGCAGACTTGATGCGGCCGTCCTCGCCATCGCCTGCTTCTGTCACGCCGAGATGAATCGGATAATTCCAATCCGCACCCTCCGCATTCAGCCGCGCGACGAGCAGCCGATACGCTTCAATCATCACCTTCGGGTTGCTCGCCTTCATGGAGAAGACGAAGTCGTGGTAGTCCAGTTCGCGCGCGATCCGGGCAAACTCCAGCGCGCTCTCCACCATGCCGAGCGGCGTGTCGCCGTAGCGGTTCATGATGCGGTCCGACAGCGAGCCGTGGTTCGTGCCGATGCGCATTGCGCGCCCGTTCT
>JAYTMG010000081.1:0-5979 GCA_043728745.1 Verrucomicrobiaceae bacterium
TGTCCCCATTGCGACGCGCTTGCCAAGTTGCCGACTTTCGACGCCGTCGATCCGACGGGCGCGCTGTCGTGGACGGACGGCTTCCAAGAACTACCCGGATGCCCGCGTCAGCCCAACGTCGTGCGCTGCCACGCGTGCTCGAAACTTTACTGGCTCGCCGTCGCTCCGCAGCTCGGCTTCCTCATGCCCGGCGAAATCGGCGAAGGCGAACGCGCGACGTGGAACGGCGTCCCGTCCGTGACATCCACGGATGAAGCGGGGTTCCTCGAAGCCATCCGCGAAGGCATGGCGGCATTCCCCGAGCAGGAACTAGAGCTGCGCGTTTACGCGTGGTGGCGCGGGAACGATAAGCATCGCTATTCCAAAGAGCCCGGTCGTTTTCCTCAGTCGCCGGAAGCCGTCGCAAATGCGGAACGGCTCATCGAGCTCGCCGCAGATGGGGACCACGAGCTCGTGCTTTTCCGCGCCGAAGCGTTGCGTCAGCTCGGTCGGTTCAAAGAAGCCAGCGAGTCGCTTTACGGACTATGCAGCGACTACGCTCTCGCCCGCGAACGCCAGCGCGAACTCATCGCCGCGGAATCCCGCGAACTCGAATTGCTCTTCACCGAGGAAACCCTCCACCGCCTCGCTGCCGAGCAGGAAGCCGCGGAAGCCGCGCAGGGCTAGTGCTCTGTCAGTCGTCGTGTGATGGTAAGCCAGCGTGTTTATCGGCGGTGATTTGTGACTGGTGAGAAGTGATTAGTCGCAAGCGGGGGAACCACGCCAACACGCTTGCGACCAGTCACCACTCACGAGTCACAAGTCACCGCCGGATTGCTCAAGCGGTTACCATCATCTCACGACTGACAGAGCACTAGGCCGTCCTGACCGCGCAAGTCATTTGCCGCAGCTTCGAAAACCGAATACAATCGCGGCGTGTCGAACTCCATCTGCTCCATTTTGAATCGCGAGTTTCCCGCCGAGGAACTCATTCCGTTTTCAGCCATCAGTCCGACGGTCGCCGCGCTCATTCACAAAGCCCACCCGCTCCTCACCGAACAAAGCTTGGTCTCGACCGCTGCACTGGCCCCATTTCGAGCCGAGTATGTTCGCACCGTGCTCGAGGAAGACATCGGCGAGCTGTCCGTCTTGGAACACGATGTCGTCGCAAGCATGCGCGAGCACGAACTGCTTGCAGAAAACATCGATGCCGGGTTCGACACCAAACTCACACGCGGCCAGCAATGTGCCGACTTCATTGCTCGATTCGGCGGCAGTTGGCGCTTCATCGGCATATTCGGCACGTTCCTCGCCATCTGGATTTTTCTAAATGTCATCGTCGGCTCGCGCGCTGCGGACCCATACCCGTTCATCCTCCTAAACCTCCTCCTCTCCTGTCTTGCGGCCATTCAGGCCCCCGTCATCATGATGAGCCAAAACCGGAAGGAGTCCAAAGACAGAGCCCGTAGCGAGCACGACTACAAAGTGAACCTCAAAGCCGAGCTGGAAATCCGGCACCTCCACGAAAAAATGGACTTCCTCCTCAAGCAACAATCCCAGCGCCTCTTCGCGCTCCAGGAATTGCAAATCGAGCTCATGGAAGAACTCTCCCGCCGCCCGTCAAACGGCGAAAAGCCTGCCCCCCCAGCGGCGGGTTGATGCTGCGGGAGCACAACTATCAGTCTGAGCACCGCCGTTTCTCCCGATGCCTGTTTTTAAACCGATTGGCCCACGGTCGGCACCAGCATCCACGCCGGAACCGAGGGGGCAGTGTGCGACTCTCGACTCGCTGTCAAGAGTCGCACACTGATCTCCAGTTCCCTGCCCTTCTCGACTTCGGCGCTATTCTCCCTCCGGCAGGGAAAAGTCCGGCCACACGGCTTTACCGAGATTCTTGATCGTCCCAACGATATTCCCGCTGAAGTCCTTCACGAACTTCGATGCCTCGATCAATCCCTCGGCGGAAAGGTCATACCATTTGCGATTCGGCGTCGCGCTCGTCGCGCCTTTCACTGCGAGTTCGAGATTCCCGGCTGCGTCCTCCTTCTTGTCCTCCGGCAGCTTCGCGATGAGCGCCTTCGCCTCCTTCTCCAGAGCTTCCAGCGCCGTCTTCTTTTCTCCCGGTGCCTGCTGCTGGATCATGTTGGTGCAATTGGTAAGCGTCTGACCGGCTTGGCCGTAGTTGTCACCGTGGATGTTGATGCTGATGTCGTCGTTCATAGATTTGTCCCCTCGAATATAATCTCCCTGCACGATGATCGTGACTCCCTCTTTTTCCAGCGCCTTCGTGGTAGGTGGGCGTAGCATAGATTCATCAGTCCTCTCGCTTTTCTTCACCGCCTGCCGTTTCAGGACCAGCGCCTCCAGTTCCTTCTGCGCCTGGTTGAATCCCACCTTTCGGCTCGCATGCTGGGTCACTGCTTTTCCGCCGGGCTTGAGGATTTGATACTCCGCCAAGTTTAGCTCCGTGAGACTGATGTCATCCACGAGGATCAGCACAAAAATAAACTCCTTCCCATGCTTGCGCAGCTTCTCCCGTGCGGCCTTGAGCTCCACCCGCTCGATAAAGTCCGAAGCGAGGAAAGCCGTCGTCAGCAGCCCCACGAAAATATCCATCTTCGCCAGATTTTCCTCGATCTCCTCCAGCCAGCGCGTGCCCGGTTCGATCAGCCCGTCGTGCCACGGCGCGATGAACTTCTTTTTCGTCATCACCGTCAGATTCATCTGAAAAACTCCCTGCGCTTTCCTGTCCTCGTGAGCGTAGCTCAGGAAAGTATTCAGCGGCACCCGGTCGCTCGTCCGCACTTCCTGCTCCGATGCTTGGTTCAGTTGTGGAGTCGGCTGCACCTGTGCCTCGATGGCTGGGGTCTTTACTGCCACCGGCACGCCTTGCTTTTCCGCAGCCTCCAAGTCAGCCACCGGACGATAGATCCCCGGCAAGCCCGCCAGTTCCAATTCCGCCACGGGCCTCGGCTCCGGCAAGTCGGCGTGGATACGCTCCAGATTTCCCTGAATGATCTCCAGCAACCGGAGTCGCTCAGGCTCCGGGCCAAAAGCCGTCACCTCCACATGGTTCCTGTCCTCGCCCCGACGCACCAGCGCGGATGCCGCGCCGTCTTGCAAAATCACCCCATTGCGCCAACGCGGTTTCCCCTCGCTCAGCAGATGCGTCATCACGATAAAGCGCGGCAGCACACCCTCCGGCAGCGGCTTGTACACATAGCGCAGACGCACGCTGCCCGGCTTCTGCCAGTCTGCCGACACGCCCTCCGGCTGGAATTCCCCCAGCGCACCGGGGATCAGCCATTTCTTCGGCGGCGCCCCGTCGTCCTGCTCATCCAGCGGGAAACACATCTCGAACCGCTCCATCAACCGCAGGAAAAAACGCGCCTCCGACTCCGACTCACCCGGCAGCGCCGCCAGCGCCTCCGCCAGCGTCAGCGTCCCGTCGCTCCCGGGCCGGTCCTTGAACCGCAGCAGCCGGTAAACACCATCCGTCACCCAGTGCGGATTCAGCACCGTCGTATCCCGCAGCCTCGGCTCATCCACAAAGTGCAACACCGCACCCAGCTTGTGCAGCAGCCGCGCCAGCGACTCCTGCTTCTCCGCCTCCCTCTCCCCATGCTTCACACAAATGGCGCGAAACTCCTCCAGCGTCAGATGCTCCTTGCGAGGCGTCGCAGTTGTCTCCCCGCGACAATCCTTCATCACCTCCAGCCACGACCCAGGCACCATCAAGTGCGGCGGTTCTGTCGGCGTCAGTGACTCCACAACACCGCACAAGTTTTGCATCAGCTCCTTGCAGCCGTCCCGCTTCTCGCAATTCGTCGGGGTGAAGCTTTGGAGAAAAGGAAACCGCTCCTTCAAAACCCGCCGATCCACATCATAGCCGCCCTTCCGCGCATCCTGCCGGTTCAGCGCCACCAGCACCGGCGCACCGCCTGCGTAGCGGCTCAGCAGCCCCAGCCAGTATTCCGCATCCCGCATCTCCGTATTCGAGCGAGGGTCCAGCACCAGCACATACACACAGCCTTCCGTGAGAAAGAACTGATGCAGCGCATGAGTGATCTCCTGCCCGGCGAAATCCCACAGCCGCACCGTCATATCCCCCTGCGCACACCGGAGAGAAAAGCTATCGAGCGCGATGCCCGGCGTCTCCTTCTCCGCCTTGTCATGCGCCACACCTATGAAGAACCGCCGCAAGCTCGTCTTCCCCGCGCCGCCCCGCCCGACCAGCATCACCTTGATCTCATTCACCGCGCGAAGCGTCCCCGCCACCGCACCCTGCCGCCGGGCGAAGTAGTAGTTCAGGATGTCCTGCGGGCGCGAGGCGGCTCTCTCGAAATCTTCCTGCTGATAGACGGCTGCGTACGTCGGCCCTAAAACCGAATCTGGGATGCGAAGCTCGGGGTTCCACTGCAAGAAAAGTTCCGCCAGTGCGGCGAGTTGAACTATTTCCGTCGGTAGCGTGCTGAGCTGGTTCCCTGAGAGGTCAAGCGTCTCCAGCGCTTTGAGCTTGCCGAGCTCCGGCGGCAGCGTGGTGAGCTGGTTCTGGTCGAGATAGAGTTTTGTCAACGCATTGAGCTTTCCGATCTCCGGCGGCAGCGTGGCGAGCTGGTTGCTGTGAAGGCGAAGCGCTCTCAGCGCCGTAAGCTGGCCGATATCCGACGGCACCGTGGTGAGCTGGTTGTGGTCGAGGTAAAGCTCCGTCAGCGCCGTAAGCTGGCCGAGCACCGGCGGCAGCGTAGTGAGCTGGTTGCCGTGGAGGGCAAGCCACGTCAGCGCCGTAAGCTGGCCAATCTCCGGCGGCACGTGCGTCAGGCCGAGGTCGCTCAAGTCGAGCCGCGTGCGCCCATCGTGGCGGCAGTCTTCGATTTCCTTCAGCGCCCTGTCGTAGGCGGCTTGCTCTTTTTTGGACATGGGTGGTTGTGGCATGGCGCGGAAGGTGATGGAGCGCGGGGGGCTTGGCAAGGCGGCGCGTGGGAGTTGTCGAAAGGGAAAATCGGGGGAGTATTAACCCGCCGCCCAATAAGACAGCATTGGTGAGGATTTTGTCCCGAAGGGACAGCGTGAGAATAGCCCGGCACTTCGTATCTGGTTAGCCTCGCCTTGAGCGAAGGCGCGTAAAGGAGCGGGGCTTTTATAGCCCCGTCTGTCCCGACATGTCGGGACAGCAAAGTCCACCGAACCCTCGGCGTTTTCTTTTTGCCCTGCTCCTTTTCCTCCGGCTTCTCATAGATGCCACGCAGCACTTTCAAGCCCTCCGCATCCGGGGCAAGGTGCTTGAAAACAAGGAACCCATAGAACCGTAGCTTGAGCGCGTCCTTGTTGATGCTGCCGCCCACATACTCCGCGATTTCTGGCACTGCCGCTTCCAGCTTACCGGAGAGCGCTTCGTGCTGTGGACTGGAAATACTTTTCTCCTTCAACAAGGTCGCAAGCGCATCGGTGAACACCGCTTTGGTTTTCGCCTGCGGAAGCACTGCACCACCGCCTGCGATGTTACAGAACTGGAACTGCTGGAGTGCGCGGTGGATTCGATCCACATTCCTCTCAGCACGCGAATGCCACACCAAACGCGCTACTTGGCTCACCGCTTTTTCCTTTGCCAACTGCGCAGCCTCGCGGGGAAACGTGACTCCGCGCTTGAATCCGCTTTGGCAAAAGTATGGCTAATACTCGCCGCCACACTGCTGGATGGATCCTTCTCCGCCGAGATCGACCGCGATTTCGCGGTGGCGAGAGTGACGCCGCTGACGCGGCCTTGGTAGATGCGATTTATAAGTGTGGGTCTTTCTTAGTTGGGTTGCATTGCGGGCGGATTGTTTGGCTGCGGGTTCGCTCCGGCAAGGCTTTTCTCTTGCCGTTTTGTCCGCTGGGCGATTCCGAGCGGCGCTTGCAGAAAGTAGTCAGCAAAAGACTGCGAGATCCGGAAGGAATGGGAAATAACACGAAGACGTTGGCAGCGGGAACAATGTGCGCGGGGTAGGGCGGGTATTT
>JAYTMG010000082.1:0-2885 GCA_043728745.1 Verrucomicrobiaceae bacterium
GACCATTGGTCTTCAATCAAGGTTGTGGTCGTTTGCATCCCCGCAAGAATGCAGGGAATTCAGAGGAATGCAATCCTTAGGTATATGCTTATGGGACGCCCACCCTACCCCTCACACATCGTCATCGATGATGCAGGGAACACGTTTGGCTTTGACCGCCAGAATGCATCATTCATCCGCTGGCACGCGCGGGTGCGCAAGTCGTTGAGTGGGCCGATTCGGAAATATCTGAATCCGCTTGAGGAACTTGCTGGTGCTGGTCGGCTGCGCGGGGGCAAGACGCTCCCTCTACTTGTCTCACCGGAAGCAGAGACGGCGCTCATTCTTGCAAATCCCGCACATGTCTGGTGGCCGAAGAGTTGCACGGTGGTCACGGCCCCAATGCCCGAGGATGTGGAAGCACTGGAGAAGAACTGGCGCTCGATAAAATGGCCGAAGGACATGGTGCGGTGGGCTGTATCGATGTCCGACGAGCCGCTCGTATTGCCGGTGCCCGTGCTTGAGTTATCTCCGCATGTTTTGAAGACATTCCCCAAAGAAGCATACTGGATTCAAGCCATCCTGACCGCCGCCGCACGGTGCAAAACAAAGCGACTGCTGTATCTCGACCCGTGCATGAGACCCGTTCCGGGCGCGGAGTTGTTTTACCGCGATCCCGATCAATCTGCGGCGTATGCCTCCGCCGGATGGTGCTTTGTCCGACGCGGAAAGAAGGTGCTGAAAACGCCAAAGCTCGGCCCGCCCGCGACACTCTTCGATGTGGCATTTCTGAAACGTGCAGCGAAAGCGTTCGCGGTGGAGAAGAAGGAGCGCAATTTCGAGGTATTCCTGCACGCGTTTGCGAAGAAGGAAAAGCGTGCGGTGACGGTGCAGGACGTGATGCCATGCGGATGGAACCGATGAGCGGCTCGCTTGCGAAAGTAGTCAGCGGCTTTAGCCGTAGAACCGCCATGCTTTCGGACCGGGATCGCTTCGCAGAAAACACGCGGCCCGTGAACTTCCACGTCGCTCCAGTTGCTCATGTCGCTACGGCTAAAGCCGCTGACTACTTTACGCCATGATCCCAAGCCGCATCATCACCACGTATCGCTCTGCGTATTTGTTCCCGCCTGTCTTTGTGGACTGTATGAAGCGTATGAAGAAGCTGCATCCACGCTGGCAGCATCGCTTTTTCTCGGACCCGGAGTGTCGGGCGTTTATTGAAAAGCGGCGGCCCGATTTACTGGAGCTGTATGAGTTTTATCCGCGCCCGGTGATGCGCTCGGATTTGTTTCGCGTGGTCGCAGTGCATGAACTCGGCGGGTTCTATCTGGACCTCGACATCCATCTCCACGAGCGACTCGACGCGCTGAGGGATACCGCCCGCGTGCTGACGGAAGAATGGAAGATGTCGCGGGAGAATTACGAAGCCCGGCATCGGTCCGAACTTCGTGATGAGCGCGACCTTATCCAAACGGGCAATTACGGATTTGCAGCGGAGAAAGGCCACTGGTTTCTCCACGAGGTGATCGAGGAAATGATCCGCCGGGCGGAGACCATCACGCCGTCCACATGCACGCAGGACGATGTGCTGTTTGCGACCGGGCCGGATGTCTTCAGCACCGTCTATAGCCGACACCGCGCGGACTTGTGCGCAGGAGTGACGATGCTGCGAGGGACGAACAAACCGAAGGAACCAAAGCCGTCGTTTTCGAGCGGGGAGCCGTGGTGGTTTCAATTCGGCAAATACGGCGCGCATTTGATGACGAGCACCTGGAGGAAGGCGTGAAAGTGCTCGTCTATACCGTCGCTCTGGATTTCGGCGCTGTGCCGTATCACCAATGGATGGCGATGATGTTCATCTCCAGCTTGCAGCGGTCGGGCTATACAGGTGACATCGCTCTGCTCACCAACTCGGAAAGCGAGCCATTCCCGAACGGTCGCGTAGGCGTCGAACAGATCCGAATCGATGTGGCGTCTGCTCCATACTCCGCGAAATATCTCGCCGCAGCCGTGCTGCCAACCGGCTACGATTGGGTGATATTTTTCGACAGCGATTGCCTCGTGCTTCGGAGTCCGGAGGCGATGCTCCGCCCGGAGGCGGATGTCATTTTCGCCGAGGAGCCGTGGGGGAAAATAACGGATCCGGTGAACAACGCTTATCTGACTGAATCCGAGATGAGGGAGTGCGGACAGACGGCGATCAACTCGGGTGTCTTTGCGGTTCGCGGGGATAGATTTCGTGAGTTTTCCTGCGAGTGGGCAAAGGGTGATTCGCTTGCGCCGCTGCGTTACAAACTGTGCTACGATCAACCTGCGTTCGTGCGGGTGCTCTTAGATTGGAAGGAAAGATGTAAGCCGCTCGGCGAAGAATGGAAGGTCCACTATCCCGAGTGCCAGGGGATGAGAATCCAGGATTTCCTTCGTGGAGGCGCATTGCATTTTTGCGGAGTCGGAACGCGGGAGAAACTGAATCGGATGCTCGGCTTCTACATGATGCTGCATGGCGAAAGTGCGATGCCGTTTATTGCGGAACAGTTGAGAGGGTGACCGGCATTTTCGCCCAAAAAGAGGCAGTGAAGGCCGCGAAAACCGGGCGCGGACTCAAACATCGTAAAATATCCTTCGTTCTTTCACTTGGTGAGTATTAATCGTTCGCGTCTTTTACCTTTCGCGGATTCTACTGCGGGTTTTAGGGTTAATCGACTTGCGACCGCAGTTTGATGAACTGAATACAACATGAAGAAAAACGAATTCAAAGCCGGTGATAATTTTCCGATTCCCAAACTAAGGACGGCGCGCTACCCCTTGGCGCACAGTCACAAATCAACGCTCCCGGAACTTATGCGCACATCTATCGCCATCCTCGCCATCGCACTGCTTGGGGCGTGCGCGTCGAGCACTGG
>JAYTMG010000083.1:0-1435 GCA_043728745.1 Verrucomicrobiaceae bacterium
CGCAGCCGCATTTCTGGCCAGCGCAATTTCACCGCACACCGCCGACACCGTCAAAACGCCGAAGAAGGCGGAGGCCAAGCCTGCGGCTGTCGCACCCGCCGTCACAGAACCAAAGGCTGCGACTCCCGCGGGGCGCATCACGTTCAGCCAGTGCAACGTCGAAGGTCCGTATATCGCGATGACTTTCGACGACGGACCGCACGGCTCGCAGACCCCGCGGCTGCTGAAAATGCTGAAAGAGCGAAAGATTCACGCCACATTTTTCGTCGTCGGCCAATGCGTCGCGCAGTTCCCGGAAATCGCCAAGCAGATCGTGGCGGAAGGCCACGAAATCGCGAACCATTCGTGGAATCATCCTCTCCTCTCCAAGATGGCTGAGGGCGGAGTGCGTGAGCAATTGCAGAAGACGCACGATGTGGTGAAGCAGACGACTGGCGTGACGATGACTCTCATGCGCCCGCCGTTTGGAGGCTTCACAAAGAATCAGCAAAACTGGTCTTACGCCGAGTGGGGCTACAAGTGCATTTTATGGGATGTGGACAGCAACGACTGGCAGCACCGCAACCCGGCCAAGACGGAATCCATCATCATGGCCAACACGCGAGCTGGCTCGATTGTGCTTTGCCACGACATTCATAAAACCACGATCGACGCGATGGCTGCGACGCTCGACGGGCTCATCGCGAAGGGGTTCAAGTTCGTCACCACTTCCGAGCTCATCGCCATGCACAAAGAAGCCGCGCCAAAGACGAAGGCCGTGAAAAGCCTCACGCCTGCGGAAGCCACGGGCGTCGCGACTTCCATCGAGGAAATCGCAAAACCTGCTGCGCAATAACGCATGCAGAAGAACGACCTCATTTTCGTCGCGGGACATCGCGGTCTCGCGGGCGGAGCCATCCACCGGGAACTCCAGCGCTGCGGATACACGAATATCATCACCCGTCCGTCGAAAGAACTGAACCTCCGCGACCGCGAGGCAACTCGTGCATTCTTCGAAAAAGAGCGACCGCAAGCCGTCGTCGTCGCCGCTGCGAAAGTCGGCGGAATCAAAGCAAATAACGATTTCCCCGTGGAGTTTCTGCTGTGGAATTTGCAGATCCAAAACAACCTCATCGAAGCCGCAGCGGACTTCGGCGTCGAGCGTCTGCTCTTTCTCGGGAGCTCCTGCATTTACCCGAAATTCGCGAAGCAACCCATCCCGGAAACGGAGCTGCTCGGCGGCTATCTGGAGCCCACAAACGAAGCCTACGCCATCGCGAAAATCGCCGGGATCAAGCTCTGCCAAGCTTACGCGAAACAGCACGGGAAGCGGTTCATTTCCGCGATGCCGACGAATCTTTACGGACCCGGCGACAATTTCGATCTGAACAATTCGCACGTCCTCCCCGCGCTCATGCGCAAGGTCCACGAAGCAAAGCTGCGCAATGATTCCGAA
>JAYTMG010000084.1:0-21992 GCA_043728745.1 Verrucomicrobiaceae bacterium
GGTCGCGCGCGAGGTCGATCACTACAACCTAGATGCCATTCTCGCCGTCGGCTTCCGTGTGCGCAGCCTGCGCGGCACGCAGTTCCGGCAGTGGGCTACCGCGCGCTTGGGCGAGTACCTGGTGAAGGGTTTCACCATGGACGATGAGCGGCTGAAGAACCCACCAGGCAAGGGGCAGAAGGATTATTTCGATGAACTGCTGGAGCGCATCCGCGACATCCGCTCGTCGGAACGGCGCTTCTACCAGAAGGTGCTCGATATTTACGCGACGAGTGTGGATTACACGGCGGATGCGGAGGTTTCGCAGCAGTTCTTCGCGACCGTGCAGAACAAGATGCATTGGGCCACGCATGGGCAGACCGCTGCCGAGGTGATCCATACGCGGGCGGATGCGGGCAGGCCGTTCATGGGCATGCTCTCCACGCGGCCCGGTGGCATTGTGCGCAAGGATGATGCGGCCATCGCCAAGAACTACCTCACGGAGGACGAACTGCAGGTGCTGAACCGCATCGTGAACCTCTACATTGAGTATGCGGAACTTCAGGCGCTGGAGCGCAAGCCGATGACGATGCGGGATTGGATCACAAAGCTGGATGAGTTCCTGAAAATCTCGGGGCGTAAGTTGCTGGATCATGGGGGCAAAATTTCCGCCGACGATGCCAAGGCCAAGGCGGAGCTGGAGTATGCGCGGTATCGTGCGCTACTGGATGCCCAACCGCAGCGTGTGGATGCGGAGTTTGAGAAGGCGGCGAAGGAACTGAAAAAGCTGCCGAAACCGAAGAAACCGAAGCCATGAACTCCGACCCGCAGCCCCAATCCGAAATCATCCTCTACCAGACGGAGGATGGCGTTACGCGCTTGCAGGTGCGGTTTGAGGGGGAGACTGTTTGGCTGACGCAGCAGCACATGGCGGAGCTGTTTCAGACGACCCAGCAGAACGTCAGCCTGCATCTCCAGAACATTTACGACGAGGGCGAATTGCAGCGCGGGGCAACTCACAAGGAATCCTTGTCAGTTCGTCAGGAGGGCGCCCGCGCTGTCCAGCGGCGGGTGGAGTTTTACAATCTGGATGTCATCATTTCCGTCGGCTACCGGGTGAAAAGCGCGGTGGCTACCCGCTTTCGCATTTGGGCGACACAGCGGTTGCGGGAATATATTGTGAAGGGGTTTGTGCTCGATGATGACCGGCTGAAGAATCCCGATCAGCCGTTTGATTATTTCGATGAGTTGATGCGGCGCATTCAGGACATCCGCACTTCGGAGCGGCGGTTTTATCAAAAAATCACGGACATTTACGCGACGAGTATTGATTACGACCCGACCCAGGAGGTCAGTCTGCTGTTTTTCAAGACGGTGCAGAATAAAGTGCATTGGGCTATCACCGGGCAGACGGCTGCGGAGATCGTCCACGGGCGGGTGGATGCGGCGAAGCCCAACCTCGGGCTGACGAATTGGCGGGGCGCGGTGATTCGCAAGCAGGATGTCGCCATCGCCAAGAACTATCTGAGCGACTATCTGAGCGAGCCGGAACTGGCGGCGCTGAATAATCTCGTGGAGGGATACCTCATCTTTGCCCAAGGCCAGGCCATGCGGCGGGTGCCGATGCACATGGCGGATTGGATCGAGAAACTGAACGGGTTTCTGACTTTGAGTGACCGCGACATTCTCACCCATGCTGGCCGCATTTCGCACGAGATGGCGCAGGCGAAGGCGGAGCTGGAATACGACAAATTTAAGGCGCTCACCGCCAGTGCTCCGCGCCGTGTGGATGCGGATTTCGAGGAAGCGACGAAGGATTTGAAAAGACTGCCGAAGCCGAAGAAACCATGAGCCGGAACGAAACGGATCGCGCAGCTACTTCTCCGCAAACACATCCAGCTCGTAGATGGACCAGTGATACTTCGCGCTCGTGCCGGTTTGCGTGATGCGGAGGTAGCGGGCGGTTTGCTCGGGGAATGTGATCGTGGTGATGCCGAGTTTGCCTTGGCCGGTAGCGATTGTCTCGCTCCAGGTTGTGCCGTCTTTTGAGGTGGCGATGGCGTAGGTGTCGGCGGTGTCCCAGAGCGCCCAAGTGTTGTCTAGGACGACTTTGGTGAAGTGCTCTTCGCGCTTCATATCGACTTGGAACCATTGGCCGGGGCGCTGGAGTTCGGTCATGTCGCGCCAGCCGGTCCAGTGGTCGCCGTCGAGGGCGTTGGCGGCGGAGATGTCGATGGGGATTTTCGTGCCGTTTACCGGCGTAGTGCTGTCGGGGACTGATGCGGTGGCGGTCCACGTCTTTTTCTCCAGCGGGCGGGCCAGCGAGGGGAGGGGAGGTAGCGGCTTTGGCGATGCGGTCGGGAGCGTGCCAGTCGCGAGGAATTTCCATGCGCCGGGTGCGACGTTGAATTTCACGTAGTCGGCATCCTCGCCGTTCCACGAGATGCCCTCGACGCCGCTGCGAAATGCGCCGTCCCAAATGGTGACGCCGCCTGCTTGGATCGCGTCGAGTTTGGTGAATGACGCTTTCGGGATTCCCACGATTGCGGTCGTCGCGGCGGGCGAAGTGAGCGCGAGCGAAAACTCGGTGGCGCTCTTTTTTAGCTCCACGGAAATCGCGCCTTTGATGGACGGCACGACCACTTTTATCGCGTTCAAAAACGCCTCTTTTGGCAGGACGTGATACGTGCTCCAGCCGGGCGCTTCGGGCGAAACTCCGGCGATGGTTTGCGAGAGGATGATCGCGGGCGGGTTCCAGCCGTGGTTGAGCGACGAGCCTGCATCGAACGCATCCATCTGCGACGCCCACCAGCGGTCGTAGTGCTCCCAGAGCGTTGTGAATTTGCACGGGATCATCGTCTGATAACGCTCCGCCATGCGCAGCAGCGCTCGCTCTTGCTTGCCCATCGTGCAGAGCGCCTCGAAGACCCAGCGGTCGAAAAAGCAGCTCGCATACGTCTTCTTCGTCAGCACGTTTTCGTAAATCGCGGGCCACTTCGCGCGGTCGGCGAGGCCGACATTTACGGCCATCGCGTTCGCGCGGTCGTCCGGCTCTTTGACTTGCGCGGACATGTAAAAGCCGCCCTTCCAATACAGCTCGTCGAACGTGCTGCGGATGCTTTCGAGCTTCGCATCAATGGCCGGAACGTCCGCCTCGTGCCCCGTCGCCAGCGCGATTTTGCGCAGCGTGCCGAGGCAGTTAAAATAAAAGCACGTCTCCGTCACCGCTATGTCCTTGTTCTCCTTGCCCCAATCAAACCACGTCCGTTTCCCGAACACATACGTCTCAAAAAGAAACGTCTTCGTCGGCTCATACACCGCCCGCATCGACTCCAAATCGCCCGTCTGCAAATAGTAAAACCACAGCCCGTAATCGCCGAGAAACTCAAGGTGCTGGCCGGGATAAAACTTCGGCTCCAGCTTGCGGAGAACGAGGTCTTTGCAAAGCCGATGCGACTTTTCATCGAAGACGTAAAAGCACTGATTCAGCTCCGGCGTGCCATCGCCCCAAAAGCCCACGCGCTCGCGGTCCGGGCAGTCGTAAAAATGCTCGCGCATGCAAATGTAAGCCGTGCGCGCCGCCTTCTTCCACAGCGTATTGTAGTCGCTGTCGTTGCACTCGAAGGAGCCCGCAAACTCTGTATCGAAGCCCGTCTCGCGATACTTCACCGAGCGCACTTTCACTCCCGCCGGGATCGTATAAATCGCACCTTCGCCGCTCACCCAATGCTTCGCCTCGTAGTCCGCCACGCCCGCGCCCGTCGTCACACTTTCTGTTTTTGTGAGATACATCACGAGCGGGTTGCTGGAGTTAAAAAGAATCACTTTCCCCGCCTCCGATTCGACCTCGATGGACGGCTGGAAATGGCAGTTATACGGCATCGTGCAAACCAACCGCCAAGGCGCATCCTCGACATGCGGAAGGTCTTTAGAAACGCGCACATATTCCTTCCGCCCATAGTCTTTGATCTCCGCAAAAAGCTGTGGTGCAAGGAGTGCGAAGACGAGCGCGATGAGAAGACGGATTTTCATGAAGTCCAAACACTATTCACACGCTGCCGCTCGTCTTGGCGAGGAAACGTGCGCCCCCATGAAACTCCGCACAGCCGCGAGGAAGTGTTTGGATCGCAACGCGGCTTCGCTACCACAGAAAGCCCCTGCGAAATGATTTCACGAATTTGAAGGGAGTGCAGCCGGCGGGGGGCGAACCCACAACCTTCGGCTTCGGAGGCCGAGGCGTTACAGAAGAGAATGGTAATGGTTGCCATTATGTTGCCGTTTATTACTGGGAACTTCATCGATAACAAAATGGCCGAGAAATATTGGACGAATGTGCCGTGGAAACGGCAGCGTAAACTTCACATCCCCACTGCCCGAAACTCCAGTGATTGGAGCGCAGCGAGAACCTTCACCCACGAAAAGCGAACGGTTCGATGACCAAGGCGAATAAACGGAATCTTCCGCTTCCGCATGAGATCCTCGACCATGCACACGGATGGTAAGTTGAGCCGACGACGAAGTTCCTCTTTGTCGATAAGCTCGGGCTCCGAGGGAGTTTCAGGTGGCGTGGATTTGATCGGCGTTTTCATTTGCCAAAAGCGTGCCTGAACTCTGCTCAGCGAGTGCGCTCTGCTCGGCGCAGTCGGGTATCCTCGGCTACTCCACCGCCGTGATCCGAACTGAAACAATGACTCCATCACGACTCGGGGCAAGTGACTGGTATCGCTCGGGGACCGGGCGGCGCCATTCGATTGCGAAGTCTTGGATGCCGAGGACGAGGTCGCGGAGGTTGTGGCCTTCCACTTGGACTTCGTGTGTAGAGAATGTGACGTGAAGCGTTTCCTTGTCTCCGGCGGCGCACACGAGGTGCGCGGAGACGAGATGAGTATATGGGAAAAGGTGTATTTCGCTGTTGAGTAGCTCGACGCGTAGACAGGCGGATGAAGCTTCGCGCTGCCAGCAGATTGGGGCTGCAACGGCCAATGGCTCAGTGGTGGTGGATGTGCGGTTTCTCATGGTGAAATCTTGTTGCCTTGTTTTGCGCGGTTATCGGGATGCGAGAAGCGACTGCTCACGGCCATGCAGACGCGACGGGCGAATTCGCGTCCGAGTTTTACGTCGCGCAGGAGTTGGTCGCGCACACGGTTGCGGGCGGGTTGTTTGAAAACATCAAGAGCGAGTTCGCGATGGCCGGCGCGGCGGATGGATATGGCGAGTTGCGCTTTGTCGGTGGTGAATATGCGGGTGCTTTTTCGTCCGCGTGAAATCGTGACATACCACTGCTCCGCGTTTGTCGCGGGGCGTGTGGCGGAGTCGGAAAAGAGGACGTGTTCGACGGTCTTGCCCTGCGAGCCGTAGGACGTGACGGCGTAGCCTCGGGTGAATTGCCCGAACTCGACTGGAATGACTCGCCCGTCTTCGAGCGTGATTGTTCCGTCTTTGGAAAGGCGTGCGACGGAAACGATTTTGCCGTTTGCGAGTTTGCGGCTATCGGCGCTTGGGGCGTTGGCTTTGATTTGCAGCCGGTCGCCTTGGCTGACGGCGAGGTCACGTGTTCGGCAAATCGTCAGGCGGTCCTAGTCCTTGCGCTGCACTTTGCGCAGCTTGCCAGCGACTTCGAGAACTACCCCCGTCGCAGTGACAGCGACGATTTTGCCTCGCGCGTCGCCTCCTTTTGGACGGCGCAGCACCGCGACGCCATCGGCTGGGTAAAAGCGGGCATCTGCTTTTTGTGCGATGGTCAAATCGACTGCTTCAAGCGCCTGGACGGTTACGTCACCGCTGCCGAGTTTGCCCGAACTTCGCAGGCCATCACGGATCGCTTCATTGAGATCCCGTATTTCGTTTCGCGTTTGCGAAACCACCAGCGCGGATTCGCCGGAGTTCGCCAGCGCCAGATATGCTCCGTATCGATGGCTCGCTCGTCGGCGGATACACACTGTCGGGCTCGCCGCAGTTTTGCATGGCGGCGGGAGATTTCGTTTGGGTGACACGTAAGACGACCAACTCCGTGAGCAAGCTCAACGCGGATTCTGGCGGAGTCTCCGCGACAGTCGCCGTCGGAACATCCCCGAGTCATTTGTGTTTCGACGGAACATTCGTATGGGTCGCAAACACCGACTCGAACTCACAGCTCGACTGCATCACCGGGCAACTCATCGACACATCGCCAGTCGGCAATAGTCCACTCGGACTTTGCTTCGATGGGACCGCAGTTTGGGTCACAAACAAAACGAGCAACAACCTGCTTCGGCGGTAATCCACCGCCGGACACTTTCCCAGCCCACGGCAATGCGCCGTGGGTTTGGGAGAGGGACGCCCTACCCCTAAGCGGAGCTTAGAAAAAGTATCCGAGCACGGAGGGCGTCATCCGCGAGAACACACCGTTCCATCACGATATGAAACAGACCACCGACATTGCCGCACAGACGGCAGATTTTGAAGAAGCTGTCCGAGCGTTCACACCGATCTGCAAGACCCGATACGCGAAGCTCCTGCCCTTCCGCAATGGCATCGCACAACTCCGCGAAAACGGCGCGAGCTACGACCTCATCCGCGAAATGCTCATCGCCGCTGGGCTCACCGTTGCCGTGGACATCATCGGAAACTTTGTGCGCGAGGTGATCGAGCAACGTGAGCGCCCACAAGCGAACTCACGCCGTCGCCCACAGTCGAAACCATTCGCGGCCCATTCCGCGCCTACTATGGGCACGACGAAGATGCCGTTCACCGTCGCTCCGCCCGCTTGCGAGGCGTCGATTTCCGCCACCGCAAAGCAAAAGCCAAAGTGAACGCATTGCTTCCGGCAAAAGTCCTCGTTGCATCCATCGCGAGTGCGTGGCTGCTCGCACTGATTATCCTCATATGTGGAACCCGGCGTGTGACGAGTCGCTGATTCCCGGCGGCGCAGGTGAGCCTATTGGTGTGAGAGGTTACGCGAGCACTTGCCCTTTTGTCACACGATGTCCGCTGTATGTTCACTTTGATGCAATCATTCCGTAACGACGCAGCGGTAGCGTGGCGGTCATGTTTGAGCGAAAAATATTGGGTCAATTTCGGATTGCGACTTGCGGACTGCGCGGCTGGGAGGCTGGCGTATGAAGGCGCACGCGGCGCATGTGTTGGTGGCGGATGATGAGGCGGATGTGGTGGATTTGGTCGTGCAGAACCTCACCGCGGCCGGCTTTCAGGTAAGCAAGGCGGCGGACGGGAGGGAGGCTCTGGAAAAGGCGATGCGGCTTTTGCCTTCGCTGGTGGTGCTGGATTTGAACATGCCACTTTTGAGCGGGACGGATGTGCTTCGGGCGATCAAGGGCGACCAGCGGACGGCGGGGATTGCGGTGGTGATGCTCACTGCGCGCAAGGAAGAGGTGGACAGGATCGTGAGCTTTGAGCTGGGTGCGGATGATTATTTGACGAAGCCTTTTAGCCCGCGGGAGCTGACGCTTCGGGTGAAGTCGATTTTATCTCGGCGCGGAACCGGCGGGCCGACGCAGAATCATTCGGTTTGCGGCGCGATAACACTGAACCGCGATGCGCATGAGGTGCGGGTGGAGGGGAAGGTGGTGGACCTGACGGCGGTGGAGTTTCGGCTGCTCGTCGCTTTGTTTCGGATGCCGGGGCGGGTGTTTAGCCGGGAGGATTTATTGACTGCGGTTTGGGGGCAGGATTCGGATATCGAAATACGCACGGTGGATACCCATTGCCGACGATTGAGGGAGAAGCTGGGGACGGCGGCGGACCATGTCGCTACTGTGCGGGGGTTCGGATACCGCCTCGACGCTGAATAAGACGGAAATATGGCGATTCTAACTACAGATTTGGCATTTCTCGACGGATGTGACGGAGGTAAGGCTAGGGCGTCTATTCGGCATTCTCGGCGTCGCGCTAGTGAATCTGTGTTACAGTTATCTACACGCCGCGCAGTGTCGTCACCTTCGCGTTTCCTCCCTGTTTTTATCAGCCTTGAAGAAGTAACAGTACACATTTTGACGAGCCATCACTATACGATTAATTGTCGTCGTGTCCGCAGAACTCGCACAATGCGAGGATGCGGAAAACAAAACCATCAATACACGATAAACATTAATCAAATGAACATCACAAACTATCGGACAATCCTGCTGGCGGCCATCGCTGCTTCGGGTGCGTTCACATCATCCTCCAACGCGGCGCTTGTTTATAATGACGGCGACCTCATCCTTGGCTTCCGGGCGACCGGGGGCACGGGCGGAACGACAAACGTCCTCCTAAATATCGGGAACGCCAGCGTGTTCCGCGATGCGACCACTCAGTTCACACTCAGCCTCGGGAATCTGGATGCCGACCTCGACGCCATCTTCGGAACTGCATGGGATACTCGTATCGACTTAAACTGGAGCGTCTCCGGCACTCAGTTCGTGGCGGGCAATGGCTTCACCACGAACCGCAATCTTATCGCCAGCCGCGCGCAGGGATTCCCGCTCGCGCTGCTCGGTTCTTCAAATTCGACGCCTTGGAACAAGGCCACGCTCAGCACTCAGGGACCACCCGCTTTGAAGATGCAGGCGCTCGGCGGAAAGTTCGGCACGGGAACTTCGGGCGGGATTTCGGGGAGCGACCAGATGGAGTCCGTGAACACTCCGGGCTTTGGGCTCATCCAGCCGCAGGCGCAGAGCAACAGCTTCGATGAGTTTATGTCCGGCGGCAGCCAGTCCGCGTCCGGTAGCTCATACGCATTTTTCAGCGGCGGAATCGAGGGGGCATTTGGAAACGGCGCGTCTGGGTCTGCGCTGGACCTTTATTTTATGACGCCCGGCAGTGGCGCGGGGACTTACGAGGGGACATTCAGTATTTCGAATAACGCGACCATCACATTCACCCCGACTGGAGTGCCGGAACCGGGCAGCGCGCTGATGCTCGCAATCGGCTGCGGGGCTCTGCTGACCAAGCGCCGTCGCCAACGCGTCGCTTAAATTTCGTCCTAAAAAACCAACCACCAATAAACACACACAAAAAACAACATGAATACTAAAAACCTCATCTTCGCAGCAGCGGCAGCCGTTTTGGCCACCAGCGCAGCGCAAGCAGATACAGTCATCCACATCACCGGTTCCACGGCGTTTCGCTCGGGCACCGTCGCCGCTATTCAAACTCTGATGGGCGGCGCGGGGAACTTCAAGGCCGCCTACGGCAGCACATCGGGCGCGAGCGCTTCGGCGTCGAATCGCTCGGTCTTCCGCGGCAGCATTGCGAGCGTTCCGGCTGCGGGCGTCGTGACTATTAAATGCTCATGGTCCGGCTCCACGGGCGGCATCAAGACCGTCGTGCAAAACCTCGATGTAACGACGTGGCCCTCGGCTTCGAACCTTCCGGCGACGAACACCGTCCTCGGCATTGCGGACGCATCATTGAACTTCACGCTCGATACCGCCACGTTCCCCGGCGAGACGGCGAAAGCGGACGTGACGATGGAAGACACCACGCAAGCCGCGACCGGGTTCACCACCACGACGCTCACGGAGACACGCGTCGGCGTCATCCCGTTTGAATGGGTCGCGGGCAACGGCACGCCATCAGCCTTCACGAATATGACACCGCTAGGTGCGCAAGCGGCGATTTCTGGTGGAGCCCCACTCTCACAGTTCACGGGCAATCCTGCCGACGTCAGTCAAATCGTCTATGTAGTTGGGCGCAACTTCGATTCCGGCACGCGCCTCGCCTGCCTCGCAAACAGCGGGCTCAGCCCGTTTGCAGGCGTGCTCCACGTCCAGGCCGTCGTCTCCGGCACCGCTGGTGCTGCGGGAAGCTCAATCGCAAGCCTCAAATATTACCAGGCGGAAACCGTCCTCGGCCAAGCATTCTCCATCGGCAACTCGGGCTACAGCAGCGGCAGTTTTATCGCGGACCTGCTCGCCACACCTGGTGCATCCACGGCCAATACCACGACCGGCATCCCTGTGGCGGAGCAACTCCTCTTTGGGCCCGGCCACCTCGTTGGCTTCCTCGGGCGCGCCGACGCAGCCCGCGCACGGCGCACCTCTGCGATCGCCACAAACAACGCGCGCAACTTGACATTCAACGGAGCCGCTATCCTCAACGGCACCGCGCTCAACGCGGACGGTACGCCCGTCGGAGGTTACAACGATGCCCTCATCAAAGAGGGTATCTATACGCTCTGGGAGTTCCAAAACCTCGCCTACCGGCAGAGCTACAGCGGCAACGGCAAAGCAGTCGCCGACGCGCTCGCCGCAGAAATCACCGCCAACGTACCCGCAGCCTCGGGCATCAAACTCAGCGAAATGCACGTAACGAAATCCGTCGAAGGCGGAGTCGTCACGTCCACACAAATCTAGTGGGAAAGACCGGTTAACAATGGTCAGCCGGCGCGGGTGCCTCAGCATCACCCGCGCCGGTTTTCTGTTTTGGGAAAAATGAACCGCAACCTCGCAAAAGCAGTCGTCATCGCCGGAATCATCGCGGCATCCGTCATCGCAGCGTTCATCGCAGTAGGAGACAGCGATGCTGGTTTTTCGTCCATACAACCAGCGGCGGAAAGACGCGTGACGAGAGCCGATTCTGCGGAGTTTGTAGCATCCGAAAAATCTGCTGAAAAACACCACGCGAATCACGCAACTAATCCGCGAAGGGAAAAGCCCAAAACAACCGTCGGTGATGAGGACCAACGAGCCCACGGATTCGCCGAAAATTTTGTTCCACATAGCGACAAAACAAAAGACGCGGAATGCAGCGGTTGTGGCGCTACGAGGCTGATGCTCTCGTCTAGCGCCACGCAGAGTTGCTCCGTGTGCTGGCGATCTTTTGTCCGGGGAAATACCAGCTCGCCCGCATATCTCTTCGCGGCGGGACAATCTGCGAAATCTGCGGGCAAAAACTATGTGCAAAAACCAGCCACGCAGCGGGCGCACGAGCCAATCGCGGACGCGCGCAAAAAGCCAAAAAACGGCACGCCGGAAAACTCCAAGGACGCCCCTGCCAAGCCGCAGAAAAACGACGAGGCAAGCAGCAGTAAAAGCCCCGAACGCGTGGCGTCAACCCGCCCGCCAAGCGGCGACAATTTTTCCACCGTCAACCCCTCGCCCCCGACTAAAAAGCGCGAGTGGCCCAAGCCCTTCACGCCCGAAGAAGAACGCATCCGCCAGCAAATGGGCGTGCAAGCATTCATCAACTACCAGCACGAACTCGCCACCGGGCAAAGCCGTGAGCAATTTGATTGATGATTTACGATTGATGATTTTCGGGCTCCTCGGCTTGGAAGACCCACCGTGATGTGACGCATCACAGCGCAAAGCGCCGTGGAGTGCGGTCCCGACTTGTCGGGACTGCCGCTTTTGCAAGCCAGCCTGCTGGCGGTGAGTAGGACGGACGCCCCTCAACACATCGACGCCAAACGCTTTGCACTCACAACGGCCGCTCTGCTTCCGAACGCACAAAGACTCAGCGCCAGCAGGCTGGCTGAGACAAGCTACAGCAGGCTGTAGCACTCCACGGCGCTTCGCGCTACGCCACTGCGCGGTCACACCCTGCTTTCGTGTCACGCCTCGCTTCCGCCCGCCACGATTGATTACTTTTCCCCGCAGGGGCACTACGGCTTCTTCACCCGAAACGCCGCAGCCCGCTTCCACCCTTCCTCGACGTGTTGCGGCGATACGCGTCCGGTTTCCAATAGATTGCGCAGGTATTTTTCTGCGCCGTCTTCTTGCTTCTGCGCGCTGAGCAGCAGCCACATGCAGGCTTGCGCGGGGTCGGGCGATGGGCCGGAGTCGCACATGCGGCCCATGTTTAGCATCGCTCGCGGTTCGCCTTGCTCGGCGGCAGCTCGAAACATTTTTACGGCTTCGTGGATGTTTTTGGAAATTCCGAGCCCTTCTTCCAGCATCACGCCGAGTGTGTTTTGCGCGCCTGCGTGCCCCGCTTTTGCTGCCGGGATGAAGTATTGCACTGCTTCTTCGTAGTTCACGGGCACGCCTTCGTATGCCTTCGTGAGAATTTGCCCGAGGCGCACTTGCGCATCGAGCTGACCGGCCTTTGCGGCGATGCGGTAGTGGCGGAGCGCTTCGTCCATGTTCTTCGGCGTGCCGAGCCCTTGGGAGTAAAACCAGCCGAGATTCGTGCTGGCGAGGATGTCGCCTTGCGCGGCGGCTTTTTGGAACCACGCAAAGGCTGCTTTTTCATCCTTCGCTACGCCTTCGCCCTGCGCGAGCATCGTCGCGATGAGCCTCTGTGCCTTGGCGTCACCTTGCTCGGCCGCTTTGCGAAACCATTCTGCGGCGCGCGGTAAATCCTTCGTCGCGCCTTCGCCTTTATAGTAAGCGCGGGCGACGGCGTATTGTGCGGCGACGTCGCCCTTTTCAGCGAGCGAGAGAGAATCGGCGATCCGGAAGGTTTCGTCGGCAAAAAGTGTCGTGGCTGCGAGCAGAAAGAGGATGCGTAGTGTGCGGTGAATCATCGGCGGGAGTATATGTCAGCCCATCATCGGGAGGGTGTTACATTTACGCGACGGTTTCGTGGCTAACTGAATGCAATGTCTCTAAATCGCCATACATAAGTCACAGTGTGTAACTTGTGAAATCATCAGGTCTGGCGGACAACGGGAGTGCGCCGAAAACAATGGCGCGATCCACCGACATACAAGACATCTCTATGAACATTACCAAGAAATTTAGACAATTTGCCGCCGCTGCAATGCTGCTGGCGACCCCGGCTGTCCATGCCGCGCTACCATACGCGGATGGCGACCTCATCCTCGGCTTCCGGGCAACCGGCGGGCAGGGCGGGACTTCGTCTTATGAAGTGAACATCGGGTCGGCGACACAGTTCGTCGGCGCTTCGAGTTTCACCGTGCCCCTCGGCGGGAACATCACTGCCGACCTCGAAACCATCTACGGCGCGGACTGGAAAACGCGTGCTGATGTGTTCTGGAGTATTTCGGGAACTCAGTTCTTTACAGCGAACGGATTTGCCAATCGAACGATTTTTGCCAGTAAAGCTCAGGCAACAGCCGGGGTTCAATCAAGCCCTTGGGTAAGAGCTTCAACCGCCACTCAAGGCGGGACCGCGCTGAAAGTAAAAGACATGGGAAGTCCAGGGTACTCTGCTGGCACGACCCAGAATACCGGAACCCAGACAGAATCGACCAATAGCACCAAAGGCCTGAATCAGGAAAACTCCGCATCGAACAGCTATGCTTCGTTCATGCCGGGCGGGACGAATTCGACCCCAGGCTCAGCTTTCGGAGTCTATATCAATGGTTCGTTCGGCATCGAGAACACGTTTGAGAACGGCACTCTCGCTTCTGTCATCGATCTCTACCAACTCACTCCCGGTTCCGTCGGTTCTCCGGCGACGTTCCTCGGCGCATTCCGACTGAATGACAGCGGCGTGCTCACCTACAGCCCGAATCCTTCGGACTTCGGCAGCGGCCCAGCAAACGCGCAGGTCGCACTTTCTTCGCCGACGTATTCGGTGCAGGAGGACGGTGGGAATGCAGTCATCACGCTGAATCGCACGGTGAACACGACGACGGCATTCACGGTGAATCTCTCCACCACAGACGCCACGGCGACTTCGGCAAACGACTACACGGCGCAGAGCAATGTGTCCGTTTCCTTTGAAGCAAACGACACGATGAAGACGGTGAGCATCCCCATCGTGGACCGCGCGGGCTTTCAAGGAAATCGCGTATTTAACGTGAGCATCGTGCTGGGAACCGGCACGGCCACAATCATCCAGCCGAACGCCGCTGTCGTGACCATCGTGGAAAATGACCCGCAGCCGGCGACGCTCTCGCTGAGCGCAGCGACTTACAGTGTCGCGGAAAATGTGGGCGACGCAGTGATCACTGTGAATCGCTCGGGCAGCTCTGCGGGCACTGCATCCGTCACACTCGCGACTGCGGGCTCTTCCGCTGGAGAGGGATTGGACTACACTGGCGTGAATACGACCGTGAACTTCGCCGACAGTGAGACCACCAAGACGGTGAACGTGTCCATCATCGATCTCGCGGGCTATCAAGGAGACAGGTTCTTCCATGTGACGCTTTCAAATGCAACCGGAGCGTCGCTCGGGACAACTTCGAGTGCAATCGTGACGATTACGGAAGACGACCCTCGCCCGATCGTCGCGCTCTCAGCGGCTACATTCTCAGTTTCAGAGGCTGCTGGCAGCCTTTTCGTGAATATCACTCGGTCGGGCGACACTTCAGTGCCGGTCGGCGTTTCTCTTAGTGCCAATGGGGGCTCAGCCGTCGATGGACTTGATTACGAGACGACTGGCGACAATGCGGGCACAACTTTCCAAGCAGGCGAAACCTCGAAGGCTGTTGAGGTGTTTATTTATGACCGCCCCGGTTTCCAAGGCAGTCGCACATTCAACGTCTCCATCACGATCTCCAACAATCCCGCGTCGTTTGGGATCGTGGGAACACCATCCACAGCGGTGGTGACAATCACCGACGACGACTCCGCGCCCGGCGGCGCGGTGGCTGGAAATTACCACGGTCTCGTGAAGTCCTCGACATTGGCGCTAGACCGCTTCGGTCATGCCACGATGAAAGTCACACCGACCGGCGGGTTTTCAGGAAAAATCATACTCGGCGGCGCAGCGCATTCGTTCTCAGGAACATTCGCAGGCAATGGAGTCGGCACATTTAAATCGAACACCACCACGCTCGAGCTCGCGCTGAAAACCAAGCCCGCCCCCACACCGCTCGGCACCATGACGCTCGTCATTTTCGGCGACAGCATCCTCGGCGACATCAGGACCGGCGGCGTCACCGTCGCCTCGTTCACAGCGGATCGTGCCCACTACAACGGAAAGACCGTCCTCGTGCCAGAAGCGCTCCTTGCAAATAAAGGCTATTTCACCGCAGTCATCCCGAGCAAACCTCAGGAGGATTCGGACTCAGATGAGTTCCCGCAAGGCGACGGCATAGCCACTATCACCATCAGCAAAAAAGGCACGGTGAAGACCAAAGGCGTGCTCGCCGACGGCACAAAGTTTAGCTCTGCGGGCGCACTCTCCGAGGTCAACACCAGCGTGCTCTGTGCGCTGCTCTACAAGAGCAAAGGAATCATCGCCGCAGATGTGAAATTTGACACAACCCGTCCCGACAGCGATGCGCTGGGCCGCGATCTCGTCTGGCTCCGCCCTGCCGACGCGAATGCAAAACACTACCCGGCAGGCATCGTAGTGAAGCTCGACCTCCTCGCCGCCAGCTACCGCGCCCCGCAAAAACTGGACACCGCCAGCGCATTCCCCGGCCTCGGCGCAGACGACCTCGTCGCCGGAAATGCGATCCTCACCGCAGCCGACGGCAAGCTCGCCGCGCCAGTCGTGAAAAACGTGAACATCACCACGAAGAACAAAGTCACCAACGCCCCAGCGACGGATAAGACCTTCAAGGTTTCGTTCTCCGCCGCGAAAGGAACGTTCGCAGGAGCCTTCACACACTCCGACGCGACGAAGCCAAAGTTCACCGGCATCGTGTTCCAAAAAGGACCGGCCGCAGGCGGCTATGGCTTCTTCCTGAGCACAAAGCCAAAAATCGGACCGACCGGAGAGAGCGGCGGAATCACGCTGCTCGCGAAGTAAAACACGAAAACTCAACAAGCCGCCGCACTGTGGATGACACAGCGCGGCGGCTTCTTCGTTTTGTCACACATCAGTCGCCAAAGCGCCGCGGAACGTCCCTCGAAACGTCACTCGCGAGTCCTCTGTCTGTCACAGTTCTAGCGTTTCCTTGTCATACACGATGGTTTTTCGCGCCTACATAAAATGCCTGCTCGCTCCGATGTTCGGATGCTTGGGAATGGTCGCACCTGCGCAGGCGCAACTGGGTGGTGAGCAGCGTATGTTTATTCGCGAGTTCCGCGTGCTCGGTGCGAAAGACATGCCGAAGATTGACGTCGAAAGCGCGGTGTACCCGTTCCTCGGGCCGAACCGGTCTTTTGATGATGTGGAAGGCGCTCGTGAGGCGCTGGAAAAGGCGTATCGCGCTGCGGGATTCAGCGTCGCGCAAGTGACGATTCCCGACCAAAGCGGCAACGGCGGAATCGTCAGTTTGCAAGTACTGCCGGGCAAAGTCGGCGAACTCGCTGTGAAAGGTGCGAAGTATTTTCTGCCGAGCAATGTGCGCAAGCAGGCGCAGTCGCTCGCGGAGGGAAAAGTGATCAATTTTAACGATGTCACGCGCGATATCGTCGGGCTGAACAAGCTCTCGGAGCGCCGAGTGCAGCCGAAGATCGAGGCCGGTTACGAACCGGGCCTTTGGAATGTGGACCTCATCGTGGAGGATAAATCTCCGCTTCATGGAAGCATCGAACTGAACAATCGAAACAGCGCAAACACGACCGATTTGCGGCTGAACACATCGCTGAGTTACTCGAACTTGTGGCAGCGTGGCCACAGCCTCGGGCTCAGCTACCAGACTTCGCCGCAGGACTTGGCGGAGGTGAAAGTTCTCTCGGGCTACTACATCGCGCGCTTTGCCGGGCTGGATGATTTCAGCCTCATGCTCACGGCGACGAAGCAGGACAGCAACGTCTCCACCCTTGGTGGCGTCGCCGTCGCGGGAAAGGGCGATCTTTTCGGGATCAAAGGCATTTTCACCCTTCCAACTCAGGAAGGATTTTTCCACTCGCTCAGCGTCGGGCTCGACTACAAAGCCTTTGATCAAGCAGTGCGAGTGGGCCTCACGACCGATCTCACGCCGACTTATTACTACCCGCTCAGCGCTACGTGGGACGGCACTTGGCTGCACTCCCGCCAAGTCGCCGCACCGACGGAGACGGACCCGGATGCAAAGAAGACGGAAGACTTGGGCGAGACAACGGTGACGGCAGGGTTGGTATTCGGACTGCGCGGCTCCGGCAGCAACGCGACTGGGCTCGACAAAAACCGGTTCGGCGCGGACAGCAATTACATCTACGCGCGCGGCGACATTTCGCATTTGCGCAAGCTCCGCCGCGATTGGGAATTCTTCGCAAAAGTGCAGGGGCAGGCTGCCGACCAGCCGCTCGTGAACAGCGAGCAATTTGGCGGCGGCGGCATGGGCACGGTGCGCGGGTATCTCGAAGCAGAGGCGCTCGGCGACAACGCAATTCTCGGAACAATCGAACTTCGTACGCCATCGCTTTTGAAAATGAAGCGGACGGTGAAAAAGAAGAAGGACGACGGGGCGGAAGAAGACGTCGAAGAAACCACAGGCAACGAGTGGCGCTTCTACGGCTTCGCCGACGGCGGCTCGCTCACGCTGCACGACACGTTACCGGAGCAAGAGTCGAGCTTCCGGCTTGCGAGCATCGGCTTCGGGACGGAGCTGCAATACCGCGAGCACTACCACGGCATCCTCGAAATCGCGATGCCACTCACCACGCAAAGCACCACCCAAGCGCACGAGCCGCGCGTGAGTTTCCGCGTGTGGGCGGACTTTTAATTTTTTCGAACGACATGGATATCAAACGCACAAACCTCTGGAAGTCACTTGGCGCACTGTTCGCGCTGCTTCTCCTCGCATCGACAAACGTCCGCGCAGACGACCCGTGGTGGGATGCCGTGTGGCCGCTGCGCAAACCGCTGACCATCGACACCGCTGCGACTGGCGCGGGAATCACCGAGAACATCGGCGGCGCGACCGTGCTCGTCCGGCTCCACTCGGCGAACTATCCCGCTGAGGCAAAGCCGGACTTGAGCGACCTCCGCTTTGTCCTGCCGGATGGGAAAACGGAACTCAAATACCACGTCGAGTTTATCAACGCGGACATGGGCGAAGCGTTCGTGTGGGTGAACGTCCCTGACGTGAAGCCAAACGTGAAAAACACCATCTGGCTCTACTACGGCTCGAATGACGCGAAGGCCGGGAAAGTCGAAGACGCTAAAGGCACTTACGATGGCGATAACGTGCTCGTGTTCCACTTCAATGAAAGCGGACAATCGGCGGTCGATTCGACGAAGAACGCAAACTCGACGGACAGCGCGGCGGGCAAAGCCGAGGGCTCGCAAATCGGCAATGGCGCAGGATTCAATGGCAAAACCGCCGTGGGCATCAATCCCACGCCTTCGCTGCTCTGGACCGGCACGCCGGTGACCATTTCGATGTGGGCAAAAATCGGGCAGCCCGGTGTTTTGCTGAGCCGTCGCGATGACACAAAGTCACTCACACTCGGCGTGGATGCAGGCGGCGTTTACATCGACATCAATGGGCAAAAAGGCAAAGCGACGTCGGCTTTGCAACCCGGCTCCTGGGCGCACTTCGCGATCGTCGGCGAGGCATCAAAAACCACACTTTACGTGAACGGCGAACCCGCAGCAGCACTCGCAAACGCTGTGCCTGCGCTCAACACGCCCATTTATCTCGGCGGCGAAAAAAGCGGTGCGAATGGATTCACGGGCGAACTCGACGAATTGCAAATCCACAAAGTCGCGCGTCCGCAGGGCTGGGTGCAGCTTGCGGCGATCGGCCAAGGACAGGAACGCGGCTCGAAAACCGTCGTTCTCGGTCCCGGCGAAAAACCGAAGGACTGGCTGAGCTGGTTCACTGGGGGGATCTTTGGGACCATCATCGGCAGCCTCGAACATACGTTCGACTGGGTGATCATCGGCATCCTTGCATTCATGGCAATTCTGAGCTGGTACGTGATGTTCAGCAAAGCGCGCTACCTCAACGCAATCGCCAAAGGAAATGCCGTGTTCATGCGCGAATGGCGCCACGTGGCCGCCGACCTCACGGTGCTCGACGACGACGATGTCGAAAAATCGAAAAGCCTCGGTGGTCGTGTGACGAAGGCGCTCACGAAGCGGCTGCGCAAGTCGTCCGTTTATCGCATCTACCATGTCGGCGTGGAGGAAATCCGCCACCGCATGAAGTCCGATCGCGAGCAAGGGATTCGGCGTGGGCTCGCGGGCCGAAGCATTCAGGCCATCCGCGCCGCGCTCGATGGTGCGCTCGTCCGCGAGACGCAAAAGATTAACAGTCTCATCGTGTTGCTCACCATCTGCATTTCCGGTGGCCCGTTCCTCGGGCTGCTTGGCACGGTCGTTGGGGTCATGTTTACGTTCGCTGGCGTGGCTGCGGCGGGCGAGGTGAACGTAAACGCGATCGCGCCCGGTATCGCTGCGGCGCTGCTCGCCACGGTCGCAGGTCTCGCCGTCGCGATCCCAGCGCTCTTCGGCTACAACTACATCCTCTCTCGCGTGAAGGATGCAAAGGACGACATGCACATCTTCATCGATGAATTCGTCACGAAGATGGCCGAGTTTTACAAAGAGAAAAACAACAGCGGCGGCGACGAAAGCGCAGGAGGAGGCCACTAAGCCATGCAAGTCCAAGACGACAAACCCTACGACGACATCAACATCACCCCGATGCTCGATCTCGCATACGTGCTGCTCGTCATCTTCATCCTCATGTGTACGGCTTCCGTGCAGGGAATGAAGGTCGATCCGGTGCGTGGAAGCGAGGCGACAAAAAGCCTCTCGGAGAAGAAAATGAAAGCCATCGCGATCAACTCCAGCGGTGCCTTGTTTATGGAAGCCACGCCCGTCTCGCTGCAAGAACTGGAGACGAAACTCGGCCAGCTCAAGGCTGATAATCCCAATCTTCCCATCGTCATCCGTGGCGACCGCGTCGCGCAATATCAGGCCGTCATGGACGTCATGAACGTCTGCGGGCGACTCGGCATCACGACCGTCGGCATCGCCACGAAAGCCTCAAAATAAAACACCGCCATGCAAGTCCAAGACGACAAACCCTACGACGACATCAACATCACCCCGATGCTTGATCTCGCTTACGTCTTGCTCGTCATCTTCATCCTCATGACGACCTCGACCGTGCAGGGCTTCAAGGCGCAACTCCCGAGCGGCAGCAACACGCCGCAGAAGAAAAAAGCCGACGACAAAAATAAGCCGAAAGTCGTGGCCATTGACGACGCGGGAGGCATCTTTCTCGACGGCACACCGACCACCATCGCCGGGCTGGAGCCACTGCTAGAGTCGATCAAGACATCTTCGCCGGATGCGCCCGTCATCATTAAAGGCAGCAGCAACACACAATACGAAGCCGTCACCGATGTGCTCGCACTGACGGTGAAAGTCGGCCTCAAGAAAGTCGGGATCGCGACTATTTCACGATGAAGTCTGGGCCATACAGTTTTGAAGATGGAGGCCGCCCAAAGAGCGCGATGCGGCAACTCGCGGTCCCCGCGATTATCGCCGGAGCTGTCTGTGCGGGACTGGCAATTTACATTTCAAAACGCACGAAACCCGAGCCGGAAAAGCCGTCGGAATGGACGATCAATTGGATCGAGCTGAGCGATTACAAAAAGCCGGAGACAAAAAAGAACAGCAGTCCAGCCGCCCCGGCTGCGAGGCCGGCCGATTCTTCACATGCTGCGTCGGGCAGCGAACCACCAAAGCCAAAGGAGCAACAATGAATACCGAAGATGAAAAACGCACGGCAGTCCTAGAGCCGCAGGCAAAGGCAAAGCCTGCGCCACAGAAACACGACGATTCATGGGGCGAAGAGGAAGAAGTAAAAACCGGCTTCCGCAAATGGTTCATGCCGACATTGGTCACGGTTGTTTCCGTGGTCGGCGTCTATACTGTCGGCAAAAGGCTCATGAACGCGGATGGCGTGGGCGGAAGAAAAGAAGCAGCTCCGATGATGGTTCAAGTCATGGCCCCGCCGCCGCCGCCGATCGCGACGCCAACCCCACCGCCGCCAAAAGAAGAAGTGCGCGAGGACAAGCAAGTCGATGAGAAGGAAGACCAAGCGCCGGAGCCCGAGCCTGCTGTCACATCCGCCGCTGCTGGGAAAGGCACAGGCGGCATCCAGATCGCGAAAGGCAATGGGGCGGGATTTTTCCGCAAACCCGTGAACACCGATGGACAAACAAAGTGGAAGGGATTTTCGAACCAAGTGGCAAAGACGATCGAGGATGCGCTTCGCCGCAACCCCGCAACGAAGACCGCCGCAGGCAGTGCGCCGGTTGTTCGCGTGTGGACTGACGCAAACGGGCGCATCACCCGCGTGAACGTGGAGTCGAGCACCGGAAATACCGCAGTTGATAACGTGATCAATCAAGGGCTCATCGGCCTGCAATGCCCTGGCGTCACGCCAGCAGACATGCCGCAGCCCATTCGATTGCGCATCACGCTCAAGCGACCGAACTAAAGAAGTTTTAAACCCCAATGACGCAAACAATTGAATCCAAGCCCCCCGCCGTACTCTGCTCCCGAATTCTCGCAGGCGCGGCAATCATCGTAGGAACGCTCTGCGCGACCAGCATCGCGCAGGAGCCTCCAAAAGAACCGGCGAAAGAGCCCGCAAAGGAAGCTCCGACCGAGCCGCCGAAAGACGCAGCCGCCGCACCAGCGGAGACGCCTGCTTTCCGCGGGACTCCGCCAGCAGCAGCGCTGGAAAAACCCTCAGTACCGCCAGCCGAGACTGCTCAAGCCGCACCACCGGCTGCCGAACCGCAAAAGGAAAGCGGAACGCGCGAACTGATGGGGAATGAGGGCGCGCCCTCGACCGCTTTTGCCATGAATCTTCTGAAGCTCATGGTGAAGAAAAAGCTGCTCTCGGAAGAAGAAGCCAAGGAACTCGCCACGCAAGCCGAGGCCGATAGCGCCGCCACGATGAGCGTCGCGCAAACCTCCGGAGCCATTGTTTTTGATGCTCTGCGAAAGAGCGGCGAGATCGCGCCGCCGCCGCCGCCGACTGCGGACGATGTGCGAGTCACCTACATCCCGGAAATTGTTAAAAAGCAAATCCGCGACGAACTGCTCGCCGATATCAAGCAGCAGGCCAAGGACGAGAAATGGGCCAGCGCGACGAAGATTCCCGACTGGGTCACGAAGTTCCGCGTGAAAGGCGACATCCGTCTCCGCGGCGAGGGAATCTACTACCCGAGCGGCAACGACAACACCGGTTCGTTTCCAAATTTCAACTCCATCAACAGCGGCGCTCCGTTCGATGTCAGCGGCACCGTGTTTTCCCCGCAACTCAACGTGGA
>JAYTMG010000085.1:0-1727 GCA_043728745.1 Verrucomicrobiaceae bacterium
AACGACAAGGAATTCGCGGAACTCACCGCCCAGAGCACGCCCGTAAGAGATGCGGACCTCGGCGAGATGCAGCGGAAAATCAACGAAGCGATGATGAAACTCAGCGCGGACCACCGCGCTGTCGTCACAATGTTCGACATCCAGGGAATGGCCCACGCCGAAATCGGCGAGATCTTGAAAATCAGCGAGGGCACCGTCCGTTCGCGCCTTTTTTACGCCCACAAACAACTACAAGCGTGGCTCGGAGAATTCGCGCCACACCCGAAATCCTAAAACCTATGGCCGACCAGCAACTCAACGAGAAACAGCTCCAAGCCCTGCTCCGTCTCAAGCGCTACGAACAACCGCCGCCGGGATACTTCGACGACCTGCTTTCGAACATTCAGAAACGTCAGCGCGCAGAAATGCTCCGCCGACCCGCATGGCGGCTCGCGCTGGAGAGGGTGACGACGTTTGCCCAATCGCTCCGCGTCGATTGGCAATACACCGCCTCGATGGCCGGCATACTCCTCACCGGCGTTGCCATTATTCAAATGGCCATGCCCAAACACAAAGTCGCACCAGTCGCCGTCGCAGCGCCGCACACGGATGCACAGCACACCACGGTTGCGTATCAACCGGCTTCGACCTTGAATCCTCAGGCGCAGAAGCCGCTCCAGCGGAGAGCGGTGCCCTCGCGTCCGGGTAGCCAGCCCGCGCCGCAATTCGTCGGAGGGGGACTCCCCGCGAGCTATGAGGCTACCCAAATTCGCTTCTAGCATCTTCCTCGCGCTGGCACTCCACGGGATTGCCGCCGATGCGCCACCATCCGTCCTTGAGGCCGTCTCCGGCGAGGTGCAGGCGCTTTTTGCCCGTTCACGCGACGCCGTCGTCCGCATCGAAGCCGAAGACACCGCCGGGCCCATCTCCGGTACCGGCTTCTTTATAGAGCGAAACGGCATCCTCATCACCAGCTACGCGGTTGGTGGAGAAACCGAAGAAATCTTCGCAGTTCAAGGCACCGAGAGACTCCCCGTCCGTCGTCTCCTTGCGGACCAGCGCAGCGGAATCGCCATCCTAAAAGCCGAAACTGAACAGCCCACATCGTTCCTCCGCCTCGGCAAGGCAAATCAAATGGGCATCGGCGCAATGGTCATCGCTATTGGTTACCCACTCGACTTTCCGCTCTCGCCCAGCTTTGGCGTCGCGTCCGGCTTCGACATGGGACACGGCGGGCGATTCTTCGCCGCACGCCACCTTCGCGCGACCGCGCCAGTCCAGCGCGGGCAAGGCGGAGCACCGCTGCTCAACGCGAAAGGAGAAGTCGTCGGCGTCATCATCAGCACACTGGAAAACGGGATGGGCCTCTTCGCGCTTCCCGGTGAAGCGACGCAAAAAATCTATACCGACTTCCTCCGCCATGGCCGCGTCCGGCAAGGCTGGCTCGGCGCCGACGTCCGCCTCACCGACGCCCCCGAAGGCGACAGCACCGCGCGCGTCCGCAAACTGCGGCTCAACGGTCCCGGCTACGCGGGCGGCCTGCGTGTCGGCGACGTGCTCCTGCAAGTCGGCGAGTGGAAAATTACTTCCCCCGAAGATGTTCTAAACGCTTCATTTTACGTTTGCCCCGACGAACCCATCGCCATCCGAATCTCCCGTGCGAACAAGCAACTCGACCTCAAAGTCACCCCCGGCGAAAGCCCGGATGGAAAAGGCGCAAAGCCCGGCGAAGGCGAAGACCTAACCGT
>JAYTMG010000086.1:0-1029 GCA_043728745.1 Verrucomicrobiaceae bacterium
CCCAGGCCATCGTGCCGCCCTCGACGACGTGGCATTGCGCGTAGCCGCACTTTTCGAGTTTCTCCGCCGCCTGCTTCGCGCGATTGCCCGAGCGGCAAAGGATGTAGAGCGGCTGGTCTTTGGCGAAGCCGTTTGCGCTGGCGAGCTGCGTCGCGTCGAGCCGATCCAGCGGCGCGAGATGCACTCCGGGGACGTGGATTTCCGCATGTTCCGCCGGCGTGCGGACATCAAGCAGGTGGAGTTTTTCGCCCTGCTGAAGGCGGTCGTGGAGCTGGCGTGGAGTGACGGTGGTCATAAAAGTATTCTTTGCAATGATTGACTTTACTGTGTCGTCGAGATCGCCGGCGCGCGGTATCGCGCGGTTGTCATGCCGACGATGCGCCCGGTATTTCCGGGCCATTTCGCTTTCTTCATTCTCAGGACGTTTCCTTCACCTGATTGTCCTGCGTCTGTACATTCTCTCGCGGTGATGTGGCACGGAGGCCAACCGGATTTTGCCAATGACAAGACTTCGGTTTTCGTGGCCTGCGGTTTGACCGCCACCGGGCCAAGTTCCTCCATCACGCCCACCGGTTCGTGCCCGATGATCAAGCCGGGTTTGACCGGATACACCCCACGCACGATGTGGAGATCGGTGCCGCAAATTGTGGTCAGTGTCACGCGAATCACCGCCTCGCCAATTCCGGCCTGGGGGCGACTGACTTCTTCGACCCGAATGTCGTTCGCGCCCTGAAACACGGTGGCTTTCATGGTTTTCATAGCTCAGTTCGATTTTGAATCGTTGGCCGGCTTCAAACCTTCCAGCGCGCCGAGGATGCTCTTCTGCACCACGGGGTGCGCCAGGTTTCCCAAGTGTCCGCCTTGCTCGAAGACGGTGAGTTGCTCCGCGGGGAACGTGGCGCGGAGCCAGACGAGGTCTTCGTCGGCGAGGAGGAAGTCGTTTTGATTGACGAGGACGCGAACGTCGGGATTGGCGCGCAGGGCGGCGGTGTAGGTCCGCAAATCGCCGGCCTTCTCCAGCGCGCTCGA
>JAYTMG010000087.1:0-1067 GCA_043728745.1 Verrucomicrobiaceae bacterium
CCGCCGCTCGTGCTTGCGCTGGCGGTGCTGCTGTGGGTTGCGGGGTTCGATTTGATCTACGCGACGCAGGATCATGAGTTCGATAAGGCCGAGGGATTGCACTCGATGGTGGTAAAACTCGGCGTGCCGCGCGCGCTCGGTCTGGCGCGGGCGCTGCACACAGCGGCGTTTGCGGGGCTGCTGGCGTTTGGCTATTTTGCAGGGCTGCGGCTGGGCTACGCGGTGGCAGCGGTGGCGATTTGCGGGATGCTCGTGTATGAGCATCGCGTGGCGTCGCGGCTGGATGTGGATGCGGTGAACCGTGCGTTCTTTTTGAGCAACGCGATTGTCGGCGCGCTGTTTGTGGCGGGCGTTGCTGCGGACGTGTTTCTGCGCTAAAGGGACCGCAGATGCAGTTTCCAAAAGTCACTCGCCGTCAGTTTGTCCGTTCCGTCGCGCTATCCGGAGGGGCGTCGGCGCTATGGATGCGTTTCGTCGAGCCGTGGTGGATTCGGGATTCTTTCCACACCGTGCCGCTCGGGCTCGGCGGGCTGAAATTGCTCCATCTTTCGGACATGCACGCCGACCCGATGCCGCTGGATTTTCTCACCCGTCAAATCGACCACGCCCTCGCGTGGAAGCCCGATTTTATCTGCATCACAGGCGATTTCATCACCACGAAATACGAGCAGTGGGACGCCTACGCCGCCGTGCTCGCGAAGCTCCCCGCCGCCGCGCCGACCTACGCAACACTTGGCAACCACGACGGCGGAAGATGGGCGCGATTCAGCGGCTATTCGACGACGGAAAATGTGCGGAATTTGCTGGAGCGCGCGAAGATCCCGCTCCTTCACAACACGCAGCAGGAACTCGAAGTGCGTGGTCGTCGGCTGAAGCTCGTCGGCCTCGGCGACGATTGGGCGGACGAGCTAAACCCCGTGAAGGCTTTCGGCGGATTTCCCTTTGGCATAAAGCGCGGTGAGTTGCCGACGATCGCGCTTTCCCACAACCCGGATACGAAAGACGAACTCGCGGGATTTGCGTGGGATTTAATGCTCTCCGGACACACCCACGGCGGGCAGCTTTCA